>JAISLT010000080.1 GCA_031277165.1 Spirochaetaceae bacterium
CGCAGCAGGGCCAGATGCTGGGACAGGGCGGATTGGGTAATGTTCGGCGTTTTTTCGGCAATTTCCGTCACCGTCATGGGCCCCTCCATCAGGGCGCAGAAGATGAGGAGCCTGTTTTCATTGGCCAGCATTTTAAGCAGGTCCGCTATCTGTTTTGCCTTTACTCCCAAGCCGTCCCTCCAATTATATTAGTAATTTATAATATACTAATATAATAAGGCACTGTCAAGGAGTCAATGGGCCTCCCCGGGTGTAAACCGAAGATCCGGGGATTAACCCGGCCCTTTACAACCGGCATCTCAATGCCGGGAAGGAGTATACAAAAAAATATAACAAGCGTCGCCGCAGGCTTGAAAAGCCGTCTTTTTTGTAGTAGCATGGAGGCACGTCGGAAGATCATGGAAAAAAAACCGTTTTATGCCCGGGGACTGCGTTTTTCCTGTACACGCTGTTCTGCCTGCTGCCGTCACGAGCCGGGGTTTGTCTTTTTATCCGGCGGCGACCTCCGGCTCCTAGCGGGGGAATTGGAATGTGAGTATAGTAAAGTAGTGGAAGTATATTGCCGGTGGGTTCCGGCCTCCGGGGGGATCGAGCAGCTTTCGTTAAAGGAAAAGCCCGGTTTTGACTGTATTTTCTGGCAGCAGGGCTGCCGGGTGTATAAAAACAGGCCCCTTCAGTGCAGAACGTTCCCATTCTGGAAATCGAACCTTAGTTCGGCCCAGGTGTGGGAGGGCCTTCCCTGCCCGGGCATTGGCAGGGGAAAACTCCATAGCCGGAATTATATCGAAGCATGTCTGGCCCAGCGGCGGGCGGAACCGGTTATGGCAAGGAGAACCTAAGTGCGGATCCGTTTTTGGGGCGTCCGCGGATCCATTCCGGCGCCGCAGGTTCCTTCCCAATTCAGAAGCAAGATTTCGGCCATTCTGGAGCGGCTTAACCCGGAGGATATTAAAACCCCCGAAAGCCGGGAACGGTTCCTAGCAACCCTGCCCCCCTGGCTCTTTGGTACCGTGGGGGGGAACACCCCCTGTGTAACCGTTTCCTGCAATTCTCTGCGGGACTCAATTGTCTTTGATGCGGGATCGGGGCTGCGGGAATACGGCAATGCGGTGGTAAAGGAAAAGCCCAAACGTTCTCATTTTCACATCTTTTTATCCCATTTTCACTGGGATCACCTGCAGGGGCTCCCTTTTTTTAACCCCGCCTACGAACCTTCGGTGTCGGTGGATTTTTATTCCCCCATGAAAAACCTGGAAACGGCCCTGCACGGCCAAATGACCAGCCCCTACTTTCCCGTCCACATGGAATCCATGGGCTCTAAAAAGACCTTTCACCAGCTCTCCGAACCGGTCCGCCTCAAGGATATTCTGATTGAATATAAAAAGATGAACCATCCCGGCTATTCCTATTCCTACAAAGTTATCGAGGGGGAACGGCGCTTTATCTTTGCCACCGATACGGAGCTTTCCGCCAGCGATTTCCAAAAAACCGAAGAAAATACGGGTTTTTTTGACCAGGCGGACTGCATAGTACTCGATTCCCAGTACACCCTGGGAGAGGCCATTGAAAAATACAACTGGGGCCACAGCGCCTTTAGTCTGGCGGTGGATTTTGCCGCCAACTGGAGGATTAAACAGCTTATCCTTTTTCACCACGATCCCACCTACGATGACAGAAAACTGTACAATATCCTCCAATCCGCCCGGTGGTACACGGAACGGATGGGCATTAAGGGGATCCGGATTTCCCTGGCCATGGAAGGAATGGAGATAACCCTGTAGTATGGAAGGGTACACCATGGAAAACCGGCGGGGCGCTTTTTTTAATATCGAGGAACTGCGGGCTATTTTTCCCCGCCTAAAAAGGGACGAAGACGCCCTAAGCGCCCCGGAACGGTCTTTTCTGTACCGGGTGGAGAAAACCCTGTACCAGCACCTGTCCGTCCAGGAGATAGAAAGCACTTTGGGAGGATCCATTGAGTAGAAATACGCCGCTGCCCCTGGGGCTGCGCCTGTTGTTCGGCCTGCTAAGTTCTTTGATAGCGGGAACATTGCTTCTGGCCGCGGTCCTGGCGGGCGCGGCGGTGTACTGTAACGCCCCCCCCAAGAAGGGGCCCCTGGAAAATGCCCCGGGAATACAATTTGACGAATCCGGCGGAGTTCTTTTTGAGGTACGGGAGGGCGAAAGCGCCTATGGGGTAGGGCAGCGCCTTGAACAGGCGGGGCTTATAAAAACCCGGTATTTTTGGAATATCCTTTCCCGGCTGGGGAAGGATTATATTAAAGCCGGAACCTACCGCCTGGCCGTTCCCGCCTCCCAGATGGAAATACGGACCGCCCTGGTGGAGGGCCGGCAGGTACTTTTGCGGGTCACCATCCCCGAGGGTGTAACCCTTAAAAAGGCCGGGGCGATCCTGGAAGAGGGAGGAATCTGCCCGGCGGAGGATTTTCTGGCCGCCGCCGGGGACAGGACGATTCTGGACGCATACCGGATTCCCAACGAAACCATGGAAGGGTACCTGTACCCGGAAACCTATTTTTTCCCCGCCGCTTTTCCGGCGGACCGGGTTGTACGGACCATGGCGGACACCTTTTTTGCCCGGATCCGGGAAATTGCCCCGGAATCAAAGAATTTAAGCCCCCGGGAACTTAATACCATTGTGATCCTGGCATCCATTGTGGAACGGGAATACCGGGTTCCCGATGAAGCGCCCATCATGGCCGGGGTCTTTTACAACCGGATGCGGATTAACATGTCCCTCCAGTCCTGCGCCACGGTGGAGTACATTATCACGGAAATCCAAGGAAAACCCCATCCCCGGGTACTGTATAACTCCGACATCGAGATCGAGCATCCCTACAACACCTACATCATCGCCGGCCTCCCTCCGGGACCCATTTCCCTTTCCGGACGGACCGCCCTGGCCGCGGCGTTCCACCCCGCCGATACGGAATATCTGTACTTTCGGCTGGTGGACGAGTCCGCGGGGCGGCATTATTTTTCAAAAACCCTGGACGACCATATTAAGGCGGGATCCCTCTTTGTAAAGGGCAGTTAGCCGGCATGGCCCGTTTTACCGAAGCCTCCGTTCAGGCGGTTTTTGATAAAATTGATGCGGTGGCGGTGGTAGAGGACTACCTGCGGCTTGAAAAAAAAGGCGGCCGTTACTGGGGACTATGTCCCTTTCATCATGAAAAAACCCCTTCGTTTACCGTGGAGCCGGATCGTAAGTTTTTCTACTGTTTCGGCTGCCACAGGGGGGGCTCGATCATCAATTTTATTATGGAAATGGACAAGCTTAGCTTTGCCGAGGCGGTGGAAACCCTGGCCAAGCGGTTTGGAGTGACCCTGGCCTACGAAAACGGGGCCCCCCAGGAGGCATCCGGGGGACAGGCCGAAGCCTTGGCGGAACTGTACCGCCGGGTGGCCCTGAGTTTTCATCACCTGCTTTTAAAAAACCCCGGCGGGGAGGGGGCAAAACAGTACATTTTGGACCGGGGAATCGACATCCGTACAATCGAACAATTCAAGTTGGGGTACGCACCGGCGGACCGGTCCTGGCTCTATGGATTTCTAAGCGGTAAGGGGGGATTTTCCGACTCGTTTCTTGCTTCCTCGGGACTGTTTTCCCGAAAATACCCTCGGACAGCTTTTTTTTCCCACCGGCTTATGTTTCCCATCCGGGACCGGACCGGCAAAACCGTCGCCTTTGGGGGGCGGCTCCTGGGCGATGATGGGCCCAAGTACATAAATTCGCCGGATTCGGAGATTTTTAAAAAAGGCCGGACCCTGTTTGCCCTGGACATGGCCCTGCCGGAGATGCGGAACACCAAAGCGGTCTACCTTGCCGAGGGGTATATGGACGTACTGGCCCTCCATCAGGGGGGAATAACCAACGCGGTGGCCCCCCTGGGAACGGCCTTTACCGAGGACCAGGCAAAGCTCCTGTCCCGGTGGGTCCAGAAGGTATACCTTATGCTGGACAGCGACGAGGCGGGACAAAACGCCGCCTTTAAGGGGATCCTCTGCTGCCGGAAAAACGGCATTGACTGCGAGGTGGTGAATTTTAAAGACTATTTTGCGGAAAAAGAAGAAATCCCCAAGGATCCTGCGGAAATTTTGCAAAAATTCGGTCCCGGGGAATTGAAAAAAAGTGTAAAATGTTGTATACTAGACTTGGATTTTGTCATATCCCGCAGTAAGGCGCTTAACAAAGAAAAGTCACGGGCCGTGGCCTTTTTATTTCCCTACCTGGATGCATTGGATTCCGAGGTAAACAGGGATGCTTCCATCGGGGTAATTGCCGATGCCTTTGGGGTGGAGCGCCGGGCGGTTTGGGACGATTATCATATACGGGGGGGGCAATCGGGGAATTCCGGCCCCCGGAAAGGGGTCCCTCCGGCGGAAAACGGGGAGTTCCGTGCCGGGGATGAACTGGCCCTTTTAACGGCGGTTTTTGTTAATCCGGGGTTTTTTAAAACCCTCCGGACGGGGATATCCCTGGAAGACTTAGAAGATAAAAAAGCCCGGGAGCTTTTTATACTCCTGGAAGAATGGTACCGCAGGGCCGGTGGGGAACTGCGGGATAAAGTTCCCCCGGATACTGGGGGAACTTCCGGTCCCGGGGTTCTTGGGGAACTTCTGGAAACGGTCCAGGACAGGGATCTGCGGGACTATATTATACGTCAGGAGGCGTCCGGGGCTTTTTCTGCCATAGAAAAGCTGCTTAGCGACGGAATAACCAAGATTAAGAGTAAAGTTCTTGAACGGAGACGAAGAGAAATTATCCGGGAATTACGCAGCCCTGCTCAGGAAACGGTTCGGCAGGGCGATTTACTTGTGGAAAAGATCCATATCGACACTGAATTAACCAGGCTTAAGGAAAGGATCCATGCCCCGGCGCCCGGCGCTCCGGCGGAAACAACCCGGAATACCGGGACGGGGCCCCTTCACGGCGAGTCAAAGGAAGGGCGGTAAATGAGCGACAAGGCTATACCTGCCGTCGATAAGCACAGCGGAGCCGGGGCGCTTCCGGCGCATAAAACGGCCCGGCGTAAAAGTCCTAAACTTCCCCATCCCCAGGGGGATGCCGGTGCCGTAGATGTTTCCCTGGATACCACAGTAATCAAGCTTATCGGCTATGCCAAAGAAAAAAAAATCCTTTCCTACGACGAACTCCAGGATTTTTTGCCCGAACATATTGCCAACACCGATAAAATTGAACAGGTCCTGGTGCTGCTGGAGGCAAATAACGTACAGCTTATTGAAGAGGACACCCTGGGGGACGACGAGGGAGAGGCGGAACCCGCCCGCAAGGCCGGCGATGCCGGCAGCGGTAAAAAGAAGCTTATATACAACGAAAAGGAATCTTCCGCGGACGATCCGATCCGCCTTTACTTGCGTGAAATAGGCAAGGAAAACCTTCTTACCGCGGAACAGGAGGTGGAACTTTCCAAACAGATGGAAGACGGGGAGAACATTATTAAGGGGGTGGTAAAGAATTCGGGGATGATTATTCCGGAATTTTACCATATTGCCCAGCGGGCCTTTTCCAAGAAAGACCCCAGGGAACTTTCCCTGTCTAAAAAAGAAATATCCGAATTTATGACGGAACGGCGCAGGCTTAATCAGTTTTACAAGGACACCCTGCGGGCCGTGGGGGCGGATTTAAAAAACTACATGGAAATAAAAAGAAAGCTCATTGCCCGGGGTACGGATATCTACGAGGACCAGGAACTTTCCTCCCTGCGCAGACGGCTGCTGCGGGAAATTGAGGGGGCGGCCATTCACCCCGAAGAGATCACGGGCTTTTCCGAAAAATTTGTCCAGGCCTCCAAGAAGATAAAACGGTATAAAAAAGAACAGGAACGGATAGAAAAACGCCTGCAGGTAGAATCCCTTAAAGAGCTAAGGGCCCTTGGCAGGGGACTTACCGTTAAGGAAGAACGGGAACTTCTGGAGGAAGAACTGGGCCTTAGCTCTGACGAGATAAAAGAACAGATCCGCCATATCCAGGTAACAGAAAAGAAACTTCGCCAAATGGAAGCGGAATTTGAAGAAACCATCGACAATATCAACCAAATGGCCAAGGAGATAAACCGGGGCCGGATAATGATGAAGAACGCCAAGGATAAACTTATTAAGGCAAATCTTCGGCTGGTAGTTTCCATCGCAAAAAAGTATACCAACCGGGGGCTCCATTTTTTTGACCTTGTTCAGGAGGGGAATATCGGGCTTATTAAGGCGGTGGAAAAATTCGAATACCGCAAGGGGTATAAGTTTTCTACCTACGCCACCTGGTGGATACGCCAGGCCATAACCAGGTCCATTTCTGATCAGGCCCGGACGATTCGGGTGCCGGTCCATATGATTGAGCAGATCAATAAGGTGGTCCGGGAATCCCGGCAGCTTATGCAGATCCTTGGCAGGGAACCGGCGGACGAAGAAGTGGCGGAACGGCTTGGATGGACCGCCCTGCGGGTTAAATCGGTAAAAAATGTCGCCAGGGAACCGATCAGCCTGGAAACCCCCATTGGGGAAGAGGAAGATTCGCTTCTGGGGGACTTTATCGAAGATAAGGACGTGGAAAATCCCGCCAACCAAACCGCCTTTACCCTGCTGCAGGAGCAGCTTTCCGGGGTGCTTTCCACGCTGCCCGCCCGGGAGCAGGAGGTGCTTAAGATGCGGTTTGGCCTGGACGACGGGTATTCCCTAACCTTGGAAGAAGTGGGACTGTACTTTAATGTTACCAGGGAACGGATACGGCAGATTGAAGCAAAGGCCCTGCGGCGCCTGCGGCATCCCAAACGAAGCCGCAAACTAAAAGACTATTTGGATCACTAACGAGGTAAAATATGGTAATAGAAGCGATGTTTGACAAGCTTAGGACACTCCAGGAGATCCTGTCTGAAAAGATAAAGCTGGAACACGAGGTTGAAGAAATCCCCAAGATCCTTGTTACCCAGGAGGAGCTTCTTGCCCGGCTAAAAAAAACCTTTATCGATAAAAACCTGGAATTTGAAAAATGCCGGGTGGCCGAGACGGAATACAAGGCCCTGCTGGAAGAGGCCGAAGCCATGCGGGAAAAATCCGAAAAAAACATGGACGGGGTCAACAGCCAGCGGGAATACGAAGCTCTGGACAAGGAAATTCGGGATGCGGCGGACCGGGAACAGCAGTACCGGAAGGACCTGCAGCGGGAAGAACGGGTAATAACCGATCTGGCCGAACAGATAAAACAAAGTGAAGCCCTGATTGATCAGCAGGAAAAGGAACTGGAGGAACGCCGCCGGGGTATCGAGGCGGAGGTGGCGGAAAAACAGGCCGAAATAGAACGGCTTAAAGAAGAAGAACGGAGCCTTAACGCGGGACTGGATCCGGAGGTTCTTTTTAAATTCGAGCGGATTATCCGGAATAAAATGGGCCGGGGCATTGTGGCCATTAAGGGCGGGGTCTGTATGGGCTGCCACATGGTTTTGCCGGTTCAGTTTGCCAACCTGGTTCACCAGGGAGAAGACATCCTCTTTTGCCCCTACTGTTCCCGGATCCTCTATTACGAAGATACCGACCAAGAGGGGGATTATTTTAACAATGAAGATGCCGGAAGCCTTTCGGATCTGGACGACATAGACGAAGATGAATACGACGACGAGGCGGAGGACGAAGAAAGTTCCGCCGGTATGGAGTACGAAGAATGAAAACCTATCCAGGCGGTTCCGTCCCTGCTGCGCCGGGTAAACCATGGCGCTTGACAAGTCCCTGTTCATATTATAAGAAGTAGACAAGCGATGAATCATGCAGCCGCCCGGTTTAAGACCGGGAGGAAAGTCCGGACTCCGCAGGGCGCGATGCCGGGTAACGCCCGGACAGGGGATATATAAGTCCGGCGGTCCGCCGCATCCGCGGGTTTTTCGGAACGCCCTGGCGTTTTGGAACCCCGGCGGGTGCGGGTAAACCGGCCGGGTAAACGATCTCTCTGATAGAAAGTGCAACAGAAAAAAAACCCCCTTTTTCTGAAAAGACAAAAGGGAAGGGTGAAATGGCGGGGTAAGAGCCCACCCCGGCGGCGGTGACGCCGCCGGTATTTTCCGGTATTTTCCGGAAAATGGCAAACCTCATCGGGAGCAAGGTCAAGCAGCGTGTAAAAGGCCTGCCTTTTACGGTGGAGGGCTTGTCCCAGGACAAACCTTCCGCACCGGCGGCCCGCCGGTTAAACGCGGGTAGACCGCACGGAGGCAGCCGGCAACGGCTGTCCAAGACAGATGGCTGCTATGGCGCAGCGTGCCGGCCCCTATGGCGGAGGTTTCCTCCGTAATAGCTGCGGTACGGCCTGTGCCAAAAACAGAATCCGGCTTATGATTCATCGCTTTTTTTTCATGGGATCGTAACATTCCCGGCGCGGCAGCGTCCGCGGCGGTATGGGGATGGACCTTGATCTTCGTAGTAAGAACCGGATATAAGAGGCTTTCCCGTATTTTCAGCTTAATAGGAAAGCAATTTTAGAGTCATAATTGACTTTTTATTGTAAAGAGTATTAAATCACTCAATATGGGCAAGCTCCGGATTATCGAAACCCTAAAAAGGCAGACCTTTCAGGGAATTATCACCCTGGTTTTTCTGGGGGGGGTCCTGACGGTTTTAACAATTGCCCTTTATTCGATAGTACAGGGGGCGGGAAAGAAAAAAGAGCTGCTGCGGCACTGGGAAGAGGGTTCCTACGGCGATGTTTATCAAAAAAGCAGGGACGAACTGGCCCTTAAGCCCATGGATGGCTTTTTTTTAACGCTCCATGGATTTGCCGCCTATCAAATGGCCGCATCGCAGATTAAAAATACCGGGGCCCTTGAGTACATCGACGAATGTATCTGGTCCCTGCGAAGGGCCCTGCTGGAGAAAAATGCCGATCCGGAAGGCAGAATGCGCTATGTTCTGGGAAAGGCCTACTATGTGAAGGGGCCGGAGTATGCGGATTTGGCGGTAAAATACCTGGAAGAGGCAAAGGCCGCCTCTTTTACCGCCGGTGACCTCAATGAATACCTGGGGCTGGCCTATGTGGCGGTAAGGGACTACCGGAAAAGCGTAGAAACCCTAAGCGCCTCTTTGGATCCCCAGGACGAGGCAAATTCGGATCTGTTGCTTTTATCTATTGCCCAGTCCTATATGGGCCTGGAGGACTGGGATTCGGCCCGGGCGTATTTGATCCGCTGTGCCGAACGGTCCAAGGACACGGGTATTGTGCTGCGATCCCGGTTTTTGCTGGGAAAGGTGCTGCACAGCCTGGGCGACAGTGAAGGCGCCATCGAGGCCCTTACTGCGGTTCTGGAAGAGGGGGGTGAAAGTGCGGAGGTTTCCTATGAACTGGGGGAAATCTACACTTCCCTGGGAGATACCACCAGGGCCCGGGCTGCCTATAGAAGGGCCTACAGGGCCGATCATAATTATGTATCAGCGCAGGCCCGGCTTAATACCATGTAAATCTTTGGAGGACATATGTTTGGGATAAAATCATCGGATATAGGGATCGATTTAGGGACCTGCAATACCCTTATTTATATTCGGGGCAAGGGTATCGTTATTAACGAACCCTCCGTAGTGGCGGTTGAACGGGGCACAAAAAAAGTTGTGGCCGTGGGCGAAGATGCCAAACGGATGCTGTATAAAACCCCGGGGGATATTATTGCCATTAGACCCATGCGGGACGGGGTTATTGCGGACCTGGAATCAACGGAAAAGATGATCCGCTATTTTATTACCAAGATCCTTCCCCGGTACCGGTTTATAAAACCCCGGATGGTCATTGGCATTCCCTCGTGCATTACCGAAGTTGAACGGCGGGCGGTAGAAGAAAGCGCCTTTAAAGCAGGGGCCCGGGACGTGAAGGTTATTGCGGAAAGCCTGGCGGCGGCCATTGGAGCGGATATCCCCATATCCGAGCCCGCCGGTCATATGATCTGCGACATCGGGGGGGGCACCACGGAAATTTCGGTAATTTCCCTGGGGGGAATGGTGGTTACCAACGCCATCCGTCTGGGGGGAGATGAATTTGATGAGGCGATTATTAAGCACGTCCGGGGCGTGCATAACCTTATTATTGGCGAACAGACCGCGGAACGGCTTAAAATAGAAATTGGCAACGCTTCCCCCGATAAGATTATAGAGA
Source organism: Spirochaetaceae bacterium (assembly GCA_031277165.1). GTDB lineage: Bacteria > Spirochaetota > Spirochaetia > Treponematales > Breznakiellaceae > JAISLT01. The sequence goes on from JAISLT010000080.1 coordinate 10,160, forward strand.
AGGTGGAAATCAAGGGAACCGACGCCATTACCGGCCTTCCCCGGCGGCTGGAAATTGACTCGGTGGAGGTTAGGGAAGCCCTAAAGGATCCCATCACACAGATCATAGATGAAATTAAAGCCACCCTGGGACAGACCCCGCCGGAATTAGCCGCGGACATTGTGGAACGGGGCATTGTTATGACCGGAGGCGGTTCGCTCCTTAAGGGCTTACCCAAACTTATATCCAAAGAAACGGGGGTGCCGGTTATCCTGGCGGAACAGCCCTTGAACTGTGTTGCCCTGGGGGCGGGAAAATACTTTGAATATGCCGCCAAGGGTTTTGAAAACCGCGGCATTTACGACAGCCTGAACGGATAGGGCCGCGCTAATCCTATGATAGGTGGAACCCATAGCAGAAAGCGCCGGCCGCGTACCAATGTATATGTGTTTGTTGCCCTAAGCCTTATTTCTTTTTCGACGCTGTTTTTTTCCGCCCGCAGTTTTGTGACGGACTTTAGTAATGTGGGACTTTCCATGTATTCCGGCCTGCGGGAAAGCTTCCACGGCTTAATGTCCCTGGTTTCCCGGACCGTTCTTTCCGTCTGGGAACTGGCAAAGCTTAAAGAAGAGTACAATGAACTTGCCGCCCGTATAGTCCGGTACGAACAGCTGGAACGGACCGCCGCGGACATCCGGCAGGAGAACAACCGCCTGCGGGAACAGCTTGGGTTCTCCCAAATCCTTTCGTACCGCCATGTGGCGGCGGAAATTATCGGTATAGAGCCGGATAATCTTTTTTCTGCCTTTGTTATTAACCGGGGAAAAAAGGACGGCGTAAGCAACAATATGCCGGTCATTGCCTACCAGAACGGAGTAGAAACCCTGGTGGGAAAGGTGGTCCAGGCGGCCCAGTACGAAAGCATGGTAATGCCCCTGTACGACTCAATTTCCTACATTTCTTCCCGGTTGAATGACTCCCGAATAGAAGGGATTGTGGAAGGCCAGGGCAGCCACAATGCGCCCCTCCTCATGCGCTTTGTGCGAAGAAGGGGCCGGGACGAGGAAATTAAGATCGGCGAGGCGGTAATTACCAGCGGCCTGGGGGGGGTGTATCCCCAGGGTATTATCATAGGCCGGGTAAGCAGGGTCCTTTACCAGGACAACGATACGTCGATAGAAATTGAACTGGAAAGCCAGACCGATTTTTCCCGGCTTGAGTATGTTTTTGTGATAGACATTAAATCCCGGACAAGTGCCGGGGAGCCCCCCCCGCCCGCGGCGGAGGAAGTTCCCCCGGGCCAGGGGCCGGTTCCCCAAGAACGCGGGGAGGGGAGTCTGCCCGATGGTTAAAAACATTGTTTGGTCCACGATTTTTGCCACCATCGCGGCGCTGTTGCAGTCGGTGCTGCTTTACCGGCTTAAATTTTACGGCGCCGTACCGGATCTTTCCCTGGGGGTTTTGGTGTTTAGCGCCTATGTTAACGGCACCATGAACGGCCAGCTTACGGGTTTTTTCTCGGGGATCTTCTACGATTTTCTGTCGGTGGCCCCCATGGGGCTGTATACCTTTATCCGGACCATCATTGGCGCCCTCACGGGACTTTTACGGGGAACCTTTTTTTTGGACACCCTGGTGCTGCCCATGGTGTTGTGCGCCTCCGCCACCATATTCAAGGGCTTAATGCTCTTTGGACTCCATCTGCTTTTTGCCGGCGCCGTGCCGTCCTATCCTCCCCTAACCAGCCCTGTGTTTTGGTTTGAACTTCTGCTTAATACCATCACGGCGCCGTTTCTATTCTGGCTGCTTAAGCTGTTCAAACCCCTGCTGGCGTCGCCGGGGGAAAACTAATGTCTTCGTCGTTTGATCAGTATCCGGGAACCATGGGTGAACAGCCCCTGGGAAGAATCCGCATCCTCCGGTTTTCGCTTATTGCTGTTTTTTCGCTCTATGCACTCCGCCTTTTTAACATGCAGATCATCAGCGGCGAGCAATACCGCAGGCGTTCCGTCGATATTGCCAGACGGACCACGGTACTCCCCGCCCAAAGGGGGGAAATTTACGACCGGAATTTTACCGATCCCCTGGTGGTGAACAACGACACCTTTGCGGTTACCATAACTCCGGCGGAAGTACCGGAGGGGCAGATTCCCGATCTTATTACCCGGGTGGCGGAACTGCTCCGGGTGCCCAGAAGGGAGGTGGATGAAAAAATCCCTCCCCAGTATTACTACCTGTATCAGCCCCTGAATATAGCCTCCAACATACCATTTGAAACCATCGCGGTGCTGGCGGAAAATTTAGATACCCTGCCGGGCCTAAGCTGGCAATCCACCCCCATGCGAAACTACGGGGACATGGGCAGCCTTTCCCATATCATAGGGTATGTGGGCAATATTACCCGGGAGGAACTTACCCAGCTCTACAACCAGGGGTACAAGCAGGGGGATATTATCGGTAAGATGGGAATTGAACGGCAGTACGACGGGATCCTCCGGGGCCGTGACGGCATTGAAACCAGGACCGTTGATGTACGGGGCCAGCGCATTTCCAGCAATTTAACCAGGGAATCTCCCGCCATGGGAAAAAACCTGGTATTGACCGTGGATAAATCTATCCAACTCCTTGCCGAAAAAGCCCTGGGACAAAGAATGGGCGCCGCGGTGGTGATGAAGCCCAACGGAGAGATTCTTGCCCTGGTCTCCTACCCCTGGTATGATCCGAACCTGTTTAACCGTTCAAATATTTCTGCGGAGTACTCGGCCCTTATTAACGATCCCAATAAACCTTTTTTGAACCGGGCCATCCAATCTAACTATCCCCCCGCGTCTACCTTTAAAATACTTATGAGCACCGCCCTTCTGGCGGAAAATCTTATAAACCCGGAATTAAAGATCAACTGTACCGGAGGTATGGATTACGGTGAACGGCTGTGGCGCTGCTGGGCCAGGGGAGGCCACGGCTGGCTTAATCTGCAGCAGGCCCTGGCGGTCTCCTGCGATATTTATTTCTGGATCGCCGGCCGGGACTATGTGGGGATTGACCGCATTGTGCGGTATGCCCAGGCCTTTGGGTACGGGGAACTTACGGGCATCGATCTTCCCGGGGAAATTGCGGGGTTTATCCCCACCCGGCAGTGGAAGGAACGGACCACCCATGAACGGTGGCTTGCGGGGGATACGATGAATACCTCCATAGGCCAGGGATTTACCCTGGTTACCCCCCTGCAGCTTACCAATTTGGTGGCCATGGTTATCAACGATGGCGTGGCCTATAAACCCCATGTGCTCAAGGAAGTCCGGGATCCGGTCTCGGGGGCCATAGAGCAGACCCCTATGCCGGAGATTATCCACGATATGCGGAACGAGGTAAGCCCCCGGGTTTTTGAAACCGTTCGCAATAATATGCGAACCGTGGTAACCCAGGGATCCGCCCGGTATCCGAATAATATCAGGACGGTGGAAATGGCCGGAAAAACCGGTACCGCCGAAGTGGGCCTGCTGGACCGCTGGCACTGCTGGTTTACCGCCTACGGACCCTTTAATACCACCAACCACGATGAGCAGATCATTGTCACGGTCCTGGTGGAAGCCACCAATCCCTGGGATTGGTGGTCCCCCTATGCGACGGCCATTATTTTCCAGGGAATCTTTGCCGGCCAAACCTATGAGGAAGCGGTGATAGCCCTGGGCTTACAATACCTAAGTCCTGTTCAAGGACGCCGCGAATGAGGCTTCGGGATTTTCTGGAAATTGACTTTCCCCTGTTTTTTGCGGCCCTGCTGCTTACCGTTTTTGGAATTCTTTTTATCTATTCCTCGGGCATCACCCCCACGGGGTCTGTTTCCACCGAATACAGCCGGCAGATAGTGTGGGCCGCCGCGGGCTTTATTGTAGCGCTGGTTATTTCCATGCTGAATTACCGGCGGGTATACGATTTTTCCCTGTACATTTATGCAGCCACCGTGGCGCTGCTTATTTACACATGCTTTTTCGGACGGCTGGTAAACGGCGCCCGGGCCTGGATCGGAATTGGCAGTTTTGGCATCCAGCCCTCCGAATTTGCCAAGATAAGCACCATACTTTTTTTAGCCCGCCACCTTGATTCAACCAAACACAGTCAAAATGAACTGAACCGTTTTATCCTTTCCTGCGTTATTGTTCTAATCCCCATGATAATAGTGCTGCTGCAGCCCGACTTTGGTACGTCCCTGGTTTTTATTCCGATCCTGCTGGTTATGACCTTTATCGGCGGCATATCCATGCGGTACATTATTTTTCTGGGAAGCTCCATTGTCTTAACTGGCCTAATGACGGTCCTGCCCCTTTGGCAAAAAACAATCCTTGAAGGGGCATATCCGGCAATCATGATCCTTACCAATGGCCGTTTTATTTTAACAAGTCTGGCGGCCCTTGTTCCCGTGGGCACCATGGCGTTCTTTGGATTTTCCCGGTACAAAAGGCGTTATTTTTACTGGATATGCTACGGGGCGGTACTCTTGGCGATTTCTTTACTTGCATCCTTTGCCTCCCACCGGGTCCTAAAGGATTATCAGATCATGCGGCTTATAGTTTTTCTGGATCCCAACGTGGATCCCCGGGGATCGGGGTGGCACATTATACAATCCATGATAGCCATCGGTTCCGGCGGCTTTATGGGAAAGGGTTTTCTCCAGGGAACCCAGAGCCATTACCGTTTTCTGCCCCAGCAGAGCACGGATTTTATTTTTTCGATTTTTACGGAAGAATGGGGATTTTTAGGGGGCCTTTTGGTATTTGCCCTGTTCCTTCTTATATGCCTGCGGCTTGTCCGGCTTATGAGGACCACCTCGGATACTTTTGGATCCTATATTGCCACCGGATTAACGGCGGTATTCTCCTTTCATTTTATAATTAACGTCGGCATGGCCATGGGGGTTATGCCCATCACGGGGATCCCCCTGCTGTTTATGTCCTACGGCGGATCGGCCCTTATTTCTGCCATGGTAGGAATAGGCCTTGCCATGAGCATCCATATTCGAAGATTCCAGCGCTGACATGACCCGGTTTATAGATCCCCTGGCCCGGCTGGGAAAGCGCCTTTTAGAGGTGGAAAAGCCCGCCCGGTATACCGGCGGCGAATACGGACGGCTGGCAAAATCCGGTGCAGCCCTTCAAACCGCGGTGGTTTTTCCCGATCTGTATGAGCTGGGCATGTCGAACCAGGCCTTTAGAATCCTCTACAATACCCTGAACCGGATCGACGGAATTTCCTGCGACAGGGCCTTTGCCCCCGCCCCGGATTTTGAAAAACTTTTAAAAGAAGAGGGCGTACCCCTTTACGGTCTTGATACGGGCATACCCCTGGGTAGTACGGACCTGCTCCTTTTTTCCCTGGGATACGAACTGGGAATAAACGGGATCCTTTCGGTATTGGATCATTCCCGCATACCCCTTAGGGGGGCCGGCAGGGGTCCGGGGGATCCCATTGTGATCATCGGGGGGCCCTGTGTGTCAAACCCTTTGCCGTACAGCCCCTTTGCCGATGCCTTTTGGATTGGCGAGGCCGAAGCGGGTTTTTTTGATCTTTGTAAAACCATCCTGGGTTTAAAAAAAGCTGGGGCCCCCAGAGGAGACATGCTGGCCCGGATTACAGCCCACCCCCATATTTGGGCGCCGGGAAAGGCCCGGACGGTCCGGGCAATCGCGGCGGACTTTGGCCAGAGGCCCCAGCGGGCGGCGGTCTTTCCCGTGTCAAGCATCCGGACGGTCCAGCACCATGGGTCGGTGGAGATCATGCGGGGCTGTCCCAACGGATGCCGGTTCTGCCATGCCGGTATGTGGTACAGGCCCATGAGACAAAAAAGGGCGGACCTGGTGATCCGGGAAGCGGAGGATTTTATTAGAACCGGCGGATACCGGGAAATAAGCCTTTCTTCCCTGTCCAGCGGAGACTATCTGTATATTACCGAACTGGTCAGGGCCCTAAACACCCGGTACGGCGGGCGCCATATCTCCTTCCAACTGCCTTCGTTAAAAGTTTCGGGATTTTCCCTTCCATTGCTTTCGGGAATTTCCGAGGTACGAAAAAGCGGACTTACCTTTGCGGTGGAAACCCCCGGAACCCTGGGACAGCGGTCCATAAATAAACAGGTTGCCCTGGAAGAGCTAATCTCCATCACCGCCGAGGCAAAAAAATACGGCTGGCGGGGGGTTAAATTTTATTTTATGATCGGCCTGCCGGTGCCATATAAAGCGGAAGAAGAGGAGATCGCCGATTTTGTCCTGGAAGCGGGAAGGGCCTCCGGGTTTCATTTTCATATCAACGTAGGAACCTTTGTTCCCAAGCCCCATACCCCCTACCAACGGGTACGGCAGTTGGACGAAGGGCAGGCCTGGCAAAAACTCCGCCGGATCCAGGAACGGCTAAAACCCAGGGGACACCGGGTAAGCCTTCAAAACCCCTTTGTAAGCCTCTTGGAGGGGATCCTCGCCCGGGGAAATGAAACCGTTGGAGGTATGGTTGAAGAAGCCTACCGGCGGGGCTGCCGGCTTGATGCATGGTCCGACCATATTCGGACCGATATTTGGCGGGACATTATCGGGAAAAATTCCCCCCTGGTTCAAGCTATCCTGGGGGGCAAAGCAGATACGGAGGATCTGCCCTGGAAATGTATCCACAGCGGAGTAGGGGAGGGCTGCCTGGCCGGTGAAACCGCGGCTTCGCAAAGGGGAATTGTTACTTCACCTTGTATAGAAAATTGCACACATCCCTGTGGAATTTGCACCCGGGAATGCCATGTTGTTAAAAATAGTATACACCCTGATGTTAATATCCACGGTAGAACCGATGATGAAACCCCTGTTCTGCCGTCTCTTATACCGGATGCCCCGGTTATACCGGATACTGTACCGGATATCACGGCCATGCCGGAAATAGTGCAGAATACGGCCGGGTCGTTCCTACAGGATCCGGTAAAACACCCGGATGGTGAAACCCTGAGGATGCTTTTTTCTTTCGTTAAAACCGCCGGGGCGGTTTTTATTTCCCACCTGGGGGTGTTGGAGGTCTTTTCCATGGCCGTTGTCCGGGGGGGAATTCCCGGTTTATATACCGGGGGCTTTAATCCCCTCTTAAAAATAGATTTTGCCGCCCCCGCCGCCACGGGACTCCAGTGTGCCGGAGAAATCGCCACCCTGGACCTGGGGGAACCCCTGGAAGCCGGCAATTTTATTGACAGGATGAACGGGGCGCTGCCCGAGGGGTTCCGGATACGGAATGCACAGTTGTTTGTCATACCCGGCGGTGCGAAGAAGCGATCCGTGGCGGCGATCCTCTGGGGATCCATCTACGGCGGCCGTCATATTCCCGCCGGGGAAGAAAAAGAATACCGGTCCGCCCTGGGGCGCGGAAAGAATATCTTTGGCCTGGTTAGGGACGGTGTTTTGGCGGCGGATCCAGACACCGGCATGCCCCTGGATTACTTCGATGTCTACCGTAAATATTATGCACAGACCTAATCGGACCCCCTATAAACTTTAGGACCATTCAAAACCCCGGTTGACAAACATCCTGCGTAAAGTTACTTGCCGCAAACAGTGGAGTTTCGGGAAAGCCCGGATCGTTTAAACTAACCGGTAGTAGACAGAATAGACATTATGAATAGTAGGATACGGGCTTCCCTTTTTCGATAGAAAACCTCGTTACACCGTCATTGGCGATGCGGTTAAGGAATACTGGGAAGTCTAAAGATCCCTATGTGTTTAGGCCGTGAATAGATGACCGTATAATTGGAATCTATCCCCGAGGCAAGGACATACATGGAAACATAGGTATATTTTGGCGTAATTGCCGGGTTGTTATTGGCATTTCGCTCCACATCGGCGTTTACCATTGTGCCAATACTGCCGGCGTCGGTGATCTTACCCGTACCATTGGTATTTTTAAAAAACCGGTCCGGCAGGGCCGTAAAATCTCTGGAACGGAACAGGTAGAATGCCGATGCGGCGGGATCGTGATCCAGCTTCATGACCGGTTCGCTGCTAAGGCCGGTAAAATCCAGATGTACGGTGCTTCCGGCTCCCCCGGGGGAATCGGCGGCAGGAATGGCGCCATAGGGCTGGTTTCCCAGCAATTGATAAAGGGCAATGTCGTTGGTCCTGTCCAGGGTGACATACAGGGAATAATAGCGGAGGCTGCTAAAGACCGACCCTATGGCATTGGGAGAAACCTTATCGTTGGTGGTATAGGGGTTAAGGGTACTGTAATGGGATTCCAGGGCCGGATTAATAGATGCCCGTTCAGAACCGGTGGTAACACTGGCCAATGAAATATCGCTGATATAGATCCGGTAAAAGATCGTATAACTTCGAAAATAGACATTACCATTATTGTCGGGGATAATAAACCGTCCCCGGCTTATATCCTCGGCATAGGCGGTCTCCACCGGTTTAAGATAAATATAATCTTCAATGCCGCAGGAAAAAAACAGCAGCACAAGCAATCCGCAGGTACGGCGGACTGCCCCGCCAAGGATCCTCTTACCGCTCTTGTTCGGATATTTCAAGGAAGATAATCCTGCTTTGGGCAAGTTTAGCCCAATTGGAATCGGGCGAACTATTCTCGATCAATGTACGGTAAGCATCGGAGGCCGCTTCCGTATCCTTCTGGGCTTCGTAAATCCTTCCTATGTTAAAACGGGCCCTGGAAGCCCCGGGGAAATTACCGGAAAAATCCAAACTTTGGGTATAATACTCCAGGGCCGTCTCCAGATTACCCTGTTCTTCCGCGGCCGCCGCCGCATTGTACAGGGCCAGGGGGGCCAGGTATGTTTTTCCCGCCTTCCGGGCAGAATCAAGATAGGCCTGTTCCGCCTTTTCCCATTCGTTCCGCTCCATGTAGACCGCCGCCGCCAAGGAATAGGACCGGGCCGCGGCATAACCGAAGGTTCCGGAGGCAAATTCTGTAAGTTCTTGAAGCAGGGCTTCTACTTCGGCGGATTTGGCATTTTCGCTCAAGTCCCCCAGCAGGGTAAGTCTTTCTTCGATTTCTTCCAGGGTAATAATGGCGTCTTTTTGCAGTCCGCTTCGGACGGCAAAAAACGCCACTAAACCGATTATTCCCCCCGCCAAAATTACTATCAGGGCAAGCAGGGATTTTCTGTTCCGCTGCATAAAATCGGCAATCGCCTCCCCCGGCGGCAGGGATTCCTCTTTGTCTATTCCCATTGTTAACGCTCCTTAATGGACAGTTCTTTTATCAGCCTGGACAAATAGGTCCTTTGAATACCTAAAATCCTTGCCGTCTCCGTCTGGTTCCAGTTGTTTTCCTCCAGGACCTTTTGAATAAAGTGCGCTTTAAAAGTATTTATCGCATTTTTAAGATTACGGCTACCCTCCCCGGTATGGTCCGGTATGGCCGAAAGATTCCGTAAAAACAGATCCTCCTTCTGTATCCAGGGGCCCTTTCCAATTACGCAGGCCCTTTCGATGCTGTTTTCCAATTCCCGGATATTTCCGGGCCAGGAATAGGAAAGCATAAATTCCATAGCTTCGTTTGAAAATCCTTCGAACTGTTTTTTTATTTCGGTTCGATATTTCTTTAGAAAAAAACCGGCCAGTTCGGGGATATCCTCGGGGCGCTGCCTTAGGGGGGGGATGTAAATGGGCAGCACGTTGATCCGGTAGTACAGATCGTTGCGGAATTCCCCCCTTTCCACCATGGCTTCTATATCCCTATTGGTGGCCGCCAGGATCCGGACATCCACGGTTATCGAGACATTCGATCCCACCTTTTCAAATGTTTTTTGCTGAATTACCCGCAGAAGCTTAGCCTGAAGCGCCAGGGGCAGATCCCCAATTTCATCAAGAAAGATCGTACCCCCGTCGGCCAATTCAAAGCGGCCCTGGCGGTTTTGTATGGCGTTGGTAAAGGCCCCCTTAACATGGCCGAAAAGTTCACTTTCCAGAAGGCTTTCCGGCAGGGCCGCACAGTTAACCCGGATAAAGGGGGCGGAACTGCGGGGACTGCGAAGGTGTATCTGCTCGGCGATAAGTTCTTTCCCCACGCCGCTTTCGCCGAGGATCAACACCGAAGAATCGGTCTGGGCCACCCGGTCTATAATTTCAAGTTTCTCCAGAATAACCGGACTTTTGGCAATAAGGGTATGGTATCCCCGGTTGTTCCGCAGTTCTGTTTGAAGAAGATCTATCTCGGAACGGGCCCTTTCAAAGGTCTGGGTATTTTGAATGGCCAGAGCCGCCTGATTTGCCAGTATCTCCAGCCATTCAAGATCGTCCTGGGTAAAATAATTCCCCCCCCGTTTATTAAGCAGTTCTATGACCCCTATACATTCGTCTTTTATCCGCATGGGAACGGCGATCATGGTTTTTGAGGGGTACCCCAGCTGGTCGGATATTTTTTTTGAATGCCGCTTGTCGTTTTCCACATCGTTTACCATCAGGGATTTGTTGTGGGTGGCAACCCAGCCGGCAATTCCCTCGTCAAGTTTAACGGTATATTTTGCGATCTCGGCGCTCTTGGATCCCAGGGCTACTTCAAAGTACAGCTCCTTGGTTTCTTTGTTGACCAGCATTAAACTGGAGGCCTCTCCTTGGCAGAGCCTCGTGGCCGATTCCAGGATCTGGGCCAGCAGGGAATGAAGGTCCGTAAATTTAGAATTGATCAGCGAATTGATTTCGATTAAGGTGTTAAATTTGCTGGCGTCGATTTTTGACAGCATGGAAATGCGGTCAGCCGGGTTCTATTCGGACGCCGGCGGGGAATCTTCCGCCGCCGCTGTTTCCGCCGCATCCCCCGGCGGAGGGATCTCTGCCCTTCCGGATTCCGGCCTTGCGGCATCCGTCAATTCTTCTGTTGCCGGAGAATTCACCGCCTCCGGCGATTCGGACGCCGCCGGGGAACCCTCTGCAGCGGCGGTCTCCACCGCCATCGAGGGAGTTTCTACAGCGGCGGCCTCCGGCGCAGGGACTTCCGCCGTTGAAGGGTCCGCGGCGCCGGCCTTTTTCCGGGATTTGGCGGAAGTTTTTGGGGCGGTTTCGGCCTTTCCGGCAGCAGCGGGGGCTTGAACTGTCTCCTGCTCGGTGTTTTTTGATTTTAGCAGATCCCCCAGGGTAACGGTGGAATCGCCGGATTCTTCCGCCGCCATGTACCGGGAGATTTCGTCCTGGTGTACCTTTTTCTGGTAATCCCGGACAGAAAAAGAAGCCTTTTGCTTTTCCGGCTGGAGCTCCAATACCACGGCGGTAATTTTATCCCCGGTATGGTACCGCTTAAGGGCGTCCTCGGGGCTTTCTTCACGGTTTTCCGGCAGATTTGTTTTGTGGATAAGCCCTTCAATACCGCCGGGAACCTTTACAAAGATCCCAAAGTCGGTAACGGAAGACACCTCCCCTTCTACCCGGGCGCCAACCTTATAGGCCGCCGCAAAGTTCTGCCAGGGATCCTCCGACAACTGTTTGATCCCCAGTTTAATATTGCGGTTATTCCGGTCAAGGCCGATAACCATCACTTCTACTTCCTGGTCCACGGCTAATTCGCTGCCGGGGTGTTTTATCTTTTTGGTCCAGGAAATATCCTCCGCATGGAGGAACCCGTCGATGCCCTCTTCCAGTTCGATAAAAGCTCCGGCGGCGGTTACTTTGACCACCCTGCGGGTAAGCCTGGTTCCAACGGGATATTTCTCGCTGATGCTGTTCCAGGGATTGTCGCTGACCTGTTTAAGCCCCAGAGAAACCCGTCCGGCCTGTAGATCGTAGCCCAGGATCATGCATTCTACCTCGTCTCCGATAGAAAGAAGATCCCCCGGGGAGTGAATTTTTTTAACCCAGGAAAATTCAGAGATGTGGGCAAGCCCTTCAATGCCCTCTTCCAGCTCGATAAAGGCGCCAAAATCGGTTAATTTGGTTACCCTGCCGGAAACTATGTCGTTGACGTGGTACTTATCTTCAAAATGCATCCAGGGATCATCGGTAAAGTGCTTTAACGAAAGATTTATTCGTTTTTCTTCCGGATCTATCCGGATAACCTTAACGGTTATTTCCTGGCCCTTCTTTACAAAATCCTTGGGGCGGGTTACATGGCCCCAACTCATGTCGTTGATATGTAAAAGACCGTCGAAGCCCCCCAGGTCGATAAAGGCCCCGAAGGAGGTAAAGCTTTTTACCACCCCGGTTCTATCCGCCCCAATGGGGGTGTTTTCAAAAAATTCGTTCTGTTTTCGCAGGGTTTCTTCTTCCAGCCATTTGCGGCGGTTTACCACAATATTTACTTTACCGTCGGAATAGAGCCGCTCCACGTACATTTGGGAGGTAAGGCCGATAAATTTTTCGGGCTTGTCAACCCGCTGGGAATCGGACTGGCTGATCGGCAGAAAGGCCCGGACCTGGGCGCCCAGGTTAACGTCAAAGCCCCCCTTGACATGTCTTTCGATGGTTCCCTCCACCGGCGTATGATCCTGGAAGGCCTGGCGGAGGTTTTTCCAAAACAGCTTAACATCGGCCTTTTGCTTGGAAACAATAACCTCCCCGTGTTTGTTTTCTTTGGCAACCAGGATAACCGATACCGGATCCCCCACCTGGGGAACTGTGGAAAATTCCGAAAGGGGAATCTTACCCTCGGACTTATACCCCACATCAACAAAGACCTGTTCGGGGGTCACCTGAATAATATGGCCGTCGATCAGTTGGCCCTCTTCAAGCTGTTCGAGGGATTTAAGGTATTCTTCCTGCAATTGCGATTGAATATCGCCGGGATTAGTGTCCGTTCCCACTTCCATCTGAGCCATGTTTCTTCCTTATCAGTTTCTTCCAGTGTATGGAGCCATTCCTAAAACCTAGGGTTTTGAGGAAGCTTCTGTTATCATCCCTATTAATTTGGCATAAACTTCGGTTAAGGTCAAGTCCGATGTGTCCAGGCAGATAACACCGGGACCCACCATTAAACTGCCCTCTTCCTTGTTTCTATCTATCGCATCCCTTTCGGCGATGGATTTTTCGATTGCTTCCAGGTTTAGCCGGGAAACCCCCTGGTTAAAGCGCCGTTTTGCCCGTTCCCGGATCGATGCGTCCAGGTAAAAACGGTATTCCGCCCGGGGAAACACCACCGTGGTCATGTCCCGCCCCTCCACCACCGCGTTAAGCCCCCGGGCGATCTGCCGGACATGGCCGTTTACCACATGACGGATGGGAACTATCGCCGAAAGGGGGGAAACGGCCCGGTCCACATCGTCCCGGTGGAGCAGGGGCTCTACCATTTCGTCTCCCAGATGGAGCCGGCCCCCTTTGTACACCAGGGGGGCTTTCTGTGCATAGTCCAGAGCCCCCTTTGGATCCCGGGGATCTATTCCCTGCCTAAGGCAGCCCAGGGTAATAGCCCGGTAGAGGTTCCCGGAATTGATATAGGTAAAGGGCCTGCCGTCTTTTCCGGTAAGGTTTTCTGCCAGCATTTTTGCGATGGTACTTTTTCCGGTACCGGCGGGTCCGTCAATGGCGATTATCATGTTCCTCTTCCAATTGGTGCAGTTCCTTCTCCGTTAAGGGGCGGGTCTTGCCTTCCTCAAGGTTTCCCAAGCCCACCGGTCCAATCCGCACCCGCTTAAGCAGCCGGGGGGAAAGGTGAAAATAAGAAAAAACCCGCCGGATTTCGCGGTTTTTTCCTTCGATAAGCACTATTTTAAGGGATCGGCCCCCCAGTCTTTCAATGGTCCGGGCCCGGTAGGTTTCCCCCTCGATGCTTATTCCGTGACAAAATTCCTCGATGGTCCTGTCGGGGATGGGACCGGCCGCTTCTATAAGGTACTCTTTTTCTATGCCCGATCCGGGGTGGCTTATACGGGCGGCAAAATCCCCGTCGTTGGTAAAAAAAATCAGCCCCGACGAGCGGTAATCCAGCCGTCCCACCGTGTAAAGCCGCTCGGTGATGTCCGGGGGCAGAAGTTCCAGGGCCAGGGAGCGGCCCTGGGGATCCCGGGAACTGCACAAATACCCCGGGGGCTTGTTCATTGCCAGATAATACCGGTTTTTTTCCGCCCGGACCGGTACGCCGTCTACCCGGACATCGCTGTCCGGCGCCACCTTGGTTCCCAGAAGGGTAACGGTTTGCCCGTTGACCCGTACCCTGCCCTGGAGTATCAATTCCTCGGACCGGCGCCGGGATGCGACGCCGCTTCGGGCCAGGAGTACCTGCAGCCGGAGGGGGCCGGTCCCTTTGTTAGTTTCCTTCAAGTTCAAAACGGGCCGCCTCTTGTTCGTTTAGCTTTGGAAGGTCCGCAATGCTTTCCAGCCGGAAAAACCGTAAAAATTCCCTGGTGGTTCCGTACTGAACCGGTTTACCAGGGACATCCTTTTTTCCCATTTCCCGGATAAGGGATTTTTCCATAAGCAGCCGGATCATGGTATCCGCCTGAACCCCGCGGATTGCTTCGATTTCGCTCCGGGTAATGGGCTGGGAATAGGCTACAATGGACAGGGTCTCCATGGCCGCCCGGGAAAACCGGGTTTCGTTCTTTTTGCCGTACCGTTCCTTAAGGTTCTCCCAGTATTCCCGTTTAACCGAAAGCATCACCCCGCCCCCTATGCGGGTCAATTCCATCCCCGAATCGGCCCGGCGGTATTTTTCTTCCAGGGCCTCTACGGCCCGGAGTACCGCCTCCTTGGGAAGTCCCGAATAACGGATCAGCGCATTGTTATCCAGGGGATCCGTTTCCAGGTACAGTATTGCTTCTATAAGGGCCGTCTCTTTTTCCACCGTATCCTCACTGCTCCGCCGTACCGGTCTTTGCCCTGATCAATATGTCGCCGAACATGCGGTTTTGATAAATTGTCACCATTCTGCTTTTTACCGCCTCCAACAGGGCAAGGAAGGCGCAGATAATGTCCATGATTGAACCTCGCCGGGCCACCAGATCGGCAAACCGGCATTCATGGGATCGTTCCAAAAGCTCCGCCAGCAGGGCGGTTTTTTCGTTCACCGATATTTCTTCGTACAGATCAATGATGCTCCGTCCTTTTTCGTCCCCGCTGATGCCAATCATAAGGCTGGAAAAGGTCTTAAGCAGATCCCAGACATCCACCGGCTCCCACAGGGCTTCCTCCGCAAAGGGAAGGGGCCGTTGAAGTTTTTTTCGTTCGATCACCCATTCCGCCTCCCTGCCCCGCTCTTCGATAAGTTCGGTAAGTTTTTTGAACCGCTGGTATTCAATAAGGGTTTCCACCAATTCCCGCCGGGGATCTTCGATTTCGTCCAGATCCAGTTCCACCGGCAGAAGCACCCGGGATTTAATAAACAGCAGCGTCGCCGCCAGGGCTTGAAATTCGGTAAGGTCCTCCAAATCCAGGGAAACGGCAAATTTAAGGTAATCGATGTACTGTTCGGTGATCTGTGCTATGGGAATATCGTAGATGTTAATTTCGTTCTTTTTTACCAGAAAAAGAAGCAGATCCAGGGGGCCCTCAAATTCCTTAAGTTTAAAATTATGGGCCGGGTGTTCCTTCTGTACCGGCTTTGTAAACAGGTCTGGGTTTTCCATCCGGGGCTCCTCGCAGCCTGCGGCGCGCAGGGCGGCTTTCCCAAAAACTGAAGTTTTGGAAGGCCCCGGTTCTTACGGCTTTTCGGAAGACCACAAGACGGCGATTACCGGGGCAGGTTACTATGGTAAAAAACCGGCCCTTAGCCGATTTTTGGAGGTTTTGTGCGCCAAGCACCGCAAGCTATCAGTATACCGGGACCGGATGGGGTGGTAAATACCTCGACCCCTTGATCCGGCAGGGTGCGAAGGATATCCCGGTACTTTTTACCGGTCCCCGGTTCACGGGCCCCCGGAAGGAGCTCCAGCAAAGGCATAAGGGCGAAACTCCGCTCCCCCAGCCGGGGATGGGGCACGGTTAGATCCGGCCCCCGGACTATCCGGGTCCCAAAGAGAAGGATGTCTATGTCCAAGGTCCGTTCCCCCCACCGGCGTTCCCGGGAACGATCCCTGCCAAAGGAAGCTTCTATGGCCTGTGTGCGGGCCAGAAGATCCGGGGGCTCTTTACGGAAATACCCGCAGAAACCGCAGTTAAGAAAATCCCCCTGATCCGTCACATGCAGGGGCGCGGTCCTGTAGATAGAAGACGCCCTGCCCCGGGCAAGGATCTTCCCCAGCTCCCCCAGGGCGGAACTAAGCAACTCCAGGGGAGAGCGGCCCCGGTAGGGCAGGTTCGAGCCAAGTCCCAGAATACACAGTTCCTCCCGGAAAAACTTAAAAAAGTTCATCCCCGGCGGATTCTCCCGGTTCCGGCGGGCCGGCGCCTATTTCCAGGGATACCTCGGGGGTTTTTCTGGGCCGCCCCGGTCCGCGGTGTTCCCCCTCCGGCGCCGGGGCTCTGGCCGGAATCCCCCCCGGACCGGCGGCGGCCTTAAGGGAACCCCCGGCATTTGCCGGGGCCGGGGAATGTACCGGAGGGCCGGAACCGGATGGAACGGCGGAATTTGCCGGAACCGTGGGGCCGGCGCTGCGGGCCTGGGCCGCAGCCGGACCGGCGGCGGCCCCCGGAGATACCGCTCTGCCGGGGAAGATCAGGTCCATAAGCTTTGCCTTTACCTCCGCCGCAAAGGCGGGGTTGTCCTCCAGGTATTGCTTGGCATTGTCCCTGCCCTGGCCCACTTTTTCTTCTCCGTAGGAGTACCAGGCCCCCTTTTTCTCGATAACGTTGTATTTGGCCGCCGCATCCAGCAGGCTTCCGGTGGCGGATACCCCCTTGCCAAAGATAATCTCCAGTTCCGCCTTCCTAAAGGGGGGGGCCACCTTGTTTTTAACGACCTTAACGCGGATACGGTTCCCCACCGCATCGGAATCCTTTCCCCCCTCGATGGTTTCTATCCGGCGAACCTCCAGCCGAAGGGAGGAGTAGAATTTAAGGGCGTTTCCCCCGGTGGTGGTCTCGGGGTTCCCGAACATCACCCCGATCTTCATGCGGATCTGGTTGATAAAGATCAGCAGAGTTTTGGATTTTCCGATGGTGGCGGTAAGTTTCCGAAGGGCCTGGCTCATCAGCCGGGCCTGAAGCCCCATGTGGGCGTCCCCCATGTCCCCTTCGATTTCTGCCTGGGGGGTTAGGGCCGCCACGGAGTCCACCACAATTATGTCCACCGCCCCGGAGCGGACCAGGCTTTCGGCAATTTCCAGGGCCTGTTCCCCCGTATCGGGCTGGGATACCCACAGTTCATCGATATTAACCCCAAGGTTTTTTGCATACACCGGATCCAGGGCATGTTCTGCGTCGATAAACGCCGCAATGCCCCCCAGTTTCTGGGCCTCGGCAATGGCATGGAGGGCCAAAGTGGTTTTCCCCCCCGATTCGGGGCCGTAGATCTCCACAATTCTACCCCGGGGGTATCCTCCTATCCCCAGCGCTTCATCCAGCAGGATAGATCCGGAGGGTATTACCTCGATCCCCGCGGTAGTGCCATGGGCCCCCAGCTGCATGAGCGACCCGGCGCCGTATTGTTTTTCGATCTGAAGCCTGGCCGCCTCCAGGGCTTTCCGCTTTTCGTCCCTGGAACCGGCTTGTTTTTCCGCTTCATTCATTGCTGCCATCCTTTCCCTCCCCTCTTTGCATATTATGGCAAGAAGCTCTTTTTTGATTTAATTTCCCGTAAAAATATCATTTTATTTTGTAAAATGGAATACCGGCGGGGCCTTTCCAGGGGCCGGGCAGTTCCGCCGCGGCATAAACAAAGACCGGGAAAATCCGTCCTTGCCCCTGTTTTATCCCCTGTGGTATACTGTCCCGGGGATACCAATGAACGATTTTGTCATAACCGCCACCAGAACCATGAAGTCCTACGCCGGCAAGGTAGCGGGGTATTTGACAAAATTTTCAAGTTTTGCTTCCTTTAGCGGTTCCATCGACGGCATAGATCTTTTAAGCACCGATCGTTTTGCCGACGGGGAAAAAGAAGTGGTGGTCGGTTCCTCCATCCGGGGAAAGGATGTGTTTATCTTTGCCAGCTGCGCCCGGAACGAGGCGGGGCTGGGGGTGGACGAGGCAAAAATAGAGCTGTACCACACGGTGGACGCCCTAAAACGGGCCCAGGCGGAACGGATCACCGTATTCGAGCCCTTTATTTCCTGTTCCCGTTCGGATAGAACCGCCCGCCGCAGTTCCGTGGGCCTGTGGGTTCATTTAAAGATCCTTTACAGCCTGGGGGCCCGGCATTTTGTAACCTACCAGCTTCATTCGGATAAATCCAAGTCGATGATAGATCCCTCCCGGTGTACCATAGATGACATACCGGCCCTAACCCTGCTTAAACAGCGCCTTTGCGATGTGTATATTAAGGATATTAGTACCCTGGAAAGTACCATCCGAAAAAGCTGGGCCTTTTGTTCCGTCGATGCCGGGGGCGAAAAACTTGCCCGGAAATTTGCAAATTCATTCGGGGTGCCGCTGGTGGTCGCCCATAAACAGCGGGATTATTCACGTTGTAATTCAATTGAATGTGTCAACATCCTTTCCGCCGAGCCCGTGGAGGGGAAGATCCTTTGGATTGTGGACGATCTGGTGGATACCGCCGGATCGGTGGAAACCCTGATACGGGCCCTGGCTCCCATGAAACCCGCGGAAATCAACCTGCTTGCGGTTCATCCGGTCTTTTCATCCCCCGCCCCGGAACGGCTTAAGCAGCTTTCCGTTGAAAAGCTGCTTAACCGGATCATCGTGACCGACACGGTTGCCTGTTCCCAAATCGAGCAGGATTCCATCCCCAACCTGGAAGTAGTGCCCTCCGCGGAGCTTTCCGCCCGGGTTATAAAAACAATCGTTTGTAATGCATCCATGGCCAAACTACTCCGGAATTTTAATGCGGAACTGTACCTTAAATCGCCCACATTGTTTAACCAGCGCCAGCCGGACTAAAACCGTCCCTAAAATGCAACTATTTAACCGTTTTGCCAGGGCACTATTAGACTAAAAAGCATGTTTAAGAATTTTACCACCAAGGCGAAGTCGAACCTTCGGTTCGCGGCGCACGAAGGAGGAATGAGCCTCCCCGGAGCAGAGCTCCGGGGTATTAAACCAGATTTTTGTAAGCATTGCGTTATTTCCAGCCGCAGCAGAGCTGCGGGGTAGCAAACCAGACTTTCGAATAAATAGTGCCGCCCGGTAGTCGAAAAGCAAAAAATGTAAACGTTTACATTTTTTTTGCTTGACAATTCCGGAATTTGAGGTGATCCTATAACTATCAAGGAGAGTCCTATGCTTATAGGAATTGATCCCGTAATCAGCCCCGAGTTGCTGGATGTACTTTTTAGGATGGGACACGGGGACGAAATTGTCCTGGGGGACGCTTTTTTTCCCGGTGATAGTTTTAATCCCCGGGTGATCCGGGCGGACGGTATTACAATTCCCCGTCTATTGGATGGAATTCTTTCACTGATAAATCTTGACAAATATGTTTCTTACCCTGTTGTAATGATGGACGTAACAGCCGGGGATAGGCTTGATCCGGAAGTAGAGGGTTCCTACCGGGCGGTGATAGAGAAACACTGGCCGGATACCCCGCCGGTGGAACGGATGGAACGGTTTGCCTTTTATGAGCGCTGCAAAAGGGCCTTTGCCGTGGTTATGACCGGGGAAACCAGAACCTACGGCAATGTCATCCTGAAAAAGGGGGTAATTCCGCTGGTTAAAGGGATGTAAACGTTTACATCACGGCGGTATGAACATGCCTAAAACGATCTTTGATGTGGCGGTTGCCGCCGGGGTTTCAACGGCCACCGTATCCCGGGCCCTTTCCCAGGATAGCCGTGAAAGGGTCTCGGAGCTTACCCGGGCCCGGGTAACCGAGGTCGCCGGGCAGCTGGGATACCGGGCCAACCACGCGGCCAGGAGCCTTAAAAAGCGGTCGACCATGACCGTGGCGGTGGTGGTTCCGGAGTTGACCAACGATTTTTTTATGGAAGTGGCGGAGGGAATCGAACGGGAACTGGATCAAAACGGGTATACGATGCTTTTGGCGGTGTCTTTTAACTCGGTGGAAGAGGAAAAAAAACGGATTTCCACCCTGGCGGATCGTACCGTGGACGGCATGGTGGTGATTCCCTCGGCTTCCATGGGGGATCACCTCCAGGCCATGGCGGACCGGGGAATGCCGATGGTGCTGGTGGATCGCATCGTGGAGGGGGCGGAACTGGACGCGGTGGTTTCGGACAACGAGGACGGGGCCTTCCGGCTTACCAAGGCCCTTCTTGCCGATGGTTTCCGGCATATCGCCTTTGTCGGCGGGGACCTTACCGCTTCTTCCGCCCGGGAACGGCTTTCGGGCTATGCCCGCGCCTTGGCCGAGGCGGGGATAAGCCCGGAACCCGGCTGGATATGCCTGGGGGGTATGAAGGTGGAAGACGGCTACAGGCGGATGGCGAGTATCCTGGAAAACGGCCCCGTCCCCGAGGCGATGGTGGCGGTTAATTTGCTGGTTCACCTGGGCATGGAACGCCGGCTTCTGGAAACGGCCACGGCCGCTGTCATAGCCGGTTTCGATAAAACCGGCTATAGCCCGTTTTTGCCGGCCTGCCGGTATATCGCCGCCCAGGATACAACGGGAATCGGGAAAAAAGCCGGGGAGCGGATACTGGAATTGATAGAAGAAAAAAAAGACCCCGGCCAAAAAAAAG
>JAISLT010000040.1 GCA_031277165.1 Spirochaetaceae bacterium
GTTCCGCTAAGGCAAGCTCCGCTTGCCACGCTCCATTCCGTGTACGCTGCGCGTACACGGAACGCACAGAACCCTTCGGGTTCCGGCGCCCCTCCAATCCCTTGCGCGGGCCAAACCGCGAGGCGGTTTGGTCTTACGGAGTTTCACTTCGTGAAACCCCAGGAATTGCGGCCTCCATGCCGGCAGGCTGTAATTACACTAATACGGCGCCGCTTTTACCGCTCAACCCTGGCGATCATCCTGACGCCCTGCTTGTAGTTTCCAAAATATTCGCCAAACAGGTTAAGGCCCCCCGCGTATTTGGCGTCTTTTTTTATGCCGATTTTAAACGAAATATAATCGCCCCCGGCAACGCGGAGGGAATCAAGATTATCTTCGCAGGTTTTCTGCCCGTCACCAAAACACCCGGCGGCGTTTATTTCCAGATGGTGAAGCTCGCCGTACTGCGTCGCCTCATCGGGCCACCAGTCGGGATTGTTGGCGCCCCTTTTCCCGCCGAAGTCGCCGGGGCTCCTGAAGGTAAAAACCTCCGCCGCGTTTATCCACACGGTTATGTCGCTGGGCCAGTCGTTGTTGTATCCGGCGGCCTCCGAACAGGCCTCAAATGAAAAACCGAGTTCCTGGATATTTTCATTTTTAATGGCGGCGTTTGGGAAACGGTATTCAAGAAAACCGGAGGTAAACCATACAAGCTGGGCGTGGATCCGGTCCGGGCTGAAAAAGGCGTTGATATCGTCCTCCGTGCCGATATACGAATTCCGCCCCGCCATTCCGCAGGGTTTTGTGATGGCGCAGTCAAAATAGTTGCCCATGGGCATGTCTATCTTTATGTTCCTGGTATACCGGTCATTGCGCCAGCGGGGGAACACGTTGACGTGTATGTCTTCCACCAGGATGGCGCAGGATTTTTGGTAACCCCGGAGGCCCGGTTTCTCCTGTATAAGAATAAGCCCGCTGTCCTCAAGCACCCTTACATGCAGGGCCGTGGTGGAAAGGGGGAGGCTGAGTTTTTCGCCGATGGCGCTGATATTGATTCCCGGCTTTTCCCCGATAACTTTCAGCATCCCCAGCCGCACCGGGGAGGACAGGGCCCGGAAAAGGGCCGCCGCTTTTTCGGGCTGTTCCAGATCAAGGGTGATTCTATTCTTCATGCGCCGTCCCCGGATAATTAGTGTCTGCCCGCAAAGCCGCCTGCCCCGAATTAACTGCAAATAATTTGTAGCTTATCGGCGATAATACGGCCGCCGCCGCTTTTTGTCAAGAACAAACCAGCCGGATCTGCCGGAAAAGACCTTAGATCCACGGAAAAGACGTAAAAAACCATAAAAAATTTAAAAATATTTTGTTGACAACCCAAAGATAGCGGGGTTATCCTGGACACAGCTCAATATTTATTACATCTATTTTGGAGTAAACACATACGAGGAGGAATATCATGACCAAGAAAACGGGCTGTTGCCTGGCGCTCCTGGCTTTTACGCTGGCCTTTGCGCTTACGGGCTGCGCCCCCAAAAAAGCCGCCCAACCCCAGGCCGGGGATAAAGTAACGGTGACCCTTTGGAAATGGATACCCACGGAGGGCCTGCAGTCCGATCTTGTGACCGCCAAATGGAACGAGGTTCACCCCGATATTAACTTAAATTTGGTCCATATCGGCGAATCGGAATCCCTTTTCCAGAAGCTGGCCGCCGCCATGCAGGCCGGCGAGGGGCCTTCCGTCCTTCCGCTCCAGCCCGGCGCCAGGGCAAACCAGTACAAGGAATTTTGCGAACCCCTGGCCCCCCTGGCCAAGGCCCGCTGGGGCGACAATTGGGAAGACAGGTTTCTTGATGTGGCGCTGGAACAATGCCGGTTTTCCGGCCCGGAGTATACGATCCTCCCCGGCGGTATGACCGCCACCCCGGTAATTATGTACAACGCCACGGTCTTTCAGAAATACGGCCTAAAGACCCCCCAAACCATGGAAGACGTATACCGCGCCATCGAAGTCCTCAAGGCCGATCCCATGATCATTCCGGGTATCGGAATAGGGGCCAAGGAAGGCTGGACCTGCAGGGACGTATTCATGGGAATCATTAACCAAATCGCCCCCGGAAAGGTCTATGACGCCCTTGAGGGGAAGATTAGTTTTACTGAACCCGAATTTGTCGAAGCCCTTAAGATCTGGAAGAATCTTTTTGACACGGGGTTTTTTGCCGAAGGCTCCCTTGGGGTTGCCCTTTACCCCGACATCGGCGACAGCTTTATCAGGGCCGGCAGCGACGGCCTGCGGTACTACGTCATGCAAAACTGCGGTACGTGGCACGGCTCCCAGCTGACCAAGGAAAGCTATGAGACCGATCTTGCCGACGGTGTTCGTCCCGAGGGGCTTCACCTTGGCGCCTTTACCCTTCCCGCGGTAAAAGACGGGGTCGAAAAAAACATGGTTTCCACCGTTGACGTGGCCTGGGGCCTGAATAAGTCAAAGCCGGAGGCGGAGAAAGCCGCAGCCTTCGAGTTTATTGCCTTTATGTCGGCGGAGGAAGGCCAGGCCGTATGGAGCAACACGCTCCAGGTTCTCCCCTGCGCCAAAGGGGTGGACCTGAGCCCGGCGGTCAACGATCTGAACGGCGAAACCGAGCGCGAAGCCCTTAGCATGTTCCAGCACTACGTTGAAAACTCCGTGGGGGCCAGGGAAATCCGCTACAGCGAAATTGCCAATGTTATGAACGAAGTGCTTCCCGGCGTTGCCGGCGGCCTTATCACTCCCGCGGCCGCCGCCGAAAGGCTCCAGGCCGCGTCCGCCTCCGCAAAGCGGTAACCCATGAATTTGGGGCAAAAGGGTCCGGCCGCCCCTGCGGCACGGGCCCCCTGCCCCGGACCCCGGGGGAATAGCATGAAAATAAACGGCAAATCCGGAACCGGAAAGGCAAGGGCCCCAGGAAAGAGAGCCGTTTTCGGCAAAACCTACATCGCCTTTATATACATTCTGCCGGTTTTTATTTTTCTGGGGATCTTCACCTACTACGCGATGATATTTAATACAAACGTCTCGTTTTACAACTGGAACGGCGTAAGCAAGACAAAAGAATTTATCGGTCTTGAAAATTACCGCCGTCTTTTTTCCGACCCGTATTTTTTCCTGGCCCTGAAAAACACGGCGGTCTATTTTTTTATTACCATACCCGTACAGGCGGCGCTTGGGTTCTTCATTGCCATGATTTTCCAGCGGGATATTTTCCTCAAGGGCCTGGTACGTTCGATTATCTTTCTCCCGAATATCATGGCTCTGGTGGTCATCGGCAATGTTTTTAACCAGATGTATAACTTCCAATTTGGCTTCCTGAACGACTTGCTAAAGTCCGCCGGCCTGCGGGAGCTGGTCCACGACTGGACCGGTGATCCGGGGACCGCCCTTTACTCCGTTATTGCCGCCAACATTTATACCTATGTGGGCTTTTCAATGACCCTGTACATCACCGGCATCCTTGGCATCCCGCCCGATGTGATCGAGGCGGCCACAATCGACGGGGCCTCCGGTTGGAACATAGTAAAATTCATAACTATTCCGCTGCTTAAGCCTACCCATATAACGATACTGATCCTTGGCATTGTCGGTACTTTAAAAACCTTTGACATACTATGGATTATTACCCTCGGCGGCCCGGCGAGGAAATCGGAGATGCTGGCTTCCCTGGTTTACCGGTCGTATATACTGGAATACAAGGCCGGTTACGCGGCGGCCGTCTCCCTGATTGTTCTGGTCATCGCCCTGGTTCTGTCTTCTGTCAATCTCTATATCCAGTCCAAAGACGAAACGTGAGAAGGACAAAAAAATGACCGCATTTAAATACAGGGGTAAATCCTGGACGCCGGGCCGGGTAATTTTCCAGATCCTCGTTGTCCTATTCGGCCTGCTTTGGAGCTATCCGCTTTTCAAGATGTTCCAAAAGTCGTTTTACGGCAAGGGATTGGGAAATTACAGCCGCGTGCTTTTCCAGGCCGACAGTTTTATGCTCAGGAAGGGCTACAGTTTTGAAATCGCCGATTTTTGGATATACCTGCAGAATTCCGTTTTAATTACCGTCAGCGATCTTGTCCTTGTCCTGATAGTTGTTTCCCTGGGGGCCTATGCTTTTTCTAAAATGGACTTCCCCTTAAAAAACGTCCTGTATATTATGACCCTGATTGGGATGATGATCCCCGGCGTAAGTTTTATCGTACCGTATTTCGCCATTTTAAAAAACCTTGGCATCGTCGATAACCCCATCGGCCTGGTGGGGCCCCATGTCGCCGGTTCGATACCGATGAGCATGATGCTGATAAAAAACGGGATGGACGCCGTCAACAATGAAATGATAGAGGCCGCGATTATAGACGGCTGTACCCGGAAAAGGATTT
>JAISLT010000052.1 GCA_031277165.1 Spirochaetaceae bacterium
TGTCCTTTAACTGCTTTTCTTCTTCCCCCGTTAACTGTATCCGATAGGTTTTCCCTCTCATCGGTATTACCCCTCCCTTGGGTACAGTTATTTTATACTTATCCCTTTAGTTTAATCAAGGTACTGGCAGGAAGTGGAAAGAAAAAGATAGGAAAGAATGTCGTGTCCTGGTTTAAAGTTGACACATAAGGAGTCGAAAGATGAGAGATGTGGTACGATACGGCGAGGCATTTAAGCTGAGGCTGGTGGAGGATGCGGCCGCGGGGAAATATACGAGCCTTGAGGAAGCGAGGCGCAGGAACGGGATTCGGGGAGCCGCTACCCTGACCAAGTGGCTCAGGAAATATGGGCGGGAGGATATACTGCCCAAAAGAATGAGCCTCCGCAGAGCAGAGCTCTGCAGTATCTTAAGCTTTGCCTTTGTTCGAACGGAGGCTCGTTCGATAGGAAGTTTATTATACCGTCTGGTTTAATACCAGATTTTTGTAAGCATTGCGTTATTTCAGCCGCAGCAAAGCTGCGGGGTATTAAACCAGACTTTCGAATAAACTGTGACGAGATAGATATTGAGAAAGAAGAGCAGGCGGTTTATGGTGTCATTTTGTAAACAGCTTCTTAAAAAACAGGGTAATGCTGTCCCAGAGGACCTTGAAAAAATTTCCCCGGTAGACGCTCCGTTCCAGCACCAGAGGAATACGTTTTAGTTCCCCCAGTTCATCCCTAATAACCAGGATCCCGGCGGCGGCGCCGGCCGCCAGGGGCGCCTTTAGATCTTCGATCAATTGGGGCTCCTGTTCCAGTACCGCCGCCCGTTGGCGCGAGACGGTAATGGTGGTGCTTTCCCCGGTTTTAACGGGAAGGTATGTTTCTTTGCCTCCCCAGATCCGGACGGAAGGAAGGTACGGGGTCGTAATGTCGATGGTCATAAAATTGTTAAAGCCCCAGGTAAGCAGGGCTTCGCCGTCCCTATCCCGGTCTTCTTCGGTTTCCGCCCCCAGGAGCACGGCGATAAGCCGGGTTTTATCCCGCAGGGCGCTGAGGGCAATGTTATACCCCGCCTCGGTAATGTGGCCGGTCTTAAGGCCGTCCACTCCGGGGACAAGGCCCAGGAGGGTGTTGTGGTTGTACTGCACTATGGTGCGGGGCGGGGCCGGGGCGGTATTGGCCGCTTCGGGGTAGGCAAAGACCCGCACCGAATGGAGCAGGGTGGTACTGGAGGGGTGTTCCTGCAGATATGCCCGGCAGAACAGGGCAAAGTCCATGGCGGTGGTGGTGTTTTCCGGGGATATTCCTGCGGGTTCAAAAAAACGGGTGGAAACCAGCCCCAGGCGGCCCGCTTCGGCGTTCATCATCGTGACAAAGGCCTCCATGGTGGGAGCCAGGTGCAGGGCCACCGCCACCGCCGCATCGTTGCCCGAAGGAACCGCCAAACCCAGGAGGAGCTCCCCCAGGCTTACCCTGTGGCCCTGATCCAAAAACATCAGACTTGACCGGGGGGGCTGGTTCCCCGCCCAGCTTTCCGGGGGCAGTTCCACCATATCATCCACCGATACCCCGCCCTGAGTGGCCTGCCGCAGAGCCAGGTGTATGGTCATCAGTTTGGTCAATGACGCCGGGGGTACAACCAGCGAAGGGTTGGATGAATAGAGCAGGGTCCCGGTGCTTCCGTCGATCAGCACCGCCGAAGGTGAACGTATCTGCGGAGGGGCCGATGCAGGAGACAGGGGATAGCCCTGGTAGTTTTCCGCCGCCGCCCTCTGGAACCGTAAAAGAAATCCCAGGGTAATAACAGAAAACCCCAGGCTTAGTACGGGGAGGATCCAGGGATGGCCGGGGAACCGGTTTGTTTTTGCCATGGGTTTTCCTTCTATCATTTCCTTCGGTACGGTACTGTTACCGGATGCTGCTGTTACCGGCGGCCGGATTGCCGTTAATACAACTGTCCCGCCGCCCGGGGGTAGGGGATCACATCCCGGATATTGGCCATGCCCGTAATGTACTGCACAAGCCGTTCAAAGCCCAGGCCAAACCCCGAATGGGGTACGGTGCCGTAACGGCGCAGATCCAGGTACCAGTTGTACCGGTCCTCTTTTATTCCCAGTTCCTCCATCCGCCTCATTAGGACTTCCAGGTTTTCTTCCCGTTCCGATCCTCCGATGATCTCCCCCAGCCGGGGGACCAGAACATCCATGGCCCGGACGGTTTTGCCGTCCTCGTTAAGCTTCATGTAAAAGGCCTTGATCTCCTTTGGATAGCCGGTAACAATCACCGGTCCCCGGATTACTTCTTCGGTAAGGAACTTTTCGTGTTCGCTCTGGAGATCGCAGCCCCACCGGGGCTTAAATTCAAAGGAGCCGTGGCGGGTCCAGGCTTTTTCCAGCTCCGCCATGGCATCGGTATAGCTTATGCGGGCAAAAGGGGAGGCCTGTACCGACCGGAGGGTGCCGATAAGCCCCGGTTCGATGCGGTCGTTAAAGAATTCCAGGTCTTCGCCGCATTCGTCCAGGATCGTCCCAAGGCACCAGTGAAGAAAATCCTCCGCCAAATCCATGTTACCGGTAAGATCAAAAAAGGCCGTTTCCGGCTCTATCATCCAGAATTCCGCCAGGTGCCGGGGGGTGGAGGAATTTTCCGCCCTAAAGGCGGGGCCAAAGGTGTAGACCCTGGAAAGGGCCGTGGCGTAGGTTTCCGCCTCTAGCTGACCGGAGACGGTTAAAAAACTTTCCCCGCCAAAGAAATCCCCGGCATAGGCGGCGGCCCCCTTCGTCGCCGTCATATCCAGGGTTGTAACCCTGAACATGGCCCCCGCTCCTTCGGCGTCGTGGCCGGTGATAACCGGTGTATGAAGGTACTGGTACCCCCGGTCGTGAAAAAAGCGGTGCACAGCGAAGGCCAGGGCGCTGCGGACCCGCATTACCGCCCCCAGGGTATTGGTTCTGCCCCTAAGCTGGGGTATTTCCCGAAGGAACTCCAGGGAATGACGTTTCTTTTGCAGGGGATAGGGGGGAATGCCGTTTTTTTCTTCCCCCGGGGCGTCTCCCACGAGACGTATCGAAGAAGCGGCAATTTCCACCTCCTGGCCCGGGGCGGGGGAGGGAACAAGCCTGCCGGTAATTTCCACCGATGCGCCCGTTCCCAGGGGGGAAAGGATCGCCGCCGCATCCGGCGTTAAGGACTGGTCAAAGGTACACTGGATGCTTCGCAGGCAGGACCCGTCGTTTAGATCCACAAAGACCGTCTTTTTCATGTCCCGTTTTGTTTTAACCCATCCCCGGATCTTCAGTTCCCTGGAATCCCCGGGCATGGACAGGATCTCCCTAATTAAAGGAAACATGGCTGTATCATACCTAATTTTTCCCGGTAAAACAACCGATATTGGTTGCAGGAGTGTAAAGTGGTAAAAGGCATTTATACCGCCGCCAGCGGCATGCGGGCCCAGCAGTGGAGGCTTGATTCCACCGCAAATAATCTGGCCAATATAAATACCGACTCGTATAAACGGGAACAGGCCGCTTTTAAGGCCAATCCCGAAATGCTGCTGCGCCGGACCAACGACGACGGAGTATACCGTATTCCCTTTGGTTCCTTCGATAGGGCCCCGATCATCGGAAAGCTGGGGACGGGGGTGGAACTGAACGAACTTTTTGTAAATTTCTCCCAAGGGGCCTTTAAGGAAACGGAAAATGATTATGACATGGCCCTGTACGGCAAAGGGTTTTTTACCGTGGCCACCCCCTACGGTGAACGGTACACCCGGAACGGGAGTTTTCAACTGGGAAAAGAAGGGTACCTGGAAACTAAAGAGGGATATCCGGTGCTGGGCCGGGACGGACCCATCAGAATCCAGGCAAATAACTTTAAGATCGATAAAGAAGGAAACGTCTGGATCAATGCGGAATTTGCGGAAAATCCCGAACAGATGATTGGCAGGGAAGACAATGAATGGGGCGAGGTGGTTCTTCTTTCCACCCTGCGGATTGTGGGGTTTGAGCGGGACCGGTATCTGCAGAAACAGGGTTCCAGCCTCTACCGGGCCACGGAATTTTCCGGGGAAGCGGTGGAACTGGATGGGGAAGTACGGCCCCAGGTTTATCAGGGCTTTAACGAAGCCGCCAATGTGGATCCGGTGGTGGAGATGGTCCAGATGATTGAAGTGAACCGTTCCTACGAGGCAAATCAGAAGGTAATCCAGACCCATGACGCCATGCTGGGAACCTTGATAAATCAATATGTCCGGTACAATGGATAGGGATACATAAGGGGTAACTATTCTTAGACAATTCAAAATTGTTTAAGAATTCCGATTGTACTTATTTGTCAGGGAAGGAATCAGCCGATTCTTTACCTGCAAACCCAAATCTATGGAGTGTAAAGTGGTAAGAAGTTTATGGACCGGCGCATCCGGAATGATTGGACAGCAGGCCAACATCGACACAATTTCCAACAACCTGGCCAACGTTAATACCTTTGGGTATAAAAAGGTCCGGGCCGATTTTGAGGATCTTATTTATCAAACCCTTAGAACCGCCGGTACCCCCGCCACGGAGGATACGGTGGTACCCGTGGGAACCCAGATGGGCCATGGGGTTAAGCTGGCCGACACCCAGCGGATCTTTATCCAGGGATCGATCCAGGAAACGGGGGTTCCCACGGATATGGCGATCACCGGGGAAGGGTTTTTCCGGGTCCAGCTGCAGGACGGTTCCTATGGCTATACCCGCAATGGGGCCTTTAAAATCGACCAGAATGGCCGTATGGTAAGTTCCGAAGGGTACTGGCTGCTTCCCGATATTGTGATGCCCCCGAATTATCTGATCGACAGCGTCAATATAACCAAGGACGGCCGGGTGGAAGTAAAGGTGCCGGATATAAACGGCGACGAACCAATTCCGGTGGGACAGATAGAACTGTACCGGTTTCCCAATCCCGTGGGACTTACCGCGGTGGGAGAAAACCTATTCAAAGTAACCAACGCTTCCGGGGAACCTATCCCCGGCCGGCCCAATGATCTGGGGATGGGACAGATCGCCCACCGGTTTTTGGAAATGTCCAACGTATCGGTGGTCAGCGAAATGGTAAGCCTTATTGTGGCCCAGCGGGCATACGAATTTAATTCCAGGACTATCCAAACCACCGACAATATGCTCGGCACGGCCACATCCCTTAAGAGGTAGTGCATGGCGGACATAGGCGGCGGCATCCAGGCCCTTAATCTGGAGTATATTCCCTTTAGCGGCAGAACTTCGGCGGGAACCCCCCGGGGGGATTTTGCCGCGGAAATGAACAGGGCCCTTGAAACGGCCAGGGGATCTTTAGCGGAGGCCGAATCTTCCCGGGGGCCCCAAGCTTCCGAAGGGCCTGAATTTCAGGGGAAGACCATGCCGGAGGCCCCTTCCAAGGAGGGGGTTCACATCGACAGGGACAGTAAGCTCTATGAACAATGTGTGGCCCTGGAAACCTTTCTGGTAAAAGACATTCTTTCGGGGATGCGAAAGAATGTGTTAAAATCGGAACTGCTCGATTCCGGCTATGCGGGGGAAATTTACGAAGATATGCTCTGGGATGAATATGCCAAGACATACACCGAAAAGGGCGGCTTTGGCCTGGCCGAACTGGCGTACCTGGAGCTGACCAATCAGCGGGGTAAACAAACTGCCGGCCGCCTCCAATGACACCTTTTACCGGACTTTTAGAATTTATCTACGGCCCCGAAACGGCTAAAACCCTGGCGCCCCGGATTCTGGAACTCTGTAAAAAAAAGAAACTTCCGCGGCCCCCGGGGGAACGCCGGGACATTCCCTTTGACTGTACCGATGCATTTCTTATCAGCTACGGGAACATGCTCTCTCCCCCGGAGGGATCCGGCGAAGGCTCCCCCGGCGATGGGGGGCAAAAAAACCAAAGGGGCCTGGTAATTTTAAGGCGCTTTCTGGAAAAGTGGAACAGGGGAACCTTTAGTTACCTGCATATACTTCCCTTCCATCCCTATTCTTCCGACGACGGTTTTTCTGTGATTGACTACCGGCGGGTGGACGAGCGCATGGGTTCATGGGAAGACCTGGAGGCCCTGGGGAATTTGCGGGTCCGGGATGGGCATTTAAAACTTGCCTTTGATTTTGTCATTAACCACGGCAGCGTAAAAAGTCCCTGGTTTGGGTGGTTTTTGGAGGGCAAAGAAAAGTACCGGCACTGGTATCTTACCCGGCCCGCCGGCTACGACTACCGTTCCGTGGTCCGGCCCAGGACCCATCCCCTGCTTACGGCCTTTGACCGGAAAGGTCCCGCGGCAGGGACCGGCGGATCCCCCGGTTCGGGAGAAACCGTATATGTGTGGACCACCTTTAGTGAAGATCAGGCGGACTATGATTTTTCAAATCCGGAGCTGCTTTTTGAGTTTATTAGGATCCTGCTGGAATACGCCGAACGGGGGGCGGGGATTGTGCGGCTCGACGCCATTGCCTATCTGTGGAAAGAGGACGGCGGACCCTGTCTGCACCATCCCAAGACCCATGGGGTAGTTAAGCTTTTTAGGGAGATCATCGATTATCTTGATCTGCCCCTGTTGATTCTTACCGAAACCAATGTACCCCACGAAGAGAATATTTCCTACTTTGGCGCCCCGGTGGGCAAGGCCGGGATCGATTCCCTGCCGGAGGCCCACATGGTCTACAACTTTGCCCTTCCGCCTTTAACGCTGTATGCGGCCCTGACGGGGGATGCCGGACCCCTGCGGAACTGGGCGCGGACCCTGCCGGGACCGGAAAAGGGACAGTACTTTCTTAATTTCTTGGCAAGCCACGACGGGGTAGGACTAGGTCCTGCCCGGGGCTTGGTGCCGGAGGAGGCCTTTGCCGCGGCCCTTGAGCGGGCAAAAGACCGGGGGGCCTTAATTTCCTACAAGTCTACCCCCACGGGGGATATTCCCTATGAGCTAAACTGTTCCTTTGCCTCGGTGGCGGCCCCCCCATCCCTGGGGAAGCTCCGGGCCCGGGCCTTTTTAGCGGCCCACGGGGTACTTTTTTCCCTTTCGGGACTTCCGGCGGTGTATTTTCACAGTTGGGTAGGATCCGGCCCCTGGGTAGAGGGGCCGGCGCTGCTTGGTTATAACCGGGCGATTAACCGGGAAAAACCCCCGGTTGACCGGGTTGAAAAGGAATTGGAGGATCCGGGCTCTTTCCGTTCCCAGGTCTACCGGGGGATGGCCGCGATGCTTTCTTTTAGGCAGGAGGAAGGGGCCTTTAACCCCAATATACCCCAGTACATACTGGAAGTCCCGGAGGGGGCGGGGAGTCTTTTTGTCCTGCTCCGGGGACCCTCAAAGGAGGGCCGCTGGGTTCTGTGTATAGAAAACCTGGGGGATCAGGGCGTAGTATGGAATTCCAAAGGGGTCATCCCCGGGGCCGGCTGGACCCTGCCGGAAAAATGGACCGGGCTGTCCCTGGAACCCTGGGAAACCCTATGGCTTACGGCGGACACAAACGGCCCGATCCGCCGTTTGTCTACGGCAGAAGGGCCCCGCTAAGGTAGGCCAGAATGTTGTAGATTCCGTGGGCCAGGGCAATACCGTGGAAACCGGGCATTTTCCGGTACCCCAGGGAAAGGATGGTTCCCGCCAGAAGGGCGTTGGTAAAACCCCAGGGACCCTCGTAGGCGTGGCAAAGGGCGAATATAAGGATCGGAATGACCAGGCTTTTTACGGGCCCCAGGGCGGCCCTTCGCAGCCGTTCGGGAAGGTAGAGGCGGAAATACCCCTCTTCCAGGTAACCCGTGGTAAGGGAGCTAAAAACCACGGCGGTCCAGGCCAGGGGGCCGGAAGGAACAGGAAGCTTCGGAGGGGGAAAATACCGGGAAGCTCCCAGGGATATAAGGAACCCCGTTATACAAAGCGCGGGCAGGCAGATGCACCCCACGGAAAGATCCTTTTTGCCCGGGGGGAGGTTTTTTTTTAGGAGGATCACCACCAGCAGGACGGCGGGGATCCTCCAGCAGAAAGAAAGGATCAGCTCGCCGGTGAAGGAAAAATCCCCCCCGGGACGGGGAAAAAAGAGGACAAAAAAAAGTACCAGGGCCTCCAGCATATCCTTAATGGCTGTTCCTTTAAAATGGGCCAATCCCAAAACGCTGTTAGTTTCGGGGTTGGCTTTGGAGTTTCTCAAAACTAACAGAGTTTTGGGAAATGCGCTAGCACCTGTGGATTTTTTGCATATTCATACAAAAAATCCCGCTTATCCGGCGTCTTTTGCAGTTTGCAGGGTATAATAATTCACGAAAGTGAATTTTTATACAATTCATGTGCGAAGCACAACAAACTGCTAGTATGTCATATATAAGGGATCCTGTAATGGTCATTACGATTTTAATAATTATCATTGTGGTCTCCGCGGGTTTGATATTTTTCCTTTCGTGGTCAAACAAGGATAAGAAAAAATCCTGGGTCCAATTCTTTGCCCGGGGCAAAGATGCTGGATTTAGTTTTAAAGAAATAGAACTTCTCCGCCGGCTGGCAACAAAAACCGCCCTGGAGGATCCCTCCTCTTTGTTCTGGTCCCAGAGCCAGCTGGACATGTGCATCCGTAATATGGTCCGCAGTGTCCGCCTTGCCGGCGGGGGAGATCAGGGGACCCAGGATTTTCTTTCAAAACTCTACGATTACCGGAAAAAGATAGAAATGGAAAAACCCAGGATTAAGAACGGCATTACCAGCACCCGGCAGATCGACGAAGGCCAGCCCCTGCGGATCCTGGTCAGCGGTCAAGGGGTCTTTAATTCATCGGTGGTAAAAAACATAGGCCAGTACCTTACAATTGCCCGGCCCAATAATCCCAAACTGCCCATTAGTTTTTCCTGGACGGGATTAAAACTTTCGGTTTATTTTTGGCGGGAAGACGATGCGGGGTATGTCTTTGATACGGAGGTACAGGACGAGGTTTTTTCCAAGGGGACAGCGTCCCTTAAGGTTGGTCACGGGGAATCCCTTTTTAGGACCCAGAAACGCCGGTCGGTGCGGGTTAAAACCCATAAGCCGGCCTTTCTGTATATTCTAAACGGTGACGAAGCTTCGGACAACATCGAGGTACATCCGGGGTTAAAATGTTTTGTGGAGGATCTGTCCGATTCGGGCTGTGCGGTCCTAATCGGCGGCAGGGCCGCGGTGGGCCTGCGGATCAAGGTTCAATTTATCCTGGACAATGCGCCGATCTGTATTTCCGGCATGGTCCGTTCCCTGGATTATAACGAGGACACAAACCGCTCCCTGATCCACATCGAGGCGGATCCTATGGCGGTTGAAACCCGCAATCATATCCTGGGGGAGGTGTTCGGCATGCTGCCGGAGGAGGACGAAGAATTTCCCTTCCGGATGCTGGACGAAGAAGCGGAAAATACCGGGGACGATGCAAGCGCCGTGGCCGGGAACGCCGTATAGGAAGGAAGGGGGAAACCATGAGATCTTTTCGAATATTCGTCCTGGCTTTTTTTATGTCCGCCCTGTCTTTACAGGGACAGATCCCGGAGCCCATATTACAGTCCTATGAGCGGATTTTTATCCGGTCCAGTCTGGATACCAAGGTAAATGTCCTGCAGGATGCGGCCACCGATGACCGGGCGGCGGAATTTTACGGGCCCCTGTGCAGCCTGGCCCTGGACTTTGTGCTGGAAAACGCCGGCCTGTTCCGGGACGATCCGGACATGATTCAAATTGCCCTTATTGCCATTAGGGGAGTGGGAAGCAGCCGCTACAACCCCGGAGCGGAAAACCTTTGGCAGGTTTTTCTGCAATTTCCCGACAGGGTAATCCGCCTGGAGGTGCTGCAAACCCTGCCGTCCCTGGATTGGCCGCCGGTGATCGAAAAAATCAACCGGTTCTTGGGGGATCAAAACAACCTGTACGCTTCCGCCATCAGCCCCGATCCGCCGCTGCTCAGCGCCCTCTTTACCGCCCTGGGAAGTATCGGGGACAGCCGCAGTTATCCGGTGCTGTTTGCTTCGGCCCTGCTCTATCCGGGGGATCTGGGGGTAGAAGCGGCCCGGGCCCTGTATGCGGTGGGGGGCGATTTGCCGGCCTTTCTCCGGTCGGTTGTTTTAAAAAATCCCCCGGCGGAAAAACTGGCGGCCTTTAAGATGGCCCTGGCATGGGAGAATCCGGAGGGGGGAGAACGGGGTGAGCTGGCAGAAACGGCCCTGGAAGCGGCCTTGGGATCCCCCGCAAGCGGCGGGGCGGAGGAATTGACGGAGCTTCGCCGGTCCGCCCTGGCCCTTATCCGGGAAACCCGGTGGACCCGGGCCTTTCCCCAGGTCTTTACGTATTATACCCGGGCCATGGAGGAATTTAGAAAGGATCCCTCCCGGAAAGAAGACCTCTTTGATGCCATTGCCTGCCTTTCCGCCCTGGAAAACGCCGACGCCGCCAGGGTACTGGGGCTGCAACTGGGGCTGTACAATTCCAGGGCCGCCTCCCTTAGCGGGGATGAAAACGAGGTGGTTCTAGCCCTGGTCCGGGCCCTGGGAGATCTGGCTTACAAGGCCTCGTTTGATTCCCTAACCCGGATCGGCTCTCTTCCGTACCCGGAGGAAATCATAGGAGCCGCCCAGGAAGCGCTGGATAAGCTTCAATGGTAAGTCCCTTCGTTATTGCCGCCCTGGCGGCGGCGGCGGTTTTTTACACCCGTTCCCTGTGGATAGCGGGGTTCTTAGCCGCAGTTCCCCTTTTGCCGGGTTTTAAAAGGATCCGTGGACTGTTCCTGTGCTGGGGCCTGCCTGCCCTGTATCTGGGCTTATGTACCGGTTTTTTGGCCCTGCAGGGCATGGATGCCCCCGCCCCGGGACTTCCCACGGATTCCATCGCCGCCCTTAAGGGGACGCTTCTGGACGATCCCCGGAGTTTTTCCGGTATGTCCCGCTCTCCGGGGCAGGAAAGGGGCATGGCCTACGTAAAACTGGAAGAAACCGAAGCCCTTCTTCCGGGGACCGGCGGGGTCCGCAGCTCCGCCCGGGGAAGGCTCCCGGTGTTTTTTCCCCCAGGTACCATGGACAGGCTTAGGGATTTTGGCCGGGGCGCAAAACTCTATGTGGAGGGCCGGTTTTTGGCGGATCCCTCCGGGTCCGGGGAAGTGCCCTTTAACGCCCGGTCTGTTCATATTGCAAGGGCCGCTCCACCCCTGGAGATCCTTCGTACTACCCTGCGGCTTGCCATCCTTAGGCGGATGGGGGAAAAACCCTGGGGCGGCCTGGCCGCGGCCCTGCTCCTGGGAAGCCGGGAAAACCTTGAGGGGGATCTGGCCCGGGCATACCGGGATGCGGGACTTTCCCATATTCTGGCCCTTTCGGGGATGCACCTGGCCTTTCTTTCCGCCCTGCTGGCCCTGGCCCTTAAAAGGCCCCTGGGAAAACGGGGCGCCCTGGGGGCGGGGTTGGGTTTTATTCTTCTGTATGTTTTACTGGTGGGTCCCCAGCCCAGTTTGGTCCGGGCGGCGATCATGTACGTCATGGGGACTTGCCTGGTCCTAAGCGGAACGGTCCGGCAGCCCCTGGCCATGCTGGGGGCCGCATTTCTAATCCAGCTTTTGGCGGATCCTCCCTCGGCCCTGGGTATTTCTTTTATTCTCTCCTACCTTGCCCTGGGGGGTATTCTTATTTTAAGCGGCCCCCTGGAAACCCTTTTTCGGGGCCCCCTGCCTTCCCCCGCGGCGTCGGGAGTGGCCGCCTCCCTGGGGGCCTTTATTGCCACCGCTCCGGCGGTGGCGGCCTTCTTTACCCTGTTACGGCCCGTGGGAATTGCCGCGGGTTTTATTGCCGTGCCCCTGTCCAGCGGGTTCATGGCCCTGGCAATTCCCGCCGCCCTGGATCTTCCCCTGGCGGGGCCTCCCCTGGACCGGATCCTTAGCCTATGGCAGGGGGTTCTAAAAACGGCCATATCCTTTTTTTCCCAGGCCCCCGCTCTAAAGGCGACCCTGCCGGTACTATGGGTTTTTTCTGCGACGGCCTGTGCCGGCATAGTTTTTTTTGCACACCGGCTTACCCGGCGGAGGGCGTACCTTGCCCCCTTTGCCTAAAGCGCCGGACTATAACTCCGGTCCCGCCCTTCGGGAATATTTACGGCAGCGGGGCCTGGGGATCCGTAAACAGTGGGGGCAGAATTTTTTGATCAATCCCGCCGCCCGAAGGGCTTTAACGGAAGCCCTGGAGGCGGAGCGGGGCAGCGGGGTCTGGGAGATAGGAAGCGGCATGGGCGCCATGACCGGGGAACTGCTGGACCGGGGTTTGCAGGTAAGGGCCTTTGAGGTGGACCCCGGACTGTGCCTGATCCTGGGGGATCTGTTTGGTTCCTGCGGGGCCTTTACTCTGGTACCGGGAAATGTACTGGAAACCTGGGAAAATAGCGAGGATCCCAGTCATTACCTGCTGGGGAACCTTCCCTACAATATTGCCGGTCCCCTTTTAGGACGGTTTATTGAACGGGGCCGTTTCTTTAAGCGGATGGTAGTGACGGTACAAAAAGAGACGGCCCTTCGCATGGCCGCTCCGCCCGGTTCCAAAAACTACTCTTCAATATCCGTCCTGTGCGCTTCCGCCTATAGGTTAAAGATTTTTATGACCCTTAAGGGGCCTTCGTTTTTTCCTGCCCCCAGGGTAGATTCCGCCGCGGTGTGCTTTGATCTAAAAAAGGACCGTCCCCAGCGGCCGGCCCTTCTGTATCCCCTTGTCCGGGGACTCTTTTCTTCCCGGCGTAAAACCATCGCCAATAACCTGGAGTATTTTCTTGCGTCTTCCGGTATACTAAAGAACAGTTCGGGGCTTGACGCGGCAAAGACGGCCCTGGATCAAAGCGGCCTTAGGGGAGGGGAACGGGCGGAACAACTGGGTATTGATGAATTTACCCAATTGGCCGCCGCCCTGGAAAGCATCCTGGGGCCTTCGGCGGCCCAGGGGGCTGAATAAGGTCCGGTAAAGACCGGGATAATTCGAGGTAAACCATGGGGATCCGTCAACAGATAGAGGAAGTACGGGAACGGATAGAAAGGGCCTGTGCCCGTTCGGGAAGAAGGACCGGCGAGATCCGGCTTATGGGGGTGTCTAAATTTCACGGGCCGGAGGCGGTGGAAGAGGCGGTAAAAGCGGGGCTTACCCTGTTTGGGGAAAACCGGGTGCAGGAAGCCCAGGGGAAATTTCTTCCCCTTAGGGAGGTGTACAAAAACCTGGAACTTCACATGATAGGTTCCCTTCAACGGAACAAGGCAAAGAACGCCCTCTTGGTATTTGACTGCATCCAGTCTTTGGACAGGGATGAACTTATTACCGCCCTGGGAACCCTTAGCGCCGGACGGCCAAAACCCCTGGGGGTTCTGCTGGAACTCCACACGGGGGAGGAATCCAAATCGGGCTATGCCGGCCCGGAGGCTCTTTTGCGGGCCGCGGAGCTGGTGCTGTCCTTTCCGGGCCTTAGGCTTTCCGGGCTTATGACCATGGCCCCCTATACCCAGGACCGGCGGCTTATCCGCTCTTCCTTTAGGGCCCTGGCCGCCGCCAGGGATCTTCTGCAAAACCGTCTTCCCGGTACGGACCTGTCCTGCCTTTCCATGGGCATGTCCAACGATTTTGAAATTGCCGTGGAAGAGGGTTCCACCCTGCTTAGGATTGGGACCCTGCTTTTTGGGAACCGCCGATGATTCAGAAAAATTCGGCGCTTTTTTTTATGCTGGTCCTATGCGGCCCGGTGCTTTTTGCGGATCCCCCGGATATTTTGCTTCCCGGCGCCCTGGACTTTCCCCTGTCCTTGACGGCCTTTTCTCCCGAACCCCTGGCGGAGGAATCCCTGGCGGAGGAACCCCTGGTTAATACCCCCATTACCCAGGGGAAACCCCAGTGGGTTAAGGATCTGCGCCGGGCCGAGATTGTCGCCTTTGGTTCGTTTCCCTTTACGATGTTTTTTACCGCCACCTTCACGGACCTGTACCGGTGTGCAAGCCACGGATGGGATCGGCGTTATGCGCCCTGGCCCTTTAAGTCCGCGGGGGCGGTTTCCATGGACACCGGCGAGCTGCGGATGATGTTCACCGTGGCGATATCCTCCTCTTTGGTTATCTCCCTAGTGGACTATCTTATTGTCCGGTATAAGCGAAGCCGGACGGTCATATACTAGGGATGGAAAATCTGCATTATTCGGGGGTGGTGGAGATCCTCGACGGAACGATCCGGCTTGACCGTTATGCGGCGGAACACCTCCGGATCCTAAGCCGTTCCCAGATAAAAAACCGGCTCCTGGACGCCAGGGTAAACGGCCGGGCCGTAAAAATTTCCCGGCTGCTAAGATCCGGGGATACCCTGGAACTGTCCTGGCTTCCACAGGCCCCGGTCTGCCTGGAGCCGGAGAACATACCCCTAAAGATCCTCTACGAGGATCGGCGCTGCGTGGTGATCAACAAAGAACAGGGAATGGTGGTGCATCCCGGAGCGGGGAATCCCTCGGGCACCTTGGCCAACGCCCTGCTTTGGAGAAAGCTCCTTCACTCCGGCGGCACAAAGGCCGTGGAGGCCGGAGTGCGGAGCGGTATTGTTCACCGGCTGGACAAGGACACCTCCGGGGTTATCATTGCCGCGTATGACGACGAAGCCCTGGCCATGCTTTCCGCCCAGTTTAAGGCCCGGCGGGTAAAGAAACGGTATGCGGCCCTGGTACAGGGAAGGCTCCGGGAAGAGCGGGGGAGGATCTGCACCCGGCTGGTTAGGGATCCCCGGGATCGCCGGCGTTTTACGGCCCTGGCCGGTTCTTCACCGGTGGAACGGGCCCATGCGGCGGCGGACGCGCCGCCGGCGGGCCGGGAAAAAAAGCTTCCGGGAAAGGGCGCCCTAACCTATTACCGGGTACTAAAATCCTGGGGGGATTATTCCCTGGTACTTCTTATGCCCAGGACAGGCAGGACCCACCAGCTTAGGGTCCATCTAAAATACCTGGGACATCCTATCCTGGGGGATCCGATCTACGGCAGGAAGGATCGATCCTTCCCCGGGGTTCCCCTGCTGCTCCATGCCCGGAGCCTTACAATTCTGCTGCCGGAAAGCTCCGGCCCATCCTGCTTTAAGGCCCCCCTGCCGGAGTACTTTACCAGAACCATGGGGACCCTTATGCATCATGGATAGCTTCTGGACCGCCCCTTCCCCGGAGCCTAAAATTATCGCGGAAACTTCCCTGTACCTGGTGGCGTACAAGCCCCCCCGGATCCATACGGCTCCGCTTATACCGGGGGAGGGGGGAACCCTTTTGGACTGGGCCGGTAGGATCTATCCCGAAGTTCTGGCCCCCCTGGGGCGGATAAGCCGCGAGGGGGGGCTCCTTCACCGGCTGGATTATGAGACCCATGGGCTGGTGCTGCTGGCCAGAACCCCGGCCGCCATGGGGGCCCTCCTGGACCAGCAGAAACAGGATCGGATCGTGAAGGAATATCTGGCGGCCTCCGCCGGAGTAGGCCGGATTGTTCCCGGCTTTCCCCCCTTTCCCAGGACCAGGGCGGAGGAGAGAACCGTCGTAAGCGCCTTCCGTCCCTACGGAAGGGGCCGGAGGGAGGTGCGTCCGGTTTTACCCGGTCCGGGCCGGACTATGTACCAAACCGGCGTTGTCTCTTGTGGGGAAAACAACCGGAAACCGGGGGCGCCGCGGGACGGGGAACTCCGGCAAAACAGGGAATTCCGGGAACCCCCGCAGGAGGAGAATTGCCTGTTCCGCCTGCGGATTAGCCGGGGATACCGCCACCAGATCCGCTGCCACCTTGCCTGGGCGGGCTGGCCCATTATCAACGACGGCCTTTACGGGGGAAAAAGCGACGGAGGGTTTTTGGGGCTTATGGCGGCAGCGCTGGAGTTTACCGATCCCGGTACCGGTGAAAGGCGGCGCTACGACGGATCCTCCGGCATGTTCCGCAGTTCCCCCGCCAGGTAGAAGGAACCGCAGGCCAGGACCGGAAGCTGTTTTTCCTCCGCCAGCCGGAGGGTTTTTTTTAAGGCCTCTTTTGTATCCGGGACCAGGCTTATTTCCCGCGGGAAATCTCCGAAGCTTCCGCGGCAAAAGATCCGGTACACCTCCGCCGGATCGCTTTCCCGGAATGTTCCGGGGGAGGTGATAATTACCCTGGAAAATCCGGGGAGCAGGGATTCGGCCATCCCCCGGACATTTTTTCCCTTGGCGCAGCCAAAAAGGAGGATCCCCCCCCTGCCGTAGAGGGTACAGAATGTTTCTGCACAGAGGGCGGCGCTGCCGGGAGTATGGGCTCCGTCCACAATCAGGGGGGGATTTTCCCGGAGTTTTTCAAACCGCCCGGGAAGAGAAAGGGCGGCAAGTCCTTCCTCTATGGCCCCTTCCCCAATACCGGGAAAGGCGGATCTTACCGCCAGTACCGCCAGGGCCGCGTTGAAGGCCTGGATTTTTCCGGGGAGGGGCACAAAGAGCCCTAATCCTGCTGTGGAAGAAAGCTTTGGCTCTGCAAAAGAAAGCTTTGGCCCGGCAAAAGAAGGTTTTGACTCCAGGGAAGACAGCCCCGGTCCCTGGGCGGCGGGATCCTTTTTCCTGGGGGCATTGTTCCGGGAAGGGGACTCCCCCATGCGGAGGGTAAATCCGGTCCCTGTCCTGTCCACCCGGAGGGCGCTGATTTTTGCCCGCCGGGGGAGGTAAAAAAGGGGGGATCCCCGGTCCCGGGCGATTTTTTCAAACAGGTTTAACAGTCCCCGTTTCTGTTCCGCCAGCACCAGGGGACGGCCCGGCTTGACAATTCCGCCCTTCTCCGCGGCTATCTTTGCCAGGGTGGTTCCCAGGTATTCGGTATGCTCCTTCTCGATCAGGGTAATTACCGAAACCAGGGGGTTCACAATATTGGTGGCGTCGAGCCTTCCCCCCAGGCCCGTCTCGAGGATCATCACATCGCAGCGGCAGGACCGGACGCAGAGAAAAAAAAACAGGGTCAGGAGCTCAAAAAAAGCCGGCTCCCCCAAAAAATCCTTTTGGTCCTTACGAAAGCGCCGGTAGACCCGGTACAGTTCTGTCCCCGCCTTGCGGTATATTTCTTCGGGGAAAAAGCCGCCGTTTAAACATATCCGTTCCCGCCAGTTGCTTACGTGGGGCGAAAGGTAGGACCCTGTTTTTTTCCCCCCGGCACGGAGGATCCCGGCGATCATAGAAGTTACCGTCCCCTTTCCCTTGGAACCGGCTATGTGGATTGACGGCGCGGAATTTTCCGGGTGTCCGGAAAGTTCCGCCAGCACATTCATCCGGTCCAGGTTGAAATGCTTCGCCGGCATCCCCCCCCTTTCTATGTTGGTAAAGGAACAAAGCCATGTATAGAGATCGGCCGATGAACGAAAGGTCATCCTTCATTATTGAAAAAAACAACCGTATGGTCTACCATAAAATATGGATTTGGGCGGGATTATCTCGGGGCATAAGCGGGTGTACTTTATCGGTATTAAGGGGACGGGTATGTGCGCCCTGGCGGAGTTGCTGCATCATTCCGGGGCCGCCGTTTCGGGCTCCGACACCCCGGAGCAGTTTTATACCGACGGGATCCTTAGGGACCTGGGAATTCCCTTCTACGAGGGTTTTAGCCCCCTCCATGTTCCCGCCGATGCGGCCCTGGGAATTCATTCGGCGGCTTATGGCATCGAAACCAACTCCGAGATGGCGGAAGTTCAAAGGCGGGGAATTCCCCTGGTAAAATACCCCGACGCCCTGGGGGCCTATTCCGCCCTCTTTGATTCTTCCGGCATCGCCGGGGTCCACGGTAAAACCACCACCACCGCCATGACCGGGGTCCTGTTCCGGGCCGCGGCGCTCCCCGCCAGGGTTTTGGCGGGCAGTGCCGTTTCTGCCTTTGGGGGCCGTTCCACCCTGACCCTGGGGGATAAATACTTTGCCGCCGAAACCTGTGAATACCGGCGGCACTTTCTGGCCTTTCACCCCCGGCGGATTGTCCTAACCAGCGTGGAAAGCGATCACCAGGATTACTTTCCCCGGTATGCCGACATTAGGGACGCCTTTGTGGAGTATGTATTAAAGCTTCCCCCCGGGGGGGAGCTTATCTACTGCGCCGACGATCCGGGGGCCTGCGAGACGGCGGATCGGGCCCTAAAAGTGAGGGGGGATATTAAGTTCCTGCCCTACGGATTTACCGCCCCGGGGGAATACCGGATAGAATCCTATGCGGTAAAGGACGAGCGGGTGCATTTTACCCTGGGGGGATTTTATAGGTCCGGGGGCAGGGAGAAGATGCCCTTTAAACTTAGGATTCCCGGAAAACACTGTGTCCTTGATGCCGCCGGAGCCCTGGCCTTGACGGATCGTTTGGCCCGGCAGGAATTTGGGGAACAGGGCCTGCCTTTGGAACAGGCCGCCTGCGCCCTGGAGGAATTCGGCGGTTCCCGGCGGCGGTCGGAAATTCTTGGTCAGGCGGGGGGCATACTTTTTATGGACGATTATGGCCATCATCCCACCGCCCTTAGGACCACCCTGCGGGGACTAAAGGAATTTTATCCCTCCCGGCGGATCGTCCTAAGCTTTATGAGCCACACCTACACAAGAACCGCCGCCATGCTGGAGGACTTTGCTTCTTCCTTTCTTTTTGCGGACATTGTTTTTCTTCATAAAATCTACCCCTCTGCCCGGGAGTCCTATACCGGGGGGGTTACCGGACGGACCCTGTACGAGAAAACCCTGTCACTGCGGGGGGAAGTGTATTATGCCGAAGAATCGGAGGATGCCGCCGGGGAGCTCCAGAACATTCTGCGGGACGGGGACCTTTTTATCACCATGGGGGCCGGGGATAACTGGCGGCTGGGGAAAAAACTCCTTGAGCTTTACCGGGGAAGGGAAAAATGAAAAGCATGACCGGCTACGGCTGGGCCGAGGAACAGGATCAGGACATATCCCTGTCGGTAGAAATTAAAGGCTATAATAACCGTTTCCTTGACATAACCGTGAACCTCCCTTCGTACCTTGGGGCCCTGGAAATGCCGATCCGGAACTACCTGGCCGGACGGTGCCGCCGGGGTACAATTGAGATCTTTCTGCGGTATGGGGAATTAAACGCCCCCATAAGGGTAAGCCTTAACCGGCATGCGATCCGTTCGTATTGGGAAGCGGCCTGCGAAGCCCTTGGCGTTTTGGGTATCACGGAACAGCCCTCCCTGGCCTTTGTGCTGGGCATGGAGGGGGTCCTTGAAACGGACCGGAGGCGGAACCCCCAAAGGGCCCTGGACCGGATTATGCCCCTGCTGGAAAAGGCCGCCGCGGACTTTGAAGAAAGCCGCCTTAGGGAAGGGTCCCATACCCACGCCGATATTCTTTCCCACCTGGGGGCCCTGGAACGCTCCCGGAGCGTGGTTCTTTCCCACCGCGCCGGGCTGGAGGCGATCGTAAAGGAAAATATCCAATCCCGGTTTATGGAACTTTTAGGTGAGGGGGCGGATCAAAACCGGGTCTATGCCGAAACCGCCGCCCAGCTGGTAAAGTATACAATCTCCGAAGAACTTTCCCGGCTGGAGGCCCATTTGAGGGAATTCCGGGCCGAAGCGGACAGGGACCCCTGTTCCGGAAAGAAGCTGGATTTTCTCTGCCAGGAGATTAACCGGGAGGTTAACACCATAGGATCAAAGGCCCTGATCATGGAAGTAAGCCGGGAGGTGGTTAATATGAAAGAGACCCTGGAAAATATCCGGGAACAATTGCGGAATA
Source organism: Spirochaetaceae bacterium (assembly GCA_031277165.1). Taxonomy (GTDB): domain Bacteria; phylum Spirochaetota; class Spirochaetia; order Treponematales; family Breznakiellaceae; genus JAISLT01. The sequence goes on from JAISLT010000052.1 coordinate 19,712, forward strand.
TAGAATAGCGCAGATAGGAATGGCTGGAACCATGGGTGCACGAAAACTACAGATTGCCGTTTCCGGTAAAAGCGGCTGCGGAAACACCACCGTAAGCCGCATGGTGGCGGAACATCTGGGGTTAACCTTTATCAATTATACCTTCCGCAGCCTGGCGGAAGAAAAGGGAATGACCCTGACGGATGTCCTAAACCGGGCGGGGGAAGACGACTGGTGGGACAGGGAAGTGGACCGCCGCCAGATAGCCCTGGCCAGGGCATCCGGGGGCTGTGTGCTTGGTTCCCGCCTTGCCATTTGGATGCTTGCCGAGGCGGATCTGAAGGTATACCTTAGGGCTCTCCCCCGGACCAGGGCACAGCGGATAGCCAGGCGGGAGGGGGGAAGCCTGGAGGACATTGCCGCTTTTACCCAGGAACGGGACAGAAAGGATAGGGAACGGTACCTGCGAATTTACAATATTGACAACGACGATTATTCCTTTGCGGATCTAATTATTGATACCGACCATATACCGGTCGAAGAAATTTCCCATGCAATTATCGAAGCGGCAAATAAACGGCTTTAGAAGAACAATCCTTGACCACTATGCGGCCTCGGGCCGTTCCTTTCCCTGGCGCTATGGACCGGCGGGGGAGGGGGCCGCCGATGAGTACCGTGCCTGGGGAGTGGTGGTATCGGAATTTATGCTCCAACAAACCCAGACTCAACGGGTTGTGCCCTACTGGGAACGGTGGATGCAGCGGTGGCCCCGCCCTGAAGATCTTGCAGCGGCGTCCCTGGAGGGGGTGCTAAAGGAATGGAGCGGCCTGGGGTATAACCGCCGGGCCAAAATGCTTTGGGAGTGTGCAAAGACAGTGGCGGAAAAGTACCATGGCAGGGTCCCCGATACGCCGGAGGAGCTGATTACCCTGCCCGGCATAGGCCCCTATACATCGGGGGCCATTGCCTGTTTTGCCTGGAACTATCCCGCCCTCTTTATTGAAACAAACATACGGTCGGTGATGCTGCACTTTTTTTTCCAGGAAAAACTGCAGGTCGGGGACCATGAAATTTTTCCCCTGCTGGCCCAGACCCTGGATCGTTCCAATCCCCGGATTTGGTACTGGGCCCTTATGGATTATGGCGCGGAATTAAAGAAACTTACCGGGAATCCCAGCCGCAGGAGCGCCCACTATGTTAAACAAAGCCCCTTTGAAGGCTCCCTCCGCCAGATCCGGGGGGCGGTGATCAGGGCCCTTTCCACGACGGGGAAAAAAGACGCCGCGGACCTTAAAAAAGAAATTTCCCGATCCCTTAAGAGCTTTAAGGAGGAAGATTTTTCCAAGGTCCTTGCGACCCTGGAAAAAGAACTATTTGTGGCCGAAGAAGGGGGAGTGTACCGGATCCGGTAGGGAATCATCAGTGGGGCCGTTCCAAAACCAAGGGATTTTTAACCAGGCTCAATTGACAAACCCTTTCTTTTTTGTTATTTTCTATCCATGCGGCTGTCGTATAACGGCTATTACCCCAGCCTTCCAAGCTGGAGACGTGGGTTCGACTCCCATCAGCCGCTGACGGGCTTCTGCGCAATGCGGCGGATATACGGCGGCAGTATTTCTCGTCCCCCTGCGGAAGCCTTCCGGCTTGCCCGAAAACTTGAACCGCACTTTACCCCGAAACAGGGGAGTTGGCGTGCTATCGCGAAGGTGGAGTTATCGGTCTTAGCAGCCCAGTGTCCTGGAGACCGGCGCATGGCGATAGCGATACGCTCAATATCGAACCATCGGCATGGGATACACAGAGGAAACAGAAAGGGGTGGACTGACAATTCACTACGGCGGATGCCCGCATCAAACTCAAGCGGCTCTACCCTCAAATTATTGAGTAACTATTTAGATGTTACATGGTAGTACTAGCAGGTTGATTACACCAAATGACCTGATAAGCGAAAAAAGACGCGAAAAAGAATATAAACCACCAACTAACCTTCGGTTCGAGCGCACCAGGGTACACGAAGGATCAGATTCTTAGACTTCATTTCTCCTTCGTGCTTTCTGATTGACCGCGTAAGCGGTCTCCCCTTCTTCGCCTTTGTGGTAAAATTTTTAAAAATGCTTTTTAGTTTAATCAAACTGCTAGGGGCAAATTTCCTGCTGGGGACTTCCCCGGCGGATCATAAAATCCGCGATGCGTTTTCCTGCCTCTCCCCGGTATTGCCAGGCTTCGTCCTTTGCTTTTAGCCGGGCCTGTTCCAGGGGGCCGCTAAGGGCGGCGGCGGCCAGTACTTCGCCGATCCTGTTAAAGTCCCTTTCCTCCAGTTCTATTCCCACCTCCCGGATCCTAAGGGTCTGCCACAGTTCATGATCCAGATCCGAGGCATCGTAGGGCCGCTTATCCATGGAGGCCCCCGCGTATATGACCGGTTTATTACAAAGAAAGATAAAGTCAAAGATAACGCTGGAAAAATCCGATATCATAATATCCGCCCGGGCAAGGGAAAAAATATTTTCCCTCTCATAATCCCATTCCAGATTTGGCTTTTCCCGGTACCGGTCCCTAAGCCGCAGCAACACCGCCTCTTCGCTTTTTTTTGACTGAGGGTGGGGGCGGATAATAATATGGTGGGCCGTTCCCAGCAGGGGATCCAAGAGCGCTTCCCCGTGGCGGCGCAGTATTCCTCCCTCCCCCCAGGAGGGGGAAACCAGCACGGTAAGTTCCCTGGTCCCTGTTTCCGCCGCCCCGGATGTCCCCGCGGGACGGAGCCCTTCCTCCGGCAGGGCCCGGATCTTTTCGGCGTATACGTCCAGGTAGCTGCAGCCCACCACCTCCAGTTCCTTGGGCTTAAGGTTCCGTTTTTTTTCCAGTTCCCGAATCTCCCCCTCCTGGTACCCGCCGGTAAGAAGGATAGAATCGAAGTAATCCAGGTTAAAAAGCCGGTAGGTGGCGGGATCCCCCGTCATGTGGAGTACATGGCAGTAATGGCGGACCGTTTTTGTCCGCTTCATCTGGTATACGTCCAATCCCGGCGTAGTCATAAGTACAATTCCCGCATGAAGGAAATTGAGCCTGGCAAAGGCTCTGTTTCCTTCGCCGATATATTCGGCATGGACAAACCGGTAGTTCTCTTTAAACACCGGATCATCCCTGGCGGAGGTAAAAAATGTCAGGGGAATTTCCCGTTTTTCAAATTCATCGGTTACGGGCTTAAAAACATTCCAGTACTGGGCCCCTTCGCTGTAGATTACGCGGGGGATATACTTTTTGCTCCCCCCGGCGGAACCGGAAAACAATACCTTAAGCCGGATAATAAAGGTCCGGGCTAAAAAATACAGGGTTGCGGATGCTCCAATAAGAATAGAAAAAAGCATGCTCCCCGTGCCGGGATCGATGTACAGGGCAGTCACAGATAGATCCCCAACAGATTTTTAAACCGCTCCGCCAAGCCGGAAAGTTCCCGGCGGTATTGTTCGTAGGCGTTGGAGGCCATGCGCCGCCGTTCCCCTTCGTTTTCCAGATATTTTTGGGACTGTTCGGCCAGGTCGCTTCCGTCCCATTCAAGGGGCACAAAGGTTTCGTAGGGTATATACACATCGGGCCAGGTTTTAAGGTGGGACATACGGGGTTTAAAAAGAAGGGCCCCGGAAAGGATCGCCTCAAAATCCCGAAAGCACACTTCCCCCCATCCAAAGGGGGAGAGGACAATCTTTGAATCCCTTAATTCCCGGTAGTACTGTTCCTGGGACACCAGCCCCGTAAGAAAAAGGTCCCGCCGCGGATTCCCGGCGATTATGTCCAGAAACAGCCGGCGCTGGCAGGCTATGGAAGGACAGCTTACCGGATCGATCCGGGCGTGGACGGCGATGCTCCGCCGGGAACCGGAAAAATCCTCCGGTTCCCCGGACCTGGAAATCCCCATGCGCCGGCCCAGTCGGGGAAATCCCAGCCGGGCCAGGGCCGTGCCGATCCTCTGGGGCCAGTGATGCCGGGGATAGGAACCCATTCCGATATTCCAGGAAAGCTCCGGCCGTTCCGCATCCGCCGGGGAAGCGGCAAGAACCCCGGTATAGGAAGGATTATCGCAGACACCGTAGTTCCTATGGTAGTAATCGGCGAAAAGATTTTTTCCGTAGAGATCCCGCAGGTAATTGTTCCGGTCCGAAAAGACCGATTTGTAAAACAAGCGGTCCACATAGGGAAGAAGATCAAGCCGGTTGTTTCCCGCCTCGCCTTGGCCGCAGAAAAAGACGATGGTTTTGTATTTGTCCCGGAGTTTTTTTATCAATTCCATCTCTTCCGGAGCCAGATCCCGGGGTTCCCGGTGCTGGAAACACCGTTCCATAAAGAGGGTGTTGTTTTTATCCTTTTCCAGGCACCATGATGCAGACTGGGTAAGGCGGAATAGTTTTTTTCTTCTTTCGAGCCCGCCGGAAAGGCGTTGAAAGAAGGGTTCCATGGTATGGAAGAGGGAGATCCGTTCATAATGGGTTAGAATGGTAATCATTGCAGTCCGTCAAGTATCCAGGCGACGATCACGTCCAGACGTTTACTTAAAGCCGAAGAGATGTTCACATGCTTGGCAATAAAATTTGAAACCTCCGCCCCTGCCAGGCAGTACACCACAAGCCCCTCTTCAACCGGTTCTATGTACAAAAGGGAAACAAAGGTGTTTTCCCGCATCACCGGAATGGGTCCAAAATTTACGGTCTTGAAATTGGTAATTCTGCAGAGTATGGCCTGGGTGCCGGCGGTAAGCAAAATGGTATAATAACAGTGGCCAAAGTTGGCGTCGGTCAGGCGCACGTACATACGATTCTCCGGGGGAAGCCGCAGCGCCGGGGGCGGATCGGGAAGAAAGGACCGGATCCGATCCGGCCCCTCTATGCGGACCGTATCGGGAAAGAGCGGCATGTACCGGTCCCTGGTTGCCGAATGGTAAAGCTGCTTTTTAAGGGAGCGGATCCGCTGAAGGGCATTGTAGATCTGCAAGGGGCCCGCTTCCCTGCGGGGCACTATCCGCAGGGCCTCAACAAAAAAACCGGGGTTTCCCAGGGAGGCTTTTACAATCCGCAGGTTTTCGCCGGTCCGGGGATTAAGGGTAAGATTTTCCGCCGCGGTACCGGAATATAAATAACCGCCGGACGAGAGGGCTTCGTTAAGCTGCCGGGTTCTAATCGCGGGAAAAATATCCCGTACCTGCCTGACTTGGGCCGCCCCATAAAATGCCTGTCCCAGGATAAACAGAAAAAATACCGGCCCCTTCAATATGACCCCCGGCCTTTTAAAACAACCCCAAAGGTCTTGTAGAGGATCCATAGATCAAGCCACATGGACCAGCTTTGCAGATAATAGGTATCGAAGGAAATATGGGCTTTAAAAAAATCCATGCCGGAATCGGAACGGCCCGAAATTTGCCAGAGGCCCGTTAAGCCCGGCCTTACGGAATAGTTTCTTTTAAAGTCTTCACCGTACCGGGGAAGTTCATCTTCCAGAATCGGGCGGGGGCCCACCAGGCCCATCTCGCCCCTAAGAATATTAAGCAGCTGGGGAAATTCATCCATGCTTGTTTTTCTAAGGATCTTTCCAATTTTGGTAATTCGGGGGTCGTTTTTTAGCTTGCGGTGGGTTTCGTATTCCATCCGCAGATCAGGAAAATCCCTAAGTAAATTTTCCAGGGCCTTTTCCGCATCGATTATCATCGATCTGAATTTATACATTTTGAATTTCTTGCCGTGCTGCCCCAGCCTTTCCTGAACATACAGTACCGGGCCGGGAGAGGTCAATTTTATTATCAGGGCTATGATAAGCAGCAGGGGAAGGATCAGGAGGCCGCCGCAGATGGTAAGAAAAATATCCATAAACCGTTTAAAGGCCAGGTTCCAAAACATGTTAAGCCTGTAACTTGTTCCAAACCCCAGAATTCCCCCCATGTCCCTAACGCTCATCCAGATGTTGGTCATTTTAAAAAATTCCGGGATAAGTACATTGTACCGGAAGGCCGAAACGGAATTGTTGATAACCCTGTCCAGGGTTCTGCGGTTTACCGAAGGCATGGCTACGATGGCCATCCTAATACGAAAGCGCCGTACAATTTCCGGCCCTGCGCCGGTATCGTGGATAATGGGTACCCCGTGGTATTCGGTCCCCTTTGAAGGATCGTCGTCTAATATCAATACCGGAACATAACCGGCGTTTTTATTCTCCAAAAGCCTGTCCACCACCGCCCTGCCCGTATCCCCGGCGCCGTAAATAACCGCCGGGATCCCCCCCAGACGGGTAACAAAAAGGATGGTCCGCATCACCGACCGGCCAATCAGGAGCCCCGGCAGGGACAGGATAAAGCTGATGATAAAGGCCGCCGAAATAGGATCAAATTCCTTGTCTTCCACATACCGGGAAAGGAGAATTCCCCCGTAGACCAGGAACGACGAGGTGCTGAGCTTTTTTAATTCCTCCGCGGGGGCCTGGGAAGCTCCGGGATAGAGCCCCACGGCCCAGAAAAAAACAACAAAGACCGGCAGATAGGGCCAGTAGGTAATAAAGGATCTAAAATTGATAAGGCGTTCGTCATAAAAATTAACCAGGAAAAAACCGGCCCCAAAACAAAGCATCACCGATACCAGGTCCGAAATAACCATGGCAAAGGATGTAAGGGCGGAACTGGTTCTGCGGTACCGCATGCGGTACCAGCTTTCATATTCGTTCAGGGGCACTCTTTACAGCCTTCCTTCCCAGTTTAATAATCGTAACTATGCAGCCCCCTCCGTAAAACGCCGCGTTGAACCATATGATAAACCATATGCCCCAGATAAAGCCGCAGAAATGAAACACAAGCAGCAGGGGCATAAGAAACCCGGTGATGCCGGTATTTTCCGCCAGGAGCCGTTCAAAGGACACCGAGCCGTGGGCCCCCTCGCCGGCAATGTTTTTGTAGATCTGATAGGCCACCCGGGTAAGGAGGTTTACCGACGAGGTAAGGCCCGTAATTACCAGGACGGGCCACCAGAGGGTGCGTGTAAAGATATAGAGCCCCGATGCAAAGAACACCGACGTATAGGCAATGAACCCCGTAACCGCATCGGCCCAGCCCCCCCAGGGGCCTGCGGTCTTGGCGGCCCTGGCCATATTTCCGTCCACGCAGTCCAGCAGGGAAAAGAAATTTAACAGCAGCACCCCCGCTCCGGGAAGCCAGTATCCGGGAAGGGAAAAAAGCGCCCCCCCGGCAAGGCTTACCAGGGCGGAAAAGTAGGATACGGCGCCTGCGTTTATACCAAGGTTTAAGGCGGCGGCGGACAGGGGAAAGGAAAGGGGTCTAAGCACAAAACGGGTCCAAAGACCGTCCTGTTGTATCTTTTCCGGGGGCAGGGACCGTATAATGTCCCCCATGGTATACCGGCCTCTTTCGCTGCTCATATTGAGAAATATATCAGATAATGCTATAAATGTAAGGTGACTATCTTTCATGTGCTGGAACCGTTTGCTTCGGGGATAACAACGGCGCTTATTTCTATAACCGCCGAATTATCCGAATACCGGCACGTGGTGATCCACGGCTCCAGGGCCTGGGTGGACACGGTGGAGAAGGTAAAGGCCCGGTTTCCAGGGGGGGTCGAATTTATCGAATGGAAAAACGCCGCCAGGGAAATACGCCTGGGAGGGGATTTTAAGGCCCTGGGGGAGCTGATTTCCATCCTAAAAGCAGTCCTGCCAAGGCGGAACGGAAGCCCCGCCGGAGCCGCCGGTAAAACGGATGGGGCCGGTACAGCCGCCAAAGGGGTTTCCCGGGATGCCGCCGTGGTTCACCTTCATTCGTCAAAGGCCGGCTTCCTGGGCCGTGCGGCGGCCCGGCTTTTGGGCATCACCGCGGTGGTGTACACCCCCCACTGCGGGGCTTTCCTCCGGACCGACATAGGCGGGGTTACCCGGCGTCTGTACATGTTCTTTGAACGCCTGGGGGGGCTCTTTGGAGGAAGGCTTGTGGGCTGCGGCCCGTCGGAGGCGGAAATATACCGCCGCCTGGGGCCCATGTACAAAAACGCCGGGTATGTATCAAACGGAGTCGTACCCCGGCCCTTCCGCAGCGGCGCCCCGCAAAACGGAAAAAACCTGGTTAGTTTTTCCGGCATAGCCTCTCCCCAGAAGGATCCGGCACTCTTTAACGCCATCGCGGCAAATTGTAAGCGCTCCTCCGGAGTAAAAAAAGAGGTCCTGTTTTACTGGATAGGGGAGGGGCCGGAGGCCGCGAAGCTGGATAAAACCTATGTTACCCTTACCGGCTGGAAAAGTCCGGCGGAAGTGGCCGCCCTGCTTGAAAAAACCACTGTATACCTTTCCTGTTCTGCCTGGGAGGGACTGCCCTACGGGGTACTGGAGGCGATGAATGCCTCCTGTGCCCTCCTGTTGCGGGATGTTCCCGGCAACCGGGACCTGGTTGTTCCCGGAGAAAACGGCGGGCTTTTTACGGACCCGGAAGAGGCCTGCGAGCTCCTGCGGGAAATGCTGGCGGACCCGGAGAGAACGGCGGCCATGGGAAGAAAAAGCAGGACGATCCTTGAAAGGGATTTTAGCCAAAAAGCCATGGGAGAGGGATACCGCCGGGTGTATGCGGAGGTCCTGGGCCATGGAAATTCCCCCGGCGGCCGTTCTGGAAGGGGAGTTCCGCTATAATGGGCGAGGTACTCTACACCCTTTTTATCTGGCCTATCCGGTTTGTGCTGGAATTTCTTTTTGTGCTGTTCAACCGGATCTTTGACGCGCCGGGGCCTTCGATTATTTTTCTAAGCGTGGTGGTCAATACCTTAAGCCTGCCGATGTACATAATAGCCGATGGCTGGCAGAAGGAAGAACGGGAACTCCAGAGGCGGATGAAGAAAAAGCTTGGCGACATCAGGGCGGTTTTTAAAGGCGACGAACGGCAGATGATCATCAATACCTATTACCGGCAAATGGGCTATTCCCCGTTCTTTGTGGTAAAGGCAAGCGTCGGCCTTTTGCTGCAAATTCCCTTTTTTATCGCCGCCTATCAGTTCCTTTCCCATACCAACATGCTTTCCGGCGCATCTTTCCTATTCCTCGACAACCTTAGCCGGAACGACGCCCTGATACGGCTGCCGGTCTTTGGTTCCGTTAACCTGCTGCCCTTTGTCATGACGGTATTGAATCTGGCATCATCGTTTATCTATGCGAAGGATTTGGGAAGACGGGAAATTATCCAGCTTTTTGCCATGGCCCTTGTTTTTCTGGTGCTGCTGTACAATTCACCCTCGGGGCTTGTGCTTTATTGGACGGTTAATAACCTCTATTCATTGGCAAAAAACGCCGCGTCGTACCTAAAAAAACCGGCTTTGGCGCTCCAGACGGCAATAAGCTTTTTTTCCCTGGTGTTTATCGTCCTTATTTGGACGGGAAAGGCCAATGTGGAACGGTACGGCCTTTTATTTTCGGGCCTTGCCCTTGGAATGATCGCCGCCCCGTTTATCTGGAAGGCCCTGGTTGCATTTCTTAACAACCCCGGTTCCCCGGCCGGTCCCCGCCGGGGAAAAGAAACCGCCGGTTTGGATACCATGCCGGGGCTGTATTTTTCCGCCATGTTTTTCCTGTTCCTGCTTCTGGGGGTCCTTTCCCCGGCCCAGGTACTTTCCGCATCGCTCGCCGATTTTGAAAGGCCCTGGGTGTTTTTGGGAAGGACCCTTCTCCAGGGAACGGCCTTTCTTGTCCTTATCCCCCTGTTTGTCCGGGCCCTGGCGCCGGGGGAACTGCGGCGGCCCCTGGCCTTTCTTTATGGGACCCTTTCCTCGATCTGCGGATTTTGCTATTTTTTCCTGGCCAAGTCCTATGGCAGGATGGATAGAAATTTTAAGCTGGACGATACGGAACGGCTGCTCCATGCTTTTCCGCCCTGGGTCAGCGCCGCCGTTATTGCCGGAGCCCTGGTGTTTACCGCCTGTTTTATTTTTCTGCGAAAAGAAAAGATACTCCAGGGAATTTTTGGAGCGGCCTGTGCCGCGGCCCTTGTGCTGGGAATGGTAAACCTGGTTTCCATAGGCAGACAGGACGCGGCCCTTTCAACGCTAACGGCCCTTGAAGGGGCTTCGGATTCCCAGACGGTCTTTCCCCTGTCACGGACCGGAACCAATACCTTTGTCGTTTTCTTTGACAGGGCCCAGGGAACGGCGATGACGGCGGCCCTGGAAAAGTGGCCCTTTTTAACCGAAGAATTGGAGGGTTTTATCTTTTATCCGAATACCCTGTCCTTTGGAGGCTGTACCGTAACCGGAGTCCCGGCGATGCTTGGGGGTTATGACTATACGCCCCTGGCGATCAACCAGCGGAAGGAAGAACTTCTGGTGGACAAGGTAAACGAAGCCCTGACCCTTTTGCCCCGGCTTTTCGGAGAAGCCGGCTGCCGGGTAACCATAACCGATCCGGTAATTGCCAACATGCAGTCCGTGCCGGATATTTCCATCTTCAGGGGGATAAAAAACGTCAGCGCCCGAAACCTTTCGGGAGCCCTCGCGGGCCGTTTTAGGGAAGAATTTCCTGCGGAGGATGAAAAGCCCATCGATTCCTTTGATTTCGACATACTGTTCCGGTACGGAATCTTCCGGGCTGCTCCGCCGGCCCTGCGCTACGGCATCCATTACAAGGGCCAATGGTGGCGGGAGGGGGCCTACAACAGTTACGGCAGGGCGGCGGCGGAATTCTCCAGCCTGTATTATCTGGCCGATTTATGCGGCATAGACGAGGGGTCGGGGACCCTGAATATTTTTATGAACGCCGTTACCCACGAATCGGGGGCCTATAACTCACGCTTTTTTCCCCAGCCGGAACCGGTGGAATTTTCCGGTGAAGAAACCGGACAATACGGCTCGGAGGAAAACGCCGAATATATGTACACCCTGATGGCCGCCATGACGCAGTTTATAAAGTGGCTTGATTTTTTAAGGGGGGAGGGGATCTACGACAACACCCGGATCATTGTGGTAAGCGATCACGGGGGCAGTTATCACAACCCCTCCGTGGGCTTCGGCGAAATGGAAAGCCATAACCCGCTGCTGCTGGTAAAAGAAGCCGGCTCCCGGGGGGGGCTTAGCGTTTCTCCGGAACTGATGACCCACGCCGATACCCCGGCCCTTGCCGCCAAAACCCTGGCCGAAGCAGCCGGCGGCGCAGAAGAAACCGGTACCACAAACGGCGCCGCAGCGGCGGCAGGAAAAAGAGAAGCGGCCGTGCTGGCCCAGCGCGGAGAAGCTGCGAAAAAACAGTCCCTGTGGGCGGTAAGCGAAACGTCGTCGCAGCCGCTGCGGCACGGGCCCTACGGGTTCAGTCTTGACGGGGTACGGGAATTAAAGGGGAGGGAAGTGCTGGAAAGGGAAAGCTGGGGAGAATGGAAGGCCTATTAAGGCCCAAAGGCATGGTTCCGAAGAGATTTTAAGAGGGCAGATCAATAGTTTTTTGTAATTTTGTTCCAGTTTTTTTCGTCAAAAATAGTATCCTTTACATGATAAAAAGAAGACACCCTGTCCAGTGCGTCGTTTCCGGGAAAATCCTGGGGCTGGGTGGATCCCCCAAGAAAAACGTTTACCCCCGCGGCCTTTTCCGGCGTAAAGGGATTTCCCGTAAAGGGATTCCTGGGGTCCTCCACAAGGCCGGCGGCGGCCAGAGAGGGAGTGTCCGCATTGGTCATAAAGGCCATGTCTGTCCGCAGATCCCCCTGGGCGTTAAAATCCTTGAAGAGCAGAATTGGATTATAGGAAGTGTATTTTCTGTCCAGGGAGCCGCCGGGTACCGTTAGTACCTCGGCATGATCGGAAACAATGATAATCCTGGTATTGTCGTAAACCCCCTGTTCCTTCAGGGTGTCGAACCATTTTTCCAGCAGTATATACGAAGCGGCGTTTACATGGTAGTACTGGAAAGAGAGGATGTTTCCGTTAAATCTGTCGGGGCCAAAATCGCTTATTTCCCCATTGACCGTGTAATCCGGGTACTGCAAAAATGACGGATCGTGGGCCATATTGGCGGTCATCATGGTAAAGGTATTTCCCCCTTCGGTGTACCCGGTAAGCCGGGGCAGGTAATGAAGGACCGCGTAACTTCTAAGGGCGCTTCCGGTAACCACGTCGAGCCGGGAATTTTTTACCGAAGCCCAATAACTGCCGTTGTCGTAGATTAGTTTTCGCAGAGCCGCGGGGGCGATGGAAAAGATACCGAACATGGTAAAGTTGTGGCGGAGCAGGGCGTCGATTTTCACCTGGTCCCGGGGGGCGTCGTTTCCCAGTTCTTTTATAAACACGCCGTTGTATTTTCCGTCGAGGTTATCGGCCTTCATTCCTTGGCTGGTAAAATAGTTAATATCCATGCTGTTCTGGTAGTTAAAATAGGGAAGATCAAAGACCGAAACGGAATACCCAAGCTGCTTGAACAGGGTTGGCAGGACCATGTAGGATTCGTTGTGCTTGGTTACCATGGATTCCGTTCTTCGGTCCTGTAGTTTTTCCGGGGTATATTCATATCCGCCAAAAAGCGGGGGCGCCCCCAAAATCGTGGCCCTAAAAAAAGAAAGGGTATTTGGATAATAGACAAATCCACTGAAGGAACTTTTTAATTCCTTCCGCTCCTTTAGTATTTCGGGAAAATAGGCCCCCGAGGCTTTGTCCAGCATGATGATAAAGACATTTTTTCCCGTCCTGGACAGGCTGATTGCCGGTTCAAGCTCTTCCCGGGTTCCCGTCAGCTCCGTATTGCTTTTTACGGTTTTGCTGTGGGCGGTAAAACCCCGGTGGATTTCCAGGGCCTTTAAAAGGGACAGGCCGGAGACGGCGGTTAGAACAACGATGCAGCAGAGGGAAAGGATCCTTAGCTTGCCCGCATGGAACAGAAAAAGGACCAGGGCCGTTACTGCCAGAAGGGCGGCGGTGTTAAGGGCAAGGAATGCCGCCGGACCGGTAAAATCCGCACCGGCAAAGCGGAGCTCCCGGGAAAGCATTCCGTAGCTGCCGCCGAAGACAAACACATTTATAGTCCCGCCAAGGACGATCAAAACCATAAAAACCGAAAGCAGGGCCCGGACCTTTTTATGGGCGATGCTGTAAACATACAGGGGCCAAAAGGTAAAAATTCCCAGGGATATAAAGAGGGATGGCAGCAAAACGGAAAAGGGACTGGGATTAGCGGCTAAAAATGAAAATTCCGCGGGATCCGAAGCGGCCACGTTAAAGGGTATGAATACCCCGCAGAGGATCCCCGCGGCGATACTAGACAGAATAGACAGTATATTCATGTCCCCGGATTTGTCCCTTAGCGCCGGGAAGAATCTTTTTCCGATCCGGTTAAAGATTCTGATATAGAGGGGAATAAGGCCGGCAAATACCGTACAGAACACCGCCAGGGCAGGGAAAAGCAGGCGATGGCTTCTGCCGGTAAGGCGGAAAAACCCCACGTATATGCAGAAAAGAACCATTATGCCCAGGACGGCGCCGTAGAGGATCCGCAGGGGATGTTTGAATTTGTACACAACATTCTTTAAAAGCGAAAAAACATTATTACTGGTCCAGTAAATGACCAGGGCCGCGGGGGAATTGTACAGCAGGACAAGAAACACCAGGGCCATGGCGTACAACTGGACTTTTTCTTTTAGGGGAAATCCCCGGGTGTAGATTATTCCCGAGACAATATTTATCGCCGTCATTAGAACCGGCAGCAGGTTTATGGTCAGGGCGCCGGTTTTTATGAGGGCATCGGGGGAACCCAGATCCCGGATAAACAGGAACGGTTCCCCCTTTAGGACCGCCAGATGGGAAAGAAAATGATATGCCGCAATAAAGAAGGGGATTTGGATTAACAGGCTTAGGGAACTTCGCAGGGCCATGATCGGATGGTAGTGATTTTCCCGGTAGTACATTGCCAGGATCATGTACCGTTCATCCCCCTTAAAGCATCGTTTGATGGCCGCGGTTTTCCCGGCGAGCTTTTTCTGGACGGCCCTTTCCTTTTCCTGGAGGCTTTCCGCCTTGATGTAAAGGGGCAGGCAGAAAAAACTTACGATGACGCTGATCCCCAGGATCGCCGCACCGTGGTTGTTCCGTATTACCAGAATAAACAGGCCAAAGAGTATTTCCAGGATCAGTTCTATGGGGCCTATAATAATGTGGTATAAAAGATCAAGCATGATTTACAATTTTACGGAGCCGGGCCAGCGGGTTTATAATAAGCCGGTCAAGGAGGGAAAAAAAATGAAGGCGGAGCCTGAGTTTTTCTATCGCATACGCGGTCATTCCCAGCCTTCCGCAGAAATGCACCGCCATGGGAAAGACCGGTTTCCCGTGTTTTTTAAAGCGGGCAATTCCCTTTACCGTATTGATCGTTATTTTTTCCGCCCCGATAAGGGTCCGGGAAAAACGGCCGTAATCCCCGTGGGGCTCTATGCCGAATTGGGCAAAACTGAGGGCAAAGAAGGGCTCGTCCGGCAGCATATCCCCTCTAAAGAAGGGCACATGAAACTCCTCCGGCCGTCCCATAAAATCACAGGCCGTGTCAAAGACCTTTTGGGCGGCCCGGTCGTTTTTAAAGAGCAGCATGCCGCTGTTAAAATCGGGCACCCAGGGAAATCCGGTTTTTTTAAGGGTCCGCTCCACGTCGAAGTACCAGATTCCGCTCTTTATAAGTTTGCCGGTGTACACAAAGGAAGAATCTTCCAGGGCTTTCCAGCAAAATCCGGGGGATGAAACAACCAGGGAATCGGCGTCAAGAAAAAGCGTCATATCAAAGGGGGTATAAAGGTGCAGCCGGGTTTTTGACGCAAAGGGGTTTCCATATTCGCTTTTGTACGGAAGAACAACATCGTAGTAGTCCTCCAGCATCCGGGGGCAGTCGGTAATAACGGCCCTGGGAATATCCGGGGCATGGAGCATGCAGGATATGCTTAGGTACCGGGCCTGAATTGCAAATTTCCGGCCTATGGCGATGGTTAAAATTCCCCGGGTTTTCATATCACTCCGAACGGCGGCTGTATTTTGTTCATATAAATTTAAATTCCCGGGAAACAGGCCGCTAACGCTGCCAGTCGCAGCGCCGGCAAATTTCCAGATTCCGCCGCCCCTGGAACAGATCCCTGTGGACCGCCAGGAAGGCCGGCGAGTTAAGCAGCTCCTTAAGGGAATGATCCTTTAGGCTGCCGAAGGTATAGTCGTTCCGCCAGTCCAGACAGCAAATGCTTAGATCCCCGCAGCAATTAACGGTTATGTCCCGCAGCGTGGCGTAGCAGGGATCGCCGCTGTTGATGGGTCTTCGGCTGTAAATGTCTTCCCGGTCGTCCAGGTGGGAAAAATACACCCGGTAGGGAATGGCTGTTTGAAGCTTTGAAAGACGTTCGTGTTCTTTGAAATCATAGGAAGAGACGGTAATAAGCCATATTTTGTGCTGTTCCAATTTTTGTAATGTTTCTTGATTTAAAAACGATCCGTTGGTGAGGATGAAAATTTTTGCCCTTGGCAGTTTTTTGTTTACATATCCGATAAAGTCATACAGCCGTTTGTCCAGCATCGGTTCGTTGTAGCGATGGAAGGCCAATTCTCCGCAGAATCCGTAACCGGCCAGTTCATTCACGACCTTAAAAAAGATTTCCGAAGAAAGAATTTTCTTTTCCGTGTACCAGGATACGGGACATTTTTTATGCCGGTGGGCATAATTACAGAGGTTCGACAGCTCAATGCTTATCCTGGAGATATGCCGTTCCAGCGATTCTTCGGCAAACGCTGGGGGCGGGGGAGGGTTGGGATCTATGGTTTTATCATAGGCCTGGTTAGTATGGGGGGGCTTAAAAATATAATTCCGAAAGGGTTTTAATATTTTTTTTATCTTTACATACAGATTATGGGAAATAATCATCCTAGGGTCTCCTTAACTTTTACAAGAAAATCCACCGCCCCGGCGGCGGCTCCTCCGGGATTTTGCCATGCGGTATTTTTTGCCTTTTCCCGCTCTTCCCCTAGGCCTCCGCCGGAAAGGGCCTGATGGATCCGGCGGGGAAGCGCCGCCGGATCCCCTATTTCCAGGCCAAAGGCCTTTACCGCGTCAAATTTCCAAAGGGGCCTGTCAAGGTCCCCGGCGTCGTACATCTCCGGGTTAAAGGAACTATGGGAATAAAAGATAGGCCGGTTAAACAAAAAGGCAAAGTCAAATATGACCCCGGAAAAATCCGAGACCATGACGTCCGATTTTGCCAGGGTTGTTATGTTTTCCGCATTGTGGTCCCACTCCAGGCCGGGGCTGTTCTTATACCGTTCCTCCAGCCGGGCAAGCAGGGCCGCTTCGCTTGTTTTTGACTGGGGGTGGGGCCGCAGAATTATCCGCCACCCCGTTTCAAGCAGGGGATCCAGCAAGGCAGGCCCCCAGACGTTCAGGAGCGATCCGGGACCCCAGGTGGGGGATACCAGCACCGTAAAGGGATGATCGTCTTCGCCGGGAAGGGAACTTAGGACCTCCCGGTACATGTCCAGGTAGGTACTCCCGATTACCGGCAGTTCCTTGCGGCGGGTCGAGCGAATCCGCTCCAGGTCCCGGATTCCGGCAATTTGGTATTCCCCGGAAAGCAGGATCGAGTCAAACCAGTCGATGCCAAAAAGCCTATAGCAGGTGGCGTCCCCCGTGTCGTGCAATATGTGGGAATAGTGGCGGACAAATTTTGACCGTTTTAGCTGGTAGACCTCAAGCCCCGGGGTGGTCATAAGACAGACATCGGCTTCTAGAAAATTAAGGCGGGCAAAGGCCCGGTTACCGGCGCCGATATATTCCCCGGAAATATGGGAATAGGCACAATCAAAGAAGGGATCTTCCTTAACCGAAGTAAGGTACCGTACCGGTATTTTTCGCCGTTCAAATTCATCCAGAATGGGCTTGAAAACACACCAGTACTGCCGGGCCTCGTTATAAATAACAAAGAAAAAACCGGGTTCCGCCGCCCTTTTTCCGGGAAATGCAAACTTCACTTTAATTATCAGGGCCCTAAAAAGAAAATACCCCGCGGCGACTAAGCTTACAAAAAGCGAAAAAAGCATGCTCCCGGTGCCGGGATCAATGTAAAGGGGATACAGACTAGAGAACATTCTCCACCCCCGGAGGAATCAGTATATGAAAGGCAGCGCTTTCCCAGGCCGTGCGGTAGTTTTTTTCTTCGATAAAATCCAACAGTATTTTCCGGTCTTCTGCGGCTACTCCACCGGGGCTTACACCGCCGCTGTCCGGCCAGGTTTTGCTTCGTATTTGTACCTTGGCCAGAACAATTACCGGTAAAAGGGGCCGTTCAAGCCGGGCTTTATCCAAGGCCCGGCGAAACTCCGTGGGCAGATACAATATGGGCCAGGAGTTATACAAGTAGGGTTTGGTTCCCATCAAAAAATGGACCATGGGGATGCTTTCAAACGAAAGAAGATAATCCCCCGGGCGGACGTACTTTTCCAGAGCCTCCATCAGGGCCTCTATTGCCGCCGCCCGTTCCTCCGTAGTATACTCTCCCCGTAACAGGGGGTGGTTCACCGGAGCGGTCATCTTCCACCGAATAGAATTATCCCGGTAAACATCCCGCAGAAGCAGGGGAATACCATAGGAGGTATAAAGCACAAGGATTAGGCCGATGATGTTTTTTTTGTCCGCGGCGCCTAAATTAACGGACACTTGGCGGCGGTTTTCTTTGTTTTTCTCTTTAACGGAAAACAAAAGGGATAATTCCGGCGCTTCATACCAGAACCAAAAGACCAGGGGCAGCCCAAAGATAATTCCGTATGCGCCGACGGTCATGCCGGTGTCCGATCCGGTGGAAAGGGTACAGATAAGCAAGATTGAAATTACCGAAAGGAGCTTTTGTTTTTGGAAGGTTCTGTCTAAAAATAAAATGATGCAGCCGCAGCTAAGGGCAATAAGCCCTGCGCTGGAAAAAATAATAAACTCATCGGATTTTTGCCAGCCATACCAATAACTTAGGGCCCCCATACCCATGGCCGCGGCAATAAAAAAAAACCGCCGCAGCACAGGGGATCTTCTGGAAGCAAGGTTAACCAGGCATGAAAAGCCGAATACCGCCGAGGCTATTAAGAGAGCCTTTGCCCAGTGCCGCAGGAAACGCTTTACCATGTCGTTGCTGCCGTAGTTGGTAAACTCCTCTTTGGAGCTAAAAAGGAGATCCCCCAGGGAATTAAGGTACAATTCTAAATGACCCAGGGCCTTCATGATCGCCAGGGCCGCCGTCAGGGCCGCCGCCATGCCGGCAAAGAAAGAAAGAAGGTCCCTGGTCAACCGTGGGAAGGGGATTTTTTCAACCACGCCGTTGTATAGGATTAGCCCGGTAAAGGCCAGGGCGCATATGTTGGGAAGCCTTGCCAGGGCCGCGAGGGTTAGGGCCGCACCGGAACAAAAAAAGAACACCGGGGAACTTCTTTCGAGTCCCAGAAATAAAAAAAAAGCACAGATTGTGAGGGTCAGCATGGAGATGTTGTTGTAATGGAGCACGGTGATCTTTCCGGCAAAATGAAGGACCATGCCCAGTGCCAAGGCGGCCCATAAAAAGTTTTTTTGTTTTAGTATTCCCTGGGGTCTTCCGTATATTTTGTACACAAAAAAAGCGGTTGCCCAGAAAATAAGCACCCCGGCAATTTTAAACGAAAGCAGCCCCCCCCAGCCAAACAGGGTGTTCCAAAGTCCTCCGATCATATTGGAAAACCACAGATGGAACCAATAGGAGGTGCTTGCGGGGGCGAAAAAAAAATGTTGATAGTTTGACAGTACCCACCCCGTGTCGGTAAAGTCAATTCCCTGGAACAGTAGGAGCAGGGGGACTGCAAGGAGAAAAAAGAAAAATAAAATGTTTTGTTTATGAGGCATTAGTTTTTCGCTTGTCAATCTCAAAGACAAATATTCGCTGCATACAGTATGATATACCTGCGATTATTATCGATGCAATTGCCTGGCAAAGATAATTATTTATGTGCAATTTAGAAATAAAAATAAAAAGGAAGATTTCGTTTATCAAAAAAAGCAAACCATAGGTGCCTGCCATCCTATAAACCATTCTAAATGTAATGCCTTCTCTGCGATTAAAGGTAAAGCGAAAGTTAACAAGCAGGCTGAAAAAAATTGCAAAGACATAATCAAAGATCAGGGCAATATAATATGGTACATTAAAAAAAACAAGAATGGAATAAATACAAAATGTCAGTACTGTATTTATTCCTCCTGTTAAACCAAATTTAACTATTTCCCATATAGTAAGCTTTTTTGTGAAAATCGTTCTCATTATTTATTTTATAAAAACTTATTACAGAATCCACAACCTCTAGTATTGCATCTGGGGTTATTCCGTACCACAAGGGCAGCCTTAAAAGTCTTTCGCTTTCTCTTGTGGTCCATTTATCTGTTCCAAGAAAAGATCCGCATTTTTTCCCTTGGGAAGAATTGTGCAAAGGTATGTAATGAAAGGCTGATCCTATTCCTTTTATTTTTAGATAATTCATCAAGGCGCATCGTTCTTCAATATCCTTTGTTTTTACGTAGAACATATGCGCGTTATGTGTAACATTTTCTGGTATATGGGGCAACATAATATATCCCGAGTTTTCAAGATCTTTCAAACCTTCCATATATAAATTCCAAGCATATATACGTTTTTTTTGAATTATTTCTGAATTTTCTAATTGGGCAAATAGATATGCCGCATTCAATTCTGAGGGTAAATATGAAGATCCCTTATTAACCCACGTATATTTATCTACAACTCCTCTTAAAAATCGGGATCGATTTGTCCCCTTTTCCCGAATAATCTCTGCCTGTTCAATGTATTTTTCATCATTTATAATTAAGAGTCCCCCTTCTCCGCAGGAAATATTTTTTGTTTCATGAAAACTATAACAGCCAAATTTCCCAAGAGAACCTGAATTCTTTCCCTTATAACCAGACATAAAACTTTGAGCCGCATCTTCTATAACCGCTATGTCTCTTTTATCGGCCAGGGTGTTTATTGCATCCATATCGCAGGAGACGCCGGCATAGTGTACTGGAATTATAGCCTTTGTTTTCTTTGTTATCGCCCTTTCAATCTTTGAATGATCAATGTTCATCGTCGTTGGATCAATGTCGACAAAGATTATTTTTGCTCCCCGAATGGCAAATGCATTCGCTGTTGAAACAAAAGTATATGAGGGCATTATAACCTCATCTCCAGCTTTAATATCAAGAAGAAACGCCGTCATTTCCAGAGCATGTGTACAAGACGTAGTCAAAAGGACTTTTTTTGCAGGGATATTTTTTTCAAACCAGGCATGGCATTTTTTAGTATACTCCCCATCACCGCAGAGTTTTCCTTTATGAATAACGTCTTCAATATAAGCCAATTCTTTTCCGGTAACGGGAGGAACGTTAAATGGTATCATCCGGTATCCCTCCCCCCAGGACAATGTCTTTGATTGTGTACTGCGGCCTTTTATTTATTGACAAATATGCCCGCCCTGTATATTCGCCTATTAATCCAATGAAGATTAAATTTGTTCCTCCTAAAATAAGAATCAGGATCACAAGTGTTGTCCATCCTTCGATAACCTTGGAAGAAATAAAATATTCAATAAGATAGTACAACCCCAAAAGAAATCCAGAAAATGCAATGAGCGAACCAAGAATTGAAACAATGCGAAGAGGAAAGACGGAAAAATTGGTGGCCAGTTTCATAAAAACTTTTAACGATCTTGTGAATGTATAATTACCTTTACCGAAGAACCTCTCATTGTGGTTGACGTCGACTTGGGTAACATTTCTTGTTATCGTAAAGAGAATTCCATCGACATAAGGATAGGGACCGTCGTATTTAACGATTTCCTGAACTATTTCTTGCTTCAAAAGTTTAAATGGAGAAAGATAAATATTGCTAGGTTTTCTGATAATTATATTTGCAACTTTTCCGTTAAACCAACTGCCTAGTCTTTTCCACAAGGCTTGTTTCTGTTGTGGAAACCGGGCAAAACATACATCGGCCTTCGCTTGTTCGCATGCATTTATCAATGTGGTAATATCGTGGGGGGAGTGCTGTAAATCATCATCCATAATAACCACGTATTTACCTCGGGAAATTTTAAGACCCGCCATAATAGCATTATCCTGCCCGCTATTTTTTCTTAAGTTTATTCCCACCAATTGCGGATACTGTAATATTCCTGCAAGAATGACATTCCAACTCTGATCGGCGCTTTCATCATTGACAAGGATTGCTTCATAAATATGTCCTTTTAGAGCATCCGTTAGTTGACGAAAAAGTTCAGGTAAGATTTTTTCGCTATTATACACCGGAATTACAATGCTTATCGCCACTTCAGCAGCCATTACTCTTGGTTTCTCCCGTTTTCCTGACGGCGAATTCTACCCGGAGGAGCATCAATTTCTTTCTTCATAGTTTTTTTCTATCCACTTTTGATAGTCGCCGCTTCGTATCTGCCCTGCCCAGTCTTGGTTTCCCAAGTACCAGTCTACGGTTCTTGAAAGCCCCTCGGTAAAATTAACATCTTGTTTCCAGCCCAGTTCTTTTTTTATTTTTGAACAATCTATGGCATACCGAAGATCGTGGCCGGGCCTATCTTTTACAAATTTAATAGTATTTCGTATCTTTTCGCTGTCCAGGTTTATTTTCCTGGCAATAATATCAATAAGGGTATGGAGCAGCCGGATGTTTTCCCATTCATTATCTCCGCCGATATTGTACCTTTGGCCGGCGCCGCCTTCGTTAAGGATTTTCAAAACCGCCCTATTGTGGTCCCCCACGTATATCCAGTCCCGGATATTTTTGCCGTTGCCGTATACGGGCAGGGGTTTTTCTTCAATGATATTGAGTATGGAAAGGGGAATAAATTTTTCCGGGAACTGATAGGGACCGTAATTGTTGGAACAATTAGAGATGGTAACAGGGAGGCCGTAAGTATAATAGTAAGACAGCACAAGGTGATCGCTGGCTGCCTTACTGGCCGAATAGGGGGAATGGGGATCGTAAGGACTGGTTTCCGAGAAGGAGCCGGTTGTTCCTAGTGATCCATAAACTTCATCGGTGCTTATATGGTGAAAAAGTACTTCCCTGTCCACAGTCTTATGGGGGAGCCAAAAATGCCGGGCGGTTTCCAGAAGTGTAAAAGTTCCCAGTACATTGGTTTTTATAAAATTTTCAGGACCTAGAATCGATCGGTCCACATGGCTTTCAGCTGCAAAATGAACAACCGTATCAATATGGTATTTTATGAAAATTTGTTCAATGACACCTCTTTCGGTAATATCCCCCTTTTCAAAAAAATAACGGGTATCCAAAAACTGTTCTTGAACGTCCTTTAAGCTTGCCGGATTCCCCGCATAGGTAATTTTGTCCAGGTTTATAATTTTACCGGTAAACGCAGGTTCTTTTAAAAGGGTCCTGATAAAATTAGATCCGATAAATCCTAAACCCCCGGTAACTAGAACATTCTGTAATTTTCGCATATTATTTTAGAATGCGGATCCGACCGCACAATTGTAGATTATACGGCATTTGCAATAAATTTAAGATACTTCCCGTATTCGGTTTTGTAGGCCGCCGCAAGCTTTAGAAGTTCCCCGGTGGTAATCCAGCCGTTGGTATAGGCAATTTCTTCTATACAGGATACGTATAATCCCTGCCGTTTCTGTATGGTGGCGATAAAATTCGAGGCTTCCAATAGGCCGTCGTAGGTGCCCGTATCCAGCCAGGCCATGCCCCGGCCAAGGACTTCCACGGAAAGTTTCCCCCGTTCCAGGTATTGGTTGTTCACCGCGGTAATTTCTATTTCCCCCCTGGAAGAGGGCTCCACGGTCTTGGCTATTTCTACCACACCGGGGTCATAAAAGTAAAGGCCCGGAACGGCGTAATGGGATTTTGGACAGGAAGGCTTTTCTTCAATGGAAACCACCCGGCCGGCGCCGTCAAAATCCACAACCCCGTAGGACGCCGGGTCTTTTACATAGTATCCAAAGACCGCCCCGCCGCCGTTTTCTGTTATACGGCAAACCGTTTCTTTTAAGGTGTCGCTGAACCCCCGGCCATAGAAGATGTTGTCCCCCAGAACCAGGGCGCAGGAATCGCCGGCAATAAACTGTTCCCCCACTATAAAGGCGTCCGCCAGGCCCCGGGGTGTGTCCTGGATCGCATATTCAAAGTGCATCCCAAGAAAAGCCCCGGTTCCGAATAGTTCCCTAAAGAGGGGTATATCCCTGGGGCTTGAAATAATCAGAACCTCCCGGATTCCCGCCAGCATTAAAACAGAAAGGGGATAGTATATCATCGGCTTATCGTAGAGCGGAAGTATTTGCTTGGAAACTGATTTTGTCAGGGGATAAAGCCTGGTGCCCGATCCGCCCGCCAGGATAATTCCCTTCATACAGAAACGTCCTTTTTATATTCGATGGTACGAACCCGTTTTTGAATATCCTCCAGTATTTTTCTGTTGGCCGAAATTAAATCCGCAATGAACCCGATTATGATCGTTTGAATGCCTATCAAAATAAAAGTGGCCGCCAAAATAAGGGACGGGGTATGATAATTCTTGTCCCCGGATATATATAATATAAGGAACCGCAGGTCAATGGCCAGCCCCGCCGCCAGAAAGGTAAACCCGGTAAAAAGAAAGGTCTTAAGGGGTTTGTACATCAAAAAAGAACGGAAGATTACCCCCGCGGACCGGATCATATAGGCCCACATGTTTTTAAAGAGCCTTGATTTACGGGTTTCCGGATTGGTCTTTACCGGCACCGACGTAATGGCCATTTTATGATGCCCTGCCTGGATAATGGTCTCAAGGGTGTAGGTATATTCGTTGATGACATTTAACTGGATCGCCGCTTCTCGTGAGTATGCACGGAATCCGCTTGGGGCGTCGGGGATTTTTGTATTTGAAGCGACCCGGACAACCCAGCTTCCCAGGCGTTGAAATTTCTTTTTCTTCCATGAAAAATGTCCGGTATCGTCAATGGGCCGCTCGCCAATGACAATATCCGCCCTTTCCTCCAATATGGGCCTTACAAGCCGTTCTATGCCGTCGCCGGAGTATTGGTTGTCCGCGTCGGTGTTTACGATAATATCCGCCCCAAGCCTTAGACAGGCGTCTATGCCGGCCCTGAATGCGTAGGCCAGCCCCCGGTTTATTCTAAAGTTGACAATGTGGTGTATTCCCAGTCCTCGGGCCGTTTCGACGGTACCGTCGGTACTGCCGTCGTTAATAATAAGATACTCTATGGTATCTATCCCCTCGATATTCTTTGGCAGATCCCGAAAGGTAAGGGGAAGGGTTTCTTCTTCGTTATAGCAGGGAATTTGAATGATTAGCTTTAAAGACATGGAATTTACCGAATATATAATTAAGAATAACCACCGCCAGGGTAGTTATTATTTTCCCAATTCTGGGATCAAGGACCATATTTAAAGCAATAAGCCCAAAAAAATCCACCAGCATGGTAAAGCCCCTGGTGATGGTAAAACGGAGGATCTCCATAAGAAGCCCGCCGGGCGTATCGCATCGGCTTTTAAAGACAAAAAATTTATTAGCCAGATATGCCAATATCTTCGTGGTAATTAACGCCGCGGCATTGGCAATTCTAAAATCAACGCCGGTATATACAAGCCCCTGGAAGACCCCGATATTCCAGATGCTGGTTAGTATGCCCCACAGAAGATAATTAAACACTTCTCTGGTAAGGATTTTTTTAAGCAAGATTGGTTTTCTTTGACAGTAAAGCAAGCGATAAAGGAAGGACAATGACAGCGTTAAATTGAAAATACCGCAGATCAGAGGCGCTTAAGAGCATCATGGTAGAAAAGGTATAAAAGATCACCGGTAGAACCAGGATCAGCGATTTTACGCCGGTCCGGTACAGCCCAAAGAGCCCTGCCATAATAAGGATAAGCACATGCCAGCCGTTTCTTGCCAAAAGCCATCCTGCCGGAAGTATCGCGGTGACGGCGTTGTCGAAGAAAACCGAAAGGTACATGGCGGTTTTTTTTACCGGATTTGTCTCCCGTTCCAGATCCCTCTTCCAGGGGGCGCTGATAAAACTGTTTTCCGGTGTAAAAAGTTCCCATACAAAGGCGCTGTGGTTGCGAAAGGCTTGAAAAGAATTATAGGGGTCGGCAAGAATAGTACCGGTAATCATGCTAACAAATTGGGCCTTGGGGATGGCGGCTATTATCCTGGAGCCGTCAAATTTGCTTTTTGCCGACGAAAAATTTCCCAGTTCATATTTTTCCGTCCACCCCGACTCTTTATCAAAGTCCGAAAGAAATTTTCTGGCGTCCTGTGGAAGCGCATCGGGGTTTTTGATAAAAACATCGCACATGATTGTCATGGGTACACCCACCGTTTCGGTGTAAGTGTTATTCGGATATTCCACCTGTAGGGCGGAGTACAGGGGCAGGCGGACCAGCAGCACAAAGAGAAGGCTTGCCGGCACAATCAGGAACGTCCGGGGATTTTTTTTTGCATAAAAGAGCAGCAGTAAAAAACCAAGCGGAATGGTAAATAGGATTCCGTTGTGCCGTACCAGGCTTAAAAGGGCAATGCAAAGGGAGATTTTTAGGGTGTTTCTAAAGGATTCAAGCCATTTGCCGCCGGAAAAATATATATTAATAAGGGAAGTAACTGTAAAGACCATAACGATGGTAAAGACCGTATCTTTATAGGCAAACATAAGAATGTTTTTTACCATGGGGTTTAGCGCAAAAAACAAGGTCATACAGACCTGCACAATCCGGGGAAATCCCCAGGCTTCCATGACGGCGGTTAAGATCCCCAGCGAAATACTAAAGATGGTAATCTGGCAAAAGATAATAAACCCATAGTGGTTGATTATTCTGGTTAAGAGCCACATCAAAAAGGTGTGTATTGCCGGGTGCCAATCATTAAAGGAAAAACTTTGAATTTGCCGCCATTGGGATTCATTGTCGGTGGTAATGCCTCCTGGAAAATTTATCAGAAATAGAATAAAAAAGGAAGTAAAACAAAAAATAAACACACAGAAGAATGTTTCCGGTTTAAGGGACTGCTTTTCCTCTTGTACCCGAAAACAAAGCTCCTTGGTTTTTATGCACCATAACTGCAGCAGCAGATAAAAAATAACAAACAGAAAGAAGGAGCTGATTATCGATTTAGCTGTTCTGACGGGATCGGCAAAAACCGGACTATTCATAAAATAAACGGTTAAGGTACAATAAAGGGCCGTTAAGGCCAGATACACCCGCAGGGCTCCCCTGGGTCCTGCCGCGGTATTGTTAAAGGAAGTGCGCAAAAGCCCCAGGCGGGCTGCGCCGGCCATGAGGAGACCCCGGAGGCTGCTAAAATCTTCTCGTATGCGGTTTGCCGTCTGTTTAAAAAATAACGGTTTTAAAAAATTCATGCGCTTCTCCACTCCATGCCGGTTTGGATACATTGTTCGTAGCGTTCTATCCAATCAAAATAAAAATGTGCGGCCCGTTCTTTGCACAGCCGGCGGATCCTTTGGTACTGTCCGGGATTTTCTATGCAGCCTTCAATTTTGCCGGCAATTTCTTTTGGGTTCCCCAGGGTAAAGAGCAATTCCCGGTACTGTAAAATTTCGGTGACCCCCCCCACGGCGGATGCAATGACGGGACACCCCGTGTGCAGCGCCTCGGTTATCACGTTCCCAAAGGCGTCGTACAGGGTGGGGTATACAAACAGGTCGTATTTTTTAAAGTACGGCAGGGGATTCCGGTATCCCTCAAATGAAAGCAGGTCCTGAATCCCTAGTTTTTGGGCCAATCTGCGGGCTCCCTCGGCATCTTCAAGCCTGCCGAGCAGGTAATAGTGAAGTTCCCCGTAACCCCGGGCCTTTAAGATCGCCGCGGCCTGTAAAAGGTCAAACAACCCCTTGTCCGCCGACAGAACCCCGGTATAAACAATATTTGCCACACCCCGGGAATTGTTTGTATCTTTATACTCCCCGGTACAACCGGGGGGACCGATATGATTATGAATTACCGCCGTTTTTGCTTCGGCGTAAGCGGTCCGTTTTAAAAAAGAACTTTTATCGGAGTTGTTAAGGAAAGTTATGCGGTTTGCATATTTGGCGGCTTTTTTTTCCCTGGACCGTTCCAGTTGTTCGTACAGCAGCGACCGGACCTTTCGTCTTAGATCCATGTGCCCATGGCGCCTTAAAATATGGGCCCGGTCAACATCGCTGCACCGGACACCGTAGAGCAGCTTGGTCTTTAGCGCTTTTTTTAAATATACCGCGGCGTTAAGGTGGGTGTCCCCAAAATTGACAATGTAATCAACAAACCAAGAATCTGCTTCGCTGGGCAGGAAATCAGGGGGACTATATTGTTCCTGTAAAGAACGGATCGTTTCTTTTAAGGACGCAATATTTTTTTTTAGGTACTGTTTAAATAAATACGAAGCCGGGGGAAATCTGCCGCCATACCGCAGGGGTATTTCGATCTTTGTAAAATAAGACGGAATATAATCCAGGAAGGCGTTAAAAAGCACCAGGACCCTGTGTCCCCTGGCGGCAAAGCCCTCGAGCAGTTCAAGATACTTCCTGTTGCCTCCGGTTCGAATATGATTCAGCATATAAAGCCCCAGGATAGTCACCGGAAAAGAAACCTTTTAAGGGCCCAGACGGATTTTTCGGCAAGGCGGTGAATAGCATGAAGAAAAACAGAAAAATAACCGGCCGCAGAAACGGGGACAATATAAATATATTCCCGTTTTTTTACTCCTCCAAAGGCAAGCTTAAATTGGGCAATGGCAAGTTTTTCCCGGTCGGTATGGCCGCCGTATACGCCGCCGTAATCGTAAAACAAAATTCCCCGGTTTTTAAAATACAGCATGTCATCCCAGTGCAGCAGGCGGTTGGCCCGGCCCGTAAGGTTTCGGGACTCCTGATCTTCCCGGTCCCTAAAATGGGATGCGGACTGGTGAAGCCGGGCTATGCCGTCCGAGACGATATAGGCATGCATCACCACCGGCTGGGAATCCTTGGCCGCACAGCGAATGTACAATGCACCGGCACTGCAAAATTGATCGAATTCACCGGGGTCAACCGGGGTCCTTCGCTTGGAAGCGGCAAAACCATTAAAGAATTCAACATACTGTAGTAATTTTCTTTTGTTTTCTTTGTCCATGCCCGCCTCGCCGTGCTGTTCCTGCGGTTCAAAAAAGGTAAAACAGTCAATGCCATCCCTGCCCTGGGCGCGGTTAATTTCGTACCGGGTGTTCTTGTGTATACGGGAAAATAATTCCTCCTGGGGTTTAGACAGATCCGTCACAAGGGTGTATTTTTCTTCTACCGAAAAAGCGTTTTTTGCTACCGTGGGAACAAAGCGGCAGCGCAGGACATCAACTTTTTTTGCGGGCTTTTCCAAGGGATCATACCAAAGTTCCGCAACCTTGAATCCCCCCTTGGTACGGTAAAAAATCATGGCTAGAGACGGCGATCCGCCATGGCCTTAGGGTAAAAACCCTTTACATCGTAGACCACTCCGTGGGGAACAAGAAAATCCCTGGGATTAAGGGGCTGGAATTGGGAGTGGGCCACGGCCAAAATAAAAGCCTGGTAAGAACCGGAGGGCTTAGGCAGTGCCGCAAGAAGCTCAATGCCGTATTCTGACTTTACTTCCTCCGGCACGGCCCAGGGATCGTATATATCAACACTGCATCCGTATCCGGCCAATTCGCGGACAATGTCCACAACCCGGGTGTTTCGCGTGTCAGGACAATTCTCTTTAAAGGTAATTCCCATGACAAGAATTTTGGCAGTCCCCACGGTAATTCCGTTCTTGATCATCGCCTTAATAAGATCCGAAGCGATGTAAAGGCCCATATTACTGTTGATTCGCCTGCCCGCCAGGATAAGTTCCGGGTAATACCCCAGTTCCTGGGCTTTGTGGGTTAAATAGTACGGATCCACCCCAATACAATGACCCCCCACCAGCCCCGGTTTAAAGGGAAGAAAGTTCCACTTGGTGCCCGCCGCTTCCAGTACTTCCAGGGTGTCCAGGTTCATCCGGGCAAAGATCATGGAAAGCTCGTTCATAATAGCTATGTTTAGATCCCGCTGGGTATTTTCAATTACCTTTGCGGCTTCGGCAACTTTGATGGAAGAAGCCCGATAGGTTCCCGCGGTAATAACAGAAGCATAAATCGAGTCAATATACGCGGCGGTTTCTTCGGTGCCGCCGCTGGTGATTTTTAGGATCTTATCCACCGTGCGGTTCTTGTCCCCCGGAACAACCCGCTCGGGACTGTAACCGGCAAAAAAATCTTTGTTATAAGAAAGGCCGCTTTCTTTTTCCAGGATGGGAATACACGCCTCTTCCGTACAGCCCGGATAAACCGTGGATTCGTAGACCACCACGGAATTCCGTTTTAGCGCCCGGCCCGCCGTTTCGGAGGCGCTCCGCAGCGGTTCCAGGTCAGGGATGACGCCGGATTTAACCGGCGTGGGGACGGCGATAATATAAAAGTCCCTGTCCTTAATATCCTGCGGGTCGCTGGTAAAGGACAGTTCCTTTCTCCCGGCCCTAAGCTCGCCATTTTCGATTTCCTTGGATTTATCATGGCCCGCTTTGAGTTCCTCCACCCGCCGGGTGTTCATGTCAAAACCCGTCACCCGGTAACGGCGGGAAAAAACAAGGGCCAGGGGCAGCCCCACATAGCCAAGGCCAATAACGGCTATTGAAGGGTTGGGGGGAAAGATCATGCAAACCTCCGCGGGGATCTTGTTTTTATGTCCCGCAGCATAAAGGATGGGGAATAGTTGATCGTGTGGGTGCAGACCGCGCCAAGGTTTTTTTCCGGATCAATGGACCGTACCGTTTTTTCCGAATACAATTCGGGACTTAGGGCCGTTACGGCGTTGATGTTGATTTTTTTTCCGTAGTCCCCCTTGCAGTCCTGGGCAGGCCTGTACAGGGCGTTGTCTTCGATAAAGAGGGAACCGGCCATGCGGCTGTTCGCCGGATCACAGCATACCGGATTTAGCGGGTGGGCTTTCCATGAATCAGAAGGAAACCGGTCAGAATAAAACAGCGAAAGATTTGAATTTCGCTGTTGCAAGCCGGATCCTATGCTGGTAAAAAGCCACCATAGACCATGATAAAAAAATACCGTGCTGTCGCTGGCGTCCACATTGTCCAGTAGGGTAGTTTCATATACCCACCTGCGGGGGAATTCTTCCGCCCTGTACAGGTCTACCGTTTTGTGTTCGTGGCTTTCCGGTACCAGGTACCAGGTAAGACCGCCATTTTGCAGAACGGAAAAAACCTGAGGATAAGAAAGATGGTATTCCCTTTCAAGGATCGGCGTAAACGAAGAATGTTCCAGGGAGCCGGACAATTCCAGAAACCCCAGAATTCCATTGCCGTTTCCGATCTGCTGCTCGATAAAAATATATGTTCTGCCTCCATGCTCAACCGGAAAAGGATCGGCCCATATATGGTTATCCGGCGGCGTCAGGTGTTGTAAGACAGTTCCGCTTTTATCGCAGACCAGCAGGGACCATTGTTCCTTAAACAAAATTCGCCGTATTTTGTTTCTAACCCGGCGAATCAACCTTGGTTTTCCCCATAGGTTTGATAAAACGAATCGTACATATGATAGTATTCCAGAACATTTTTTAGTTGAACGTCGTTTTGGTTTTTTGCCACATTTATATCCGCCAGTTTTGGGATCGCCATGTATTCACCGCTAAAAATATAATCAAAATCAAAAGCCCGAGAGTAACCATTCCTTACCCCCTGTATTTTTGTACCCTGCAGCAGGGCCATAACATAAAACCAGATGTCATCGGCATTTGGACAGAGAGTTAAGAATAGTTCATGATTATATACGTCTTTGTACAGTGAACGGGGAGGGTAGAGTACCCCCCCGACTCCAGTAAAAAAATTTAATGGTGACGCGGCGGCTTTTTGCCGTTTCCAGTTTTGATAGCTGTCTATACGCTTATTATTGAAAGAAATCGTATGAATCCTGTGGGCTATCATGCAGCCGGGGTTTTCTAGATAAGCGTTATATAGCTTTTCAAGCCACCGCGGTTTATAGTAAACATCATCGTCAAACACAACAATAGCATAGTCAGGAAACTCTCGTAAGGCATAGTAAAGCTTTGTATAGGATTTTAAATTTTTTTTTACAAATTGTATCTCAAAATTAAAAGGCTGGTATTTTTTTAGCGAATCCGGTATATCCGCCTCTTTTCCGGGAAATTCTTCCTCAGAAAGCCACAGGATTATCTTTTCAG
Organism: Spirochaetaceae bacterium; assembly: GCA_031277165.1. Classification (GTDB taxonomy): domain Bacteria; phylum Spirochaetota; class Spirochaetia; order Treponematales; family Breznakiellaceae; genus JAISLT01. The sequence continues at coordinate 50,969 of JAISLT010000052.1, forward strand.
GTCTTATGGTCTGGTTCAGAACCGAAAAAAGAGTGTATTCAACATAACCAATGCGGGCCGGAAAGGATGTAAAAGAAAGGATAAGATTAGCCGCCCTTTTTTTTGTCCTGAAGGAATTGATAGATTTTTCTGGATTCAAAAAAAAACGGTCAATCCTGCGTTTATAAGCCTTAGTCGAAACACAACCGTAACGGAACCTTTTCCAAACTAAAAATACCGAAGGAAAGGCCCTTAGTTGTTTTTTCAGTATCTTTTTCAGCGTCATCGTGGAGTAACTGCAAGCGATTTTCTCTAAGGCGCTTCTGGAAACCAAACCTATCGTCGTTATTGATAATTAATACCAGTCTCTAATGGCGCTTAAATAAACACCCTTGTTTACAGGGGCTTCGCTATTTATGATAAAAATAATGTCTTTATCTACATTATAAAACATCATTTTTTCAGCATATGCGTAATTGAAATTTTCGATGCCTAATATGAGATGAACCGTATCATGTTTGCTTTTTTTTATTTCAGCAATACATTGTTTAAACTCTGCGGTAAATTTAATGGCATTTGCAGTATTAAAGGCAAAAAAAGAAACATTATTGATGACAATAATTAACAGTAAAATAAAAAATAAAATTTTGCTCTGTTTGTTGCTATAATTTGATACTATAATAAAAAAACCAAATAGATACCAGAAATATGGTATATACCGCGCCCACCAATTTTCTGGCATGATGATGGATATGGCCGCTAATAGAAGTACCGGGAAAAATACGGCCTTGTAACGGCCTTGATTATTTTTCATTGATAAAAAGACAATGATGGATATAAAAATAAAAATCTCCGCAAGAAACACGCCAAATCCTCCGGTACGCAGGTCTGGGACGCCATGCGAAGACAGTTTTGTTATCTTTAAAGGATTAAACGGCAAATTATCTTTTTCATAATCAAGCAAAAATAAAGAGAAAAATCTCTGAATCGGATGCATCGGAAGTAAATTTTTAGGCATATTGATGGTATAGATTATATCAATCTTGTTCTCGCCAAAAAGTGGATAAAAGGGATGGCCAAAATCCCTGAAGTTGGTAACATAGGGATTAAAACCGGCAAAAAAAACCCCTAGAGCTAAAATGATGGCACCCGACACAATTAATGTTGTCATTTGTTTATATCTTTTAAGTATGAATTGTCTGAATATATACCCAATCAAAACAATTCCGCAGATAAAACCGGTAAATTTAGTATTTAGCGCAAATATCGAAGTTGCTATAATAATGATAATATCTTTGATATCATGTTCCTGTTCAAAATAAATACATGCAAAGAACAGAATAATGATCGTCATCCCCATAAACCCGTCCACAAGGTAGGTAAAGAACTGCGCCACTACAACTGGGTTTATCACAAAAAAAATACTCAGAACCAGGACCGCTAGTTTGTTTTTATGGTATTGACCGGTATATCGCAAAGCATAACAAAATGTTATCATAATAAAAACAATGTTATAAGCTTTTCCAACTTCGATATTGTTACAAATCGATGAAAATATTGAACCAAACAGCTCGGTAAACTTGGGATAACAATCATTGTAAAGGGATACTGTTGATTTGGGAGCATGTGAATAAAAAGGATTCCAGCCGTTTTTTAAATGTAGTACCGTCACCTGATGGTAGATCTGCCCATCCCACGAATAATCAAAAATCATTGTACTTATAACCAGGGACAAAATCAGTATACCATACCAGACTAGCAAATGGGGCAGAGGATTTATTTTTCTTCGATATACCATGAACACAATGCCGCTGTGGATCACCATTGTTACCAGCAGTACTATGACGTTTAGATCGGCAATATCTAGTACAAGAAAAATATTTTTTAGTAGATATAAAACAAACAAAAAGGATATTGCAACAAAAGGATGTTCCTTTATAATATTTTTTAATGATACTTTGCTGACGTGCATGTCACATATGTGCTGAAGTGTATTTTTAATTTCTAACTCCTTGCGACTAAAATAATTCCGCAACATACAACAGCTATTCCAATTAGTCGTTGTATAGAAATATATTCTTTGAGTATTGCCGCACCTAAAACTGTTACCATCACAAAGCCTAAACTTGAAAAAGCATACGCAAAAGTCACTTCTACTCTGGAAAGAACTACCATCCACAATATAATGCTGATTCCGTAACACAGGAATGACATCAACAGAAAAATATTGTTTGCCATAGCCGGTAACGCTTTGTATAACGATGTCAGGCCGTCTATTTCACCAACCCTTAACATGCCGGAACGTATTAAAATCTGAGCGGCGGCATTGAAAGATAAGCTTGTAAAAATTAAAAAAATACTTTTCGTTTATGACTCCGGAGACTTTTAAGAGACAATCCGGTTCAGGTAAATTAGAAAGAAAGCCCATGTCAGATACACAATGCACAGTATTAACAGCCATTTGTCATGCAAAATAATCGTTGTGGGGTCTCCATCAGAATCACCTTCAATATTGAGGTTATATTTGAGTAAGATAATTAACACAAGTGGAATCGTATACACAAAGGCACCGGTATGTAGTCTTTGTACCGTTGTAATATCTATACTCCATAGCGCATAAAGCACCATGCAGAGTGTTTGGCACAAATACATATTTTTATCTAAAAAGTTATATGAATAGAAACGCATGACTGTTCTCGATTTGAGGGGGGGGGGGGGGG
>JAISLT010000005.1 GCA_031277165.1 Spirochaetaceae bacterium
GGACAAGGTGGAGGTTCCCGAGCTTGCCCTTTACGACGAATACCTGAGTTTTCACCTCTTTGAAGGGGAGCGGGTCGTCTCCGAAGGCACGGTGATCTTCTCCCTGCCCAAACATTTCCGTTACCTGGACCCCCATCTGAACTACCGGATAGCGGGGGACCGGATCACGGTGACGGCGGAGGCCTATGCCAAAAGCGTGGAGATCCTCAACGAAAACGAGGACCTGGTCCTTTCCGACAACTACTTCGACATGAACGCCGGGGAAAAGACAGTCACGATCCTCAGCGGAGCCCCCCGGGGAATCAGGCTGCGGAGCGTCTACGACATACGGTAAGGGCCGGGCAAATGGATACCTGCGGAGTGAGGGGGAAGAGGGAATTTTCCCTGCTCACTCCGCTCTTTCAGCTTTTTTCCGTTTTTTTTTGCTTTTTTTTATGTTTTTTTTGAAAAAACTGGATTTTTTGACCAAAGTGTGGTATAATATATAGTGAGGTTTTTTCAGAAACGTGGATTTTGAAAAGGCCCGTTTGAAACGACAAAAACAACGCCCGGCGGCGAGGCGACAGCCCGAGCCTCCGGAGCTTTATAGGGGTTTCTATAAAAGAGGGACCCCGGTACAGTGCACAGTCTTGGCAGATCAACACTGTTACCGGGGTTTAGCCTTACGCTAAAGTAATTTTAGCCCATTCAGGCAACCAATTACAAGCGTAAGTCCTCTTTTTAAAACCCCCGGCGTGTTACCGCGTCGGGGGACCCTCAGGATCTGATCCGGGGGTATATTTTTTAAGGAGGGCTTTATGTCAAAACGAAGCCTTTTTTTTGGAAGCATGGCGGCAATCATCACCGTCTTGCTCGTGTTAGCAGGATGCAGTCAATCCGATGATCCGGTATCAGCGGCAGGTTCGGGTACGTCGGGTGGCGGCGCCGGAACTATTACCCTCAAAGGCAGTTTAACCGCCTATGAGCTGGCAAACCAACTCAAAGCCTATGGCGAAGTAACCTTGGTCGGTGATTATAAAGAAGTAGTCGCCATTCACGATTATCAGGATGGAGAAGTCGTTCCCACGGTTCTCCACATCCCCGATAACGCAACCCTGACAATCGGAAAGAATGTAACCCTGGTGTTTGACAATGACCGCCTTTCCATTGCCGAAAAGGGAACCCTTAAAGTAGCTGACGGCGGGACCCTGATAATGTATAATAACGATGAGCATGAACCCGGTTACCCAGACCCCGCTGAAGTAACAACCGGTAATATTATCGGGGAACTCATCGTCGAGGACGGCGGAACGTTTTTTGATATGAACCCCAATGGGTCCACCTGGGGATCCGGCGCCATTGACGAAGGGACCGGTAAAATCATCTTAAAAGCGGGCAGCAAGCTCTACTCCGGCGGACGCGTTCTCGCTTACTATGATACGCCCTTTACCGGTACGACCGGCTCTACGGGTACAACGGGTTATGGAAGCTATGATTTGACCACTGACTTCGCAAAACGGGCAAACCGGCTTGGTACCACTAGCGACGCGACGGTAGAGCTCTTAAACGGCGAGGTTATCGTCACAAAGGACAAACTTGAACTTAACGGCGATGCGTTGGTGTGGGGTCAGTACCCCTATCCGGGCGGCAATGGTACCCGTAACTTTGCTAATGGCGGCGGCACGCTCACCCTCCAGATTAACGAGGGCAAGACCGCTACCCTCCAAGACGGGGTGATTTTTTGGATGGGGGCCGGCGCGCCTATCCTCGGAGCGGGCAAGCTGGTTGTCGGTAAAACCGAAATTGTCGGCGGCAAGGGCGGCTGGTGGACGCTTCCCTCGGACTTTACCATTGGCTGGGCGAATATGATAATAACAGCGGTTGATGATAGGACATCGAGCATTGCGTGGCAAAATACCGGCGATCCTGCTGCCTTTACCGGCAAAGCCGGCGCGACCATCACCCAGAAGATTGGGATCGGCAGCAGGCTTTTTGTCGGTAGTTCTAATGCCGCGGTTATAAACCTGGGCGGAACCGTTGAGGATAATACACCCATCGCGGGGGCGCAGCTCATCCTGGAGGGAGACCCCGATTGGACCGCTTCCGCTACTATTGCGGGCTCGGTTATTTTGGCACACGCCGACAGCCAAATACGGAGCGGCGCATCGGCGGGGATTGCTTTCCCGAACGGGTTCACCACGGCATCAAAAATCGGTGGTAAAAACATCGCCAAGATTTCCGGGAATGCCCCCGCCCCAAGTACAACGCTCATCCATACCGACACCCAGGGCGTAGGTCCGACCCCCGCATCGGGTAATTTCCTCGGCATAACGGTGGGGAACACCGGCGCCGGTGACGGCATCAGTTCCGGCAGCGTCGAGAGTCTTATCATCGACAGCACCCTGTTAGTAGAATAACCGTATCGTGTGGTACTATAAGGGGGCCTTCCTGAGGGAAAGCCCCCTTATTTCCCTCTTTGCGGAGACCGCATGACGGCTTTGCCGGTTAAATCGGGTAATTCGTGATTAATTTTCTTCAATTTTTGTATTTTTATGCGTTTATCCTGTCCCTGCCGATTCCGCACCTTGAATATTTTGTCTTCCCGGATTAAACTTAAATAACCCTACCAATGAGGAAGTACTATGCCCGATAAAAACATGGTTATGATTGACGGAAATGCCGCGGCAGCCTATGTAGCCCATGCCCTGAGTGAGGTAATCGCGATTTATCCGATTACCCCCTCCAGTCCTATGGGGGAACTCTCCGATGAGTTTTCCGCCCAAGGCCGGAAAAACCTGTGGGGAACCATTCCCCAGGTTGTAGAAATGCAGTCCGAAGCGGGCGCCGCCGGCGCCGTACACGGAGCCCTGACCACCGGGGCCCTCTCCACCACCTTTACCGCCTCCCAGGGGCTCCTTTTGATGATCCCCAATATGTACAAGATCGCCGGGGAGCTTACCTCCACGGTCTTCCACATCGCCGCCCGGGCCCTGGCCACCAGTTCCCTCTCCATTTTCGGCGACCACCAGGACGTAATGGCCTGCCGGCAGACCGGCTGGGCCCTTTTGTCCTCCAACAGCGTCCAGGAAGTGATGGA
>JAISLT010000023.1 GCA_031277165.1 Spirochaetaceae bacterium
TTCAGAGTATGGCTTTCGCAGCCGTCAAGCTGGTAGCGGTACATGAGGATCCGCTTTTCCTGCTCTTTCAGGCGGTCAAGAAAACGGAGGGTTTCGTCCCGGGCCGATTGCCGCAGAAAAGCCCGTTCCGGGCTATAGGTATAATCTTCGTGAAGTTCCATTACCGAGAGGTGTTCGTGAAAACCGGTTTCCGTATCCAGGGAGAAAAACCCGTTGGTAATGTGGAGGATGGCTTCGATATCCGCGACGGGGAGCCCCAGTTCCTCGGCAATTTCCCCGGTGCTGGGCTGGTGCATCAGCGTTTGGCTCAGGACATGGTAGGAACGCTGGATCCGTTTTAGGGTTTCCTCTTTCCGGTGGGGCAGGCGGATGGCCCGGCGTTTGTTGGCAAGATACCGGCAGATATACTGGCGAATCCACCAGCCCGCGTAGGTAGAAAACCGGACGTTTTTTATGTGGTCGTATTTTTCCACCGCGTGGATAAGCCCCAAATTCCCTTCCTGAATAAGGTCCATAAACGCCACATCCCGGGTAATTTTGCCCCGGGCTATCTTGACAACCAGCCGCAGGTTGGCGGTAATGAATTTCTGGCGGGCCGCTTTGTCCCCCTGCTGAACTTTTTTGGACAGGGCCAGCTCTTCCTCAAAACTTAACAGGGGAATGGATTTAATCTGGTTAAAATAAGACTGCAGGGGATCATCTCCCTTACCGGCATACGTTTTCTTTTTCACAAGACTTCCTCCAGATACCCGCCCCCGCGAAAGGGGGAACCAGCGGGGTCTTCCCAAAACCAACCGGGTTTTGGAAACTGCTCCAGTTTCTCCAGCTTTATATCAGCAATTTTTATGCCAAGCGGTCCGGTTTTTGGAAAAAAACTGGTAATTCCTTTTAATATAAAGAATTATCAAAAAGGGGAAAAAGCTTTTGATGAAGCAAAAACCTGTTTTGTATGAAATTGTATACTTTTTTTTTCGCCCCCCTATATAGAAAATATACTGGACCCATGATATACTTGCCCCATGGACTATGGGATACAGGCCCAGGAGAAGGGCGAGGACGTTTTTTATTTTATCAGCTGGTCGCCCCTTTCCCAGGCGGACCGCTGGACCATTAACGCCAAAGTTCCTTCGGTGGCGGGGATCTACGAAATCTACTGGATGGATGATCATCAGCATCTGCGGCTTTTGTCCGTGGGGGACACCCATTACGGGGGGCTCCGCTCGGAACTCCGCCGCCTTACCGATCCCGAACTGGTGGGCGAGCCAAAGGCGAAAAAAATTCTTGAGGAAAAGGAAATCTGGTTCCGTTACGCCCCCTCCAATTCGGCGGCGGTGATGGCCGACGTGGTCTGGTTTTTCCGGCAAACCTATTTCCCCGAAAACCCCGGCGTTTCCCATTCCGGCCGTTACCGGAAGATCTTTATGAAGGAATCCGCCCCGGATAAACTTATCTGGGTGCCCTAGGAGCCTGTTGCATTTGTAGGTTTTTATGGCTTTTTTCGTTGAAAAAACCATAAAAACCACGATTCTCGGGCTCCTTACGCAGTTTGCAAGGCAAAAAATCGCCTGATCGGCGATTTTTCGAGGTTTTATGCGCGAAGCGCAACAAACTGCTAGGAGCCTGTTGCACTTGTAGGTTTTTATGGCTTTTTTCGTTGAAAAAACCATAAAAACCCACGATTATCGGGCTCCTGCGGACCTTTGGTCCGAACGCAGTTTGCAAGGTAAAAAATCGCCTAATCGGCGATTTTTGAAGGTTTTATGCGCGAAGCGCAACAAACTGCTAGGAGTTTGTTGCGGCTAAATTTCCGGCATATACACCCGTGGAACCCGTTTATTGATGTTGCAGGTGATTTCGTAGGGAATGGTCCCCAGCCGGGCGGCCAGTTCCGCGGCGGAGGGGGCCGGGCCGCCGAAGATCGTAACTTCCTCCCAGCGGGGGATCTCCGTTTCCGGCCCCAGGTCCGCCATGCACTGGTCCATGCAGATCCGGCCCGCCAGGGGGTAGGGCCGCCCCCGGATCAGGACCTGCCAGTTGCCGCTTAAAAGCCGGGGGAGGCCGTCGCCGTAGCCCACCGGCAGGGTGGCGATGCAGGTGTCCCGGCCGCTTACCCAGGTTCTGCCGTAGGAGAGGCTTTCCCCCCGCTTTACTTTTTTAACCAGCGTAATCCGGGTAACCAGTTCCATCACCGGTTCGGCGGGAAAATCCGTGCCGCTAAGATTGTAACCGTAGAGGAGGATCCCCGGCCGCACCATGTCCAGCCAGGAACCGGGGTGGAGCAGGAGGCCCCCGGAATTGGCGGCGTGGACAATACCGGGGTCCAGGCCGGCGGCCCGGATCGCATCCACCGCCTCCCGGAACCGGCCCAGTTGTTCCCCGGGCAAGGCCCGCTCGTCCGGCAGGGCCGAGTCGGACGCGGCCGGGTGGGTGGCGGTGCCGGCATATACAAGGGAGCTTTGGGCGGCAATATGGGCGGCCAGGCCGGGGGCCTCATCGGGGGAACAGCCCAGGCGGCCCATGCCTGTGTCGATTTTCAGGTGGACCGGACAGCGGGCCCCCGCGGCCAGGGCGGCGGCGGCCAGGGCTTCAATATAGCCCCGGTCCGACACCAGGGGCGTCAGTCCGTGGCGGACAATTTCGGGGGCCTCCTCCGGCAGGGCCTGGGAAAGGAGCAGGATGGGGGCCCCTATCCCCGCTGCCCGGAGTTCCGCCCCTTCGGAAACGGTCGCCGCCGCCAGGTGGGAAGCCCCGGCCCCCAGGGCCGCCTGGGCAATCCGCACCGCCCCGTGGCCGTAGGCATCGGCCTTTACCGGCACGCAGATCCGGCGATCCGGCCCTATCCGTTCCCGGACGGCCCGGAGGTTCCGGCAAAACCGGTCCAGATGTATCAATGCCCTGGTAGCCCTCATGGAAACATCATACCCCCAGGGCTCCGAAGAGTGAAGGGTGGGGGATTGGAATTTTCTTGAACCTTATGGTATAATATTATTGAGTATGTGTGCCCAAAAGGTAGCAACAGCACTGATTATCGTGTGTATTTCCTCTTTCCTCGCAGGCTGCGGCGAGCTGGATACGGTGCTTCCGTCCGCGGGAACCTATAGGGTAAATGCCCGGGTAAACGACGCAGCCCTGGACGACTGTTCCCTCGTAAATGCAAAGGACCGAATTTACCCCTATTTTGACAGTTCCGTGGCCGCCGATCCGGACCTTACGGGCCTGGCCGTCTTTTTACAGACCCCTTCGGGGCAGGGGGTGGGTAAAAAGATACGCTATACGCTCAAAGCAGATGCCCCCGGCCAGGAGGACACACCGTCATCGGAACAGAACCCCGGGGAGGAGGCCGGACAGCCCCCGGCGGAAAGCGACCAAACCGGGGCGGAGGGACAGAAGGCGGACGCGGTTACAGACGGCGGCGCCGAAGATCAGGCGGACGGGAACCGCCAGACCGGGCAGCATACCGCTTCGGCAGCCCCGGATGCCCAAATGACCGAAACAGAGACCCTCATCGCCGTAGACCGGCTCGACAGGGACTTGCCCTTCTTCGTCCTGCCCGAAAAACTGGACATGGGCCTCTACGTGATGGTTTTTCAGGTCCTGGGGAAAAACGAGGTACTGTACCGGGAAGAAAAAATCATCTATTATCTGGAAAACACCCGTTTTTCCCTTATCGATATTCAACGTTACCTTCCCGATGTTTCCGGCTCCCACCTTATCCCGCCGGGAACAACGGTCATGCTGGAGGCCCAGGTGGAGGCCGATGCCCGGCTGGACCCCTATATCATCTGGTACAACGGCAGAAGGCGGATAGGCGAGGGCTCTTTGGCCGGCGGGGGTGCATTCATCCTGTGGAAAGCCCCGGAACAGAACGGATTTTACACCATCCGGGCCGAAATTTTCCCCCAACGGCCTGTGGACGGTTTGTACGGCAAATTCCGGGAAATTTCCCTCCCCATATCCGCAAAAGCGGCCAGCGCCGGGTATTTTTCCGGCGAGGCGGAGCGGATCGCCTACTGGTACCAGTTCCAGGGAAATCTCCGGGACTCGCAAGCGTCGGCCGGCATCAACAGACCCCTGATTTCGCAGACCCAGGGGCCTCCCCGCTGGATGCCGGAACATACGGTGTACGGCCTCAAGGTGGGGGCCGGGGATGTGTACCGCCTTTCCTCCTTTTCCTTTGTTTCGGAAGATCCCTCACTGGGGAAAAAACAGGAAGCCGGCCGTTTTATGCTCCGTTTTAAGCCCACCGGGGAGGGGACCGTTTTTAGCGCCTGTTTTGAAGCCGGGAATCCGTCCGGGCGGGTCTATCTGGACCTGAATTTTTCCGGGAAAAGCCTGGGGCTGAATATCAGCGGCCTTCATGAATCCGCCGCCGCGGCCCTCGACTACAGTCCGGGGGAGGAAGACGATTTTATCACCCTGTATGTGGACTTTGCCGTTCATGACGGGGTTTTTGAGGCCGGGTTCGGGACGGAAGACGGCGGAAGCGCCGCGGCGGAACTGAAAAGGCTGACCCTTTTGGACTCCCTGACCGGGACGGGGACTTTCCAGTTTGGAGCCTCCCTAAAACCGCCCGGCGCGGAAAAATCCGATACCGGTCTTTTGGCGGAAAAACCGGTTCCCCATCTGGCCATTCTTGACGAATTTGCCCTGGCCTTCCTAAGGAGAGAGAGAAGGGGGGGTCACGTGGTACGGAACTGGGGTCAAGGTTTCTAGGACTGCGGCACAAATGCTGGGGGGGGGGGGGTCAGGTTGCCGACGTTTGACTGCATAAACGGGCCAAGCTGGAGACAGCATGGCTCAGTATCCCACCCCCCCTTTTCACCAAAGAGCCGCTTGTTCCAAGTACTCACAGACGAAAGTAGAGTTCTTCTCTTTTGCACTTATCACCAGAGGCTTTCTCGCAGGCTGTCCGTAGCAGTCCTCAAGAGAAATAAAACATTTCCACAACACAGGACCAGTAAGAAGAGAGTCCAAACACCAACAATACATGGCTCATTACAGTCCACAGATAGATGGTCACAGCACGCAGAAACTCTCACACATTCCTTGCATCTTTTCGCTGACCAGCGACATTGTCTCTACTCAAGGTCCTGCCACTGTCCGATTAAAGGGCCTACACAGACAACGGCACGGGGAGGGGGGGTTTCTTCCCTCGACAGGATGCAGAAGGACCATCGAGACTGGTGATAGTGATGGCCCGCCAGGGGGGGGGGTGTTTCTTCTTCGCGCCTCGTCTCCATTCCACGTCAGGCATAGGATAAGGCTATTCGGGAACAGGGTGAAAGATTACACCTTACAACTACTAAATCACTGCTGGCTCTGAGTGTTACACACCCTATCACTCGGCCAGCGGGTACATATGCAGTGGGGGAAAAAAAAAACCGGCTATCCTGCCGGGAAATACGGCTTTAATCGAGACACATGCGCCTTTCTTACCACCACTCCTGTATCAGGCTTCGCTAACAATACAGTCACAGGAGATACATGCTTAGATATAACAAGCGGTACAGACCACTTAAAGTCTAACTTGGCGGAATGCCGGTGCGACTTGGAACTCAGAGGGTGGAGCTGTACTAAAGCCAAATCACCCACACAAAACTCCGCTTGCCTTCTTCTGGCGTCATATCGTTCCGCACCTCTGGCGCGGGCCTTTCTCAAATTTGCCAAGGCTGCCTCCCAAAACTCATTCACCCCTTTTGGATCCTTAGCTCCAACTCATAGAATCGCCACTTAAGCCCCAGGGGATGGTTCAATTCCCTACCCAGAAATAAAGAGGAAGGAGTCGCTGCAGTCGACTTGTGCCATGCTGAGTTAACCCTTTGTGCCCGTATACCGTACATTGTACGCCAGGCATTTAAATCCCATGCTCCCGTATTACGTACCTGGCACGCATCGTGCAGCGCTAAGTTTCAGTTCGTATTTGGAAC
>JAISLT010000110.1 GCA_031277165.1 Spirochaetaceae bacterium
GCGGTTTCACCGGAGGCTTCCCCGGCTTGCGTCCTGCAAGGTCGCAAGCCGGGGTTTTGCGGGCAGTTCTTTTTCAGGTGATTGCCCACCCTCCCGCAAGGGTGGGTGGGTTTTACGGAAAAACCGGCTTCGGTTAAGGCGAAATCCTCATCACGGCAGGAAATGCGGCGGTATGCGAATGGCGGGTCAATTATTCATCGGGGAGGCTGCCGCCTGTCCGCCGCAGGCGGTCGGGCGGTTAGGGCGGATAAACGTAACACCTGGCCAATCTTCCGGGGAGGCGGCTTCACCTTGCGTCAGCCGTGGGCAGATTACTCATAGCGTGATGGGAAGCCGAAAAGCCGGGCGGGCATACTACGCCCCGCTGTGGCGGGGTGGCGGCGGGGGGCGGCAGGACGCCGCCCTGAACCGAAAAAAACGCAAACAAGGACGTTTGCGTTTTTTTCTTCCGCTCGGCCCACGGCCACGGGCCGGGGGCTGCCCCTCCCCCTTTGAGCCGTGGAAGGACGGGTTTGCGACCGGAACGGAGCGTAGCGGAGTGGAGAGAGCAAACCCCTCCTTTTTTGATTTCGAGAGGGGGAAGCCCGGCGGCGAGGGGGAGGGACAATGAATGCCGCCGCCACACCGCCACCGAAGCACGATTATCGTGAAGGTCGCGTGGCCCTGGGCGGGCTTAGTACGAGGGGTTCCCACGGTGCTTAGTTGGTGGGTGGGGGCCGGGGTTTCTTGCGCCGCTTTTTGACAGGGCTTTTACCCTAGCAGTTTGTTGCGCTTCAGCGCAAAATCGTATAAAAATTCACTGTCGTGAATTTTTATACCTTGTAAACTGCATAAGCAGCCCCGATTATCGGGATTTTTTGCATGAATATGCAAAAAATCCACAAGTGCGACAGGCTGCTAGGGGAAATGCGGCGCAAGAAAGGGCGGTGTAGATGGGCTTGGAAAATTACGGAGTGAAGCGAAGCAGACCAGAGTAATTTTGACCTTTTGATTTCTTCCCTACGGGCGCGACCCGTACTGCCGTAGGCAGTGAAAAAAGTCAAAAGAACTTGACCAAAGTAATAAATTTATATTAAAATAAACTCAAGAGAATTATATGCAGAATTTGGAAGAATACGCCGCATTGCATACAGTCCAAGTAGTCTCATATCAAGCAAAAATGCCAGAAAGAATCGGTTGCGGCTGTCTGGTTTTATTTAGAGACTTAATGTTCATAATCAGTGTAGCACATATATTGGAAACTGAAAACAGTAAAATGGCTATAATACTGCATAACGATCCAAATTTTATTAATATTCCTAATTGGGCACCATTCAATCCTACTTTTTCAAAGGCATATAAATTGCGATACCCTTTACAATTTGTAAAAATCATTCAGAAATTTTACAAATTACTGCACATTGATGGAAATACAATTCTTGAGAAAGTCGTAGAATTTACTGGTGGAATTGATTTTGTTTCATCCGCGATACGGTTATTGTATATGCCACTACATAATTTACCCATAGATTCAAAATATTATGGGCGAAGGAAAGAATTCATAAATTTTGAGAAATATATTCTTCCTAATAAAAATGAAAACTATTGTTTTTATGCAATGACTAATCCACATGGCCCGGAAACAGGATATAAATGTGATGAAACGTTTATATCGGATATAAAATATATAAAAACTCAAGGATTTTATTTTTTGTTTAAGCTAAAATCACATAATAACGATCTGGCAGGAGCGAGTGGTGCACCAATATTTAATGAAAATGGTCAATTAATTTCATTGGTTGTTAAAAAACATGAATCTGACAATTTTTTATTTTACGGTATAAATTTAAAAAAAGTAAAACTGATAATGCATATTGAAGCAAATTCGATAAAGGGAGAGGAAATTTATGAGTAAGGAAAAATTGTTTGATACTTCGACTAAACCAAAATTTGATAAGAAAAATGCGTTAAGTGCGGCAATTAGTAAATCAATTGATACAATATCTGATCCTGTTATTAGAGAAAATATTATTATAAATATTGTGAATAAAGAATTTATAATCTCCTTGATAAAAATTGTAATTGGAGCTATTGGTTTTTTTATCGGTATTTGTTGGTTATATAAAGGTATAACTGGTCAAATTAATTTAGAAATATCATCAGAATTTATTTCGGCAAAAATAATAAATGGATCACCCGGGCTGGCTTTGATAATCATAAGTATAATATTTATGTCTGTTACAGGAATAAATATTAAAAAATAAAGAACGGCATCTAAAGGGTCTATTTACGCTTCGTCATCCGCTGGACAGCTCAGGCTACGTTTTGTCGCCCTTGGTCGTTGTTTCGCAAAACCTTTATTTGGGTCACCAAAACATCGCAAATAGCCGAAACGTCTATGAAACCAATTTTGAAAATTCAAAATGGTTTATAATACGTTCCATTCCGATCTCTGGCAGTGTTAATCTTGTACTGCTTTAGGGGGAGAGGGCGGATCTACGGGTCTCTATTACACGATGGCGGGGGTTTAACGTGGGGTCATGGGAGGGCGAAAAGTTTTTTCCCAAAGGTTATTTTAGGGATTCTGACCTTCATGTGAGCATTTGTGTCAGCAATATTCATTCAATCTGGTTAGTAGTGGCTGGTAGACATTAGTGCATAACACTTGACTAATTCCTTATCCTGTAATAAGATAGAGCAACAGTTAGCACCTGCGATAACGAAAAAACACGCTTTGCAAATTATTTTTAAAAAACTGAAATTTTGGGAACACTTCACCTGTGATTCGTATTGACATTTATCATATAAATATATCATTATTGTAATAATAATATATTTGGGTAATAGGTATGTTAGATTTTCATAGCCGTACACAGCTTTATTACCAGCTTTATGATATTTTATACAAAGATATCAAAGAGGGTGTTTATAAGCCCGGTGAGTTACTGCCCACTGAGAGCAGCCTGATCCAAAAATACGGGATAAGCCGGGTCACGGTCCGCAAAGCCATGGATCTGCTGATGACCGAGGGGCTTATTTCAAAACGCCGGGGCTATGGCACGTTTGTACAAAATCCGAAGGTCGAACAGAATTTGACCCAGGTTTTGCATTTTTCCCACGAAATGGAAAAACGGGGATATAAGGCATCGGTTGAGGTCCTGGCCAACGAAGTCGTCCTTGCCCAGAAAACTATCGCCGATGCCTTGGGAATTCCGGAAGGCACCGGGCTGATCCATGTGAACCGCCTGCGGTATGCAGATAAAATACCGATGTGCATTGAAAGCGCCTATCTTATCAAGGACGCCTGTCCCTCCGTATTGGACCAGGACTTTTCAAGCCAGTCCTTACGCCGTTTTTTGATGGATAATTATAATATTGTCTGGAGCCGGGCCAGGCAGAAAATATTTGCCATTAACGCCACCGTTAAAATGGCGCAGTACCTTACTATAAAAACCGGGGAGCCCCTAATCTATGTGGAGCGGATTTCTTTTGACCAGTTCAATAAGGCCGGCGAATATTTACAGGCCTATTACCGGGGGGATAGTTACTATCTTACGGTTGAATTAAACGGCGTTTCCGGTTAAGGCTGTTTCAAAACCTGCAGTTTTTGGACGATCCCCTGGATGAACCTTCCCGCCCCGAAAGGCGGAGCATCAGACTCCGCAGAAAATGAATTATTTTCTTAGGTCTCTTCGGTCTTGGCAAAAAAGCCGTCTTTCCAATTGAACCTGGAAACCCCCGAAAGGGGCTGTCCCTGGGCGGCGGCAGTTACCACCTCCCGGTACAGTTTCTTTTTAAGGGGAAAGGAGCCGGTAAATGTTCCGGCGGAAAAATCAAGGATAAACCGGCGAAAGCCCGCCGCCAAAAGAAAGGGCGTTTTATCGACAATCGAAAAGGGCATGCCGGGGATAACCACGGTGTTTTCCGGTCCGGGGATCATCGAAAAAGCTTCGCCCTGGACGCCGTTAAAATGCTTAAAACCGTACATTTTGCCAAGATCGCTGCGGATGTGAAACAGGGGCGGCCAGGCAAAAAGGGTAACCAACACCGAAGGCCGCATGTTGGGGACCGCGGTTTTTTCCAGATTCTGCCTGTTGTTTTCCAGGGGGCTGACAATGGCGGCGGCACCCAGGGATGCCGCAAAGGCCGCGGCCCAGCCGTTAAAGGTGTAGAGCCAGGGCCCCGCCAGAAGCAGGGTCCGGCCTTTGCTTTTGGAAAAAAACGAAAAATGCCCGGGGTTGTTTAAAATAAAGCGGCGGTATCCCCGGTTTTCCAGTTTTTCCAGGGCATCTTCCAAAAATGAATCTTCCTGCTGGGGAAAAAAGGGATTCAGGGTTAGGATAATTTCACCGGCCTTAAAGGGAAGGGCTTTTTCCTGCAGCAGGGCCCGGACGGTCTTTGGATTCACCGGCAGAATTACCCCCGCGGGCCGGAGGGACTGGGCTATATACAGATCCTCCACCGAAGCCAGCGCCGCATAAAACCCTTCGGGAATTTCCGGAAGCTCCCTGTTTTTCTTCCGGTCCAATCCCCAAAACGGGGCGGATTTTTCCTGCCCCCCCGGTTCCGGCGGTTTTGGCGCCCGCTCCCGGCCGGGCTGTCTTTTAAAGGGACTTAAATCGCCGGGGATAAGCTTGGGATACCGTTTTGTCATGGCCCTGGTTTGGATCAAATACACCGAATCGCCCGGCTCAAACCCCTCGGGGACAGAGATACGGTACCCTTCCTTGCCGGAAAGTTCCGCCCGCGTCAGCCTGTGGGAGCGCCGCTCCGAATCGTCGGACCGGTGGATCCGTATGGTATCTCCAGCGGTAAGGGCTAGCTCCGTCCGGATTAGGGCGCACCGGTCCGGGCCGAAACCGGTTACGTTTAGGATCCTGCCCAACCCTATGCCGGTACCCCCATCCTGATCCGGATTAAACCACCGGGGAATCTCTCCGGCCCTTATTCCGGAATTATCCGTTTCTGCACCGCCTGTTTCTGCACCGTCCGGCTTTATACCCAGGCCGGTAAAAAATTCCGTCTTGGGTCTGGCAAAATCGTTCTGTAAAATACGCCGGGCTTCTTCCAGGGCCTGCCGGTATTTATCCTCCCCCCCGTCAAGGCTGTCGATCACCCTCCGGTAAGCGGAAACCACCGCCCCCACATATTCGGCGCTCTTCATCCTCCCCTCTATTTTAAAGGTCCTAACCCCCGCCGCAGCCAGTTCAGGAACCAGGCCAATAAGGGATAGATCGTTGGGGCTAAAATAGTAAGCGCCGTTTCTGGCCCCCGTACCGTGAAGCCCGGCGGATCTGCCCTTGTCTTCCCCGGTTTGATACAAGCGCCGGCAAGCCTGGGTACAAAGCCCCCGGTTAGCGGACTTTCCGCCAAGGTAGCTGGAAAACAGGCACAACCCCGAGGCACTGACGCAGAGGGCCCCATGGACAAACACTTCCAATTCCGTGTTTGTGTTTTCCCGGATGCTTTTTATCTCCCCCAGGGTTAGTTCCCGGGCAAGCACCACCCTGGATACCCCGTATTTAGAGAGGACATTGGCGCCCCGGGCGGATGCTATGTTCATTTGGGTTGAAGCATGAAGCCTAAGACCCGGAAACTCCCGGGCCATCATCAGTATGCCAAAATCCTGAATAATAATTCCGTCCGGTCCCAGGGCGGCAAGGTACTTTAAAAGCTGGTAGACCCGGTCCGATTCCCGTTGTTCAAAAACGGTATTCACCGTAACGTATACCTTGCGGCCCATACGGTGCAAGGACCGCAAAGCTCCCTCAAACTGGGAATAGGCAAAGTTGGCGCTCCGCATCCTCGCATTAAAGGCCTTTAGCCCCAGGTATACGCTGTCCGCCCCCTCCGCTATGGCCGCATCCAGGGCCTCCGGGGATCCGGCGGGCGCTAAAAGCTCTACTGTTTGTGTTACCATTGCCTGCCCCCACGCCCTGGTACAGTACCGGCTACACACACTCGATGTCTCCTGTGCATTTTCTGGGCGGGGCTAAGAGTTCTGCCATATTGTAGATGATACTGAAAAACAAAGGGGCCGTCCATCAATTGCCGTAAACTCCTAGCCGTGTGGGTATTTTTTTTGTATAATAATAGTATGAGTAACGAAATTACTATTACCGGCGATAATTTTGATGCCGAGGTAGTCAAATCCTCTGTACCGGTCCTTCTGGATTTTTGGGCAAGCTGGTGTAATCCTTGCCGGATGATAGCCCCCTTTATTGAGCAAATTGCCAATGAATATCAGGGCCGGCTCAAGGTGGGTAAGGTCAATGTGGATGAGCAGGGCGATCTTGCCGCTCAGCATGGGATTGTGTCCATCCCCACCTTGGCGGTATATAAGGATGGCAAGCCGGCGTATCAACAAGCAGGCGCCCTGCCCAAGCACGAAATAGAAGCGCTTATTAAGAATTACCTGTAACGGCCCGGATTGTTGGGCCTTCCCGGCGTATTGCCGCTGGAAACGGTAACATACCAGTCCGAGGCGCTGTTAGTGTCCGCCGATCCCCGGCAAATTGTCCGGGTAACGGTGTTTCCATCGCTGTTTACCGCTTCGCCGCTGTCCGCTCCGGTCCAGGCGCCCTGGCTTGCCAGTAGTTTTGCTGCGGCCGCCACCGGCTCGTTCCAGCCGTACTTGCTGTTTGCCAGCAGAACCCCGTCGATGATCCGGTCATCCTGATCCATGGCATAGATTGCATTGGTGCTGTGGATTTTAAGGGTTCCGGGCATCCAGAAATCCCTGCCGGAACTTGAGTCGGTTCCTCGTGATTCGGTTAGTTTAGCGCCGGTTTCGTCCACCAGCCCCTCCTCGATGCTCCGGGTATGGACCACAATGTATTCCCCGGCCTTTACTTCCACCGGGGGAAATTCAAAAAGTACCTCCTTCTCCTTATCGTAGGCTGCAAAGAGCCGCAGGGCGCCCAGATTTCCCGCCGTCAATGCCTTAAGCTCAATAAATTCAGCCTTAGGTTTGGTATAGCTTGCACGGATTTCGTTGATTACAAAATCCGGAATCCGGTTGTTCCGGGTTCTAAAATTCACCAAAAGATTAAGGGTATTCTTGTCATTGTCTTCCACCAGCAGATCCGCGGCGATCCTGGATCCCCCGGGCTGGGACGCCTCAAACCGGATCCTTACGGTTTCTCCCTGGTTAAGGATCTCCGCTTCCATGGGCGGATCAAAGTACATTGACACCACCTTAACCTCCGATGAAAAAAGAAAGTGTGCCTCCCCTTCGGCGGGGACTTGGCAGCCGTAGAATACCGGAGCTGCGGCGTTGGTCCCAAGCAGGCGTTGAAGGGCCGTTTCGGTGGAACAGGAACAAACCGCCAGCACCGTAAGCCAGATGTAAATTCTTTTCATAGTTACCTCCGTCCATAAGATGGGGTACTGATGCTTGCTGCTTGAATGGATCCGCCGGAATTTCATTTTTTCCTAAGCGCCGGATCCTCAAAACGGGAACTTGCAGGGGCAGTTGAGAAACTGCATTTTCGGCCTCGGCCCCTCGAATAAAGAAAAAAAACAGGCCACAATTGGATATGGAGTTTTTTCGGCTCTTTCTTAAGGCCCCCCTTTACTACCGGCGGGAAGACATAAACCCCTTTGCCAGGGGGGAAGGGGGCCTTCCTGTCCCGGAGGAACTGCTCTTCTGTTTTACCCTGGATTCCCAGGAGGCCCGGCGGATAGATCCCGGACCGGAACAGTACCTGGGTCCCCTTAGCGCCGCGGGCCGAAGGTTTCCCGAAGGGGAAGGGACCCCGCCGGAAGATGTACGGGGCCAGCCGGAAAAAGAAACGCCCCTGGAGC
This sequence comes from Spirochaetaceae bacterium, assembly GCA_031277165.1. Classification (GTDB taxonomy): domain Bacteria; phylum Spirochaetota; class Spirochaetia; order Treponematales; family Breznakiellaceae; genus JAISLT01. The sequence goes on from JAISLT010000110.1 coordinate 7,786, forward strand.
TGGCGGCGGGGCTTTACTACTTTACCCAGATTCGGGGCTGCGAACTTTCGGGGATCGCCGGGACAGCCCAAGAGCCCCCTGGGCAGAAGCAGTTTAATAGGGACGATTTTATCGAAGCCGCCATGGAACTGCAAAAGGAGGGGCTCTGGGAACGGTTAAAGCTAAAGGACCGTATCTGCCTGCGCAGGCTCTTTGAAGACGGCGCCCCGGTTATCCAGATTTTGCGGCCCCTACAGGATCCGCTCCCATGAAAGGGCCGCTCCAATGGCGGTGGTATATTCCGCATCCTCCGGGTATTCAAAGCTTACGTTATATATTCCTGTAATTGCCCCCAGCACCCGGCGGCCAATAAGGTTTCCGCTGCCGTTCCCGGTAACCACGACTTTGCTGGTATTCCTGCTCTGGGCCGCAAAGACCGAAAGCATCCCAATCACCTGGTATACCATATTAAGAAGGCTCAGGGCAATGTCCTCGTTCCGGGCACTGTCCAGCATCTTTCCGAAATTCGAGGCGGTATTTTCTTTATTAAGAAAGCTTAGATCTGTTTCCATAATATCTTCCATAAGCAGATCCACCTGATTAAGCCTTCCCTGTTCGGCCAGTTCCATCACACCGCTGAATTCCGACAGGCCCAGCAGTTTCTTCGCCAAGCCCAGGATAGTACCACCCCCCACGCCGGAACCGCCCAGGTGGGAAATACGATCCCGGCGGGCGTCAATAATCGCCGTACCGGTGCCAATATTGGTAATTATAATAGTATCCCGACCCGCAAGAAACATTCCCCCAATGCCTATGGATTCAATTTCTCCCGCGAAACCGGTGGGAATGCCAAAAAGATCGGCCCTCAATTTGGTAGCCCCCGCCCCGGTAATCATAATGCGCCGGACATCGCTAATTTTAATGTGGTTTTCCACAATCATCTTGCCCAGGGCTCCGGTGGCGGAGGTAACCGCATCCAAAGCCTTGGTTTTAACCTTGTGAATTACCCGGCCCTTTTGGATCGAAACAGCCTTGGTGGTGGTACTTCCTATGTCGATGCCAATGATCATATGCTTTTCCTTCCTTCGATTATATGATGTAATATAGGTCAAGTAAACTGCTTACAAATTAAGGAGGAGTCCGTGTCTGTCAAATGGATTGTCCTGGCCCTTGCAGTTCTTATGTATATCCTTATTGTGATCTTTCCCGATAGAAAATCCTGGAGCGCCCTGGGTGCGGCATTGTGTATGATCTG
>JAISLT010000120.1 GCA_031277165.1 Spirochaetaceae bacterium
GACCCACAAATCAAGACCTGATTACAATAATGAAGAACCCAGGAGCAAGCTCCGGGGTATGTACCCGGCCTTCCAATCAAGAATTAGGAACCACCAAGGCGCATGAACCTACGGTTCGCGGGCGCACAAGGGGAAGAAAGATGATTACGCGCGAACAAGAAAAACTCGTCAAAAATGTGCTGGATTGCGCATATGAAGTCCATTCATTTCTGGGACAGGACACTAGAGAGTACCTATCAAACCTGTTTACCGCATGAATTGACACAACAGGGGATTTTTGTGGAATGTGAAAAATCAATACCTGTTTTATACAAAGGAACAGCCAGTGATTGCGGTTACCGTATTGATATGATGGTCGAACACGGTCAATTTCTCATAGAAAACAAGTGGGATCATTTTAAATTCCTTATTTCCGCCAGCAATCTTTCGATCTGTTCACCGGCAATTCCGGGATCCGCCCGGCCTTCTGTGGCGGCAATGACTTTTCCCACCAGATAGGCAAAGAGGGTTTTGCGGCGTTTTTTATTTTCCGATTCAAGGTTTTGCAGTTCGTTTACCGTGGTTTCTTCCTGGGCTATTATCTTCCGGGCGGTTGCGGCAATCGCTGCCGGGTCGGTGATCTGTTCCCAGTTGTGGGCCTGTACAATTGCCTTTGGGTCCTTGTTTTCGGATATTACCAGTTCCAGGGTTTGTTTGGCGAGTTTTCCGGTAAGTTTACCCTGGACCTGCATTAGCACCAGCGATGCCAGGCGTGTGGGGCTTAGGGGAAAGGAATCAAGGTCCGCATGGCTGTCCCGGTGAAGGATGTGTTTTATATCCGAAAGAAACCATTTGGCGATTCGGGCCGCAGCGTCTGTTTTAGAGGGGGTCTCTTCCGGCCCCGCCACTGCCGCCGCCACCGCCGCCTCAAAATAATCCGCCGAGGCTTTTTCATCGCAGATAAGCCCGGCTTGTTCGCCGGTTAGGGCGTATTCATCCGCCAGACGTTTAAGCCGGGCTGCGGGCAGTTCCACCATGGCGCTGTCCACGGAGGCAAGAAAGGCTTCGTCGGGGCAGAACACGGGAAGGTCCGGTTCGGGAAAATAGCGGTAATCCTGGGCGTTCTCTTTCTGCCGCATGGGGAAGGTCTCGTCCCGGTTTTCGTTCCAAAGCCGGGTTTCCTGAACCACGGTTTTTCCCCCGTCCAGGACTTCGCCCTGGCGGCGAATCTCGTAGTTAAGGCCAAGTCTAACAAAGCGGGAGGAGTTAAGATTTTTTATTTCAACCTTTTTTCCCAGGCCTTTGCCGGGGAGGTTAATCGATACGTTCGCATCCGCCCTAAGGGAGCCCTCTTCCATATTGCCGTCGCAGACCCCAAGGTAACGGACCATCCGCCGAAGCTGCTGAATAAACAACTCCGCCTCTTCCCCGGTTTCCATGTCCGGTTCGGTAACAATTTCCAGCAGCGAGACCCCCGCCCGGTTGTAGTCCAGCAGGGATACGGTTCCGGTGTGGATCATCTTTCCCGCATCCTCTTCCAGGTGACATTCCTTGATCCTAACTTTTTTATTGATCTGTTTTCCGTCCGCCCCCAATCCTGCCAGCTCCAGGCAGCCTCCCTGTCCCAGGGGGGAGGCAAACTGGGAAATCTGGTAGTTCTTGGTCATGTCGGGATAGAAGTACTGTTTACGCTCAAACCAGGTTTTTTCGGGGATCCTGCAGTTCAGGGCCTTGGCAACCATGCATCCCATGCGCATTGCTTCCAGGTTAAGGGTGGGCAGCACCCCGGGATAGCCCATACACACGGGGCATACATTGGTGTTAGGCTCGTCCCCAAAGGCTGAACGGCAGCCGCAGAATACCTTGGTTTTGGTTAAAAGATGAATATGAACTTCAAGTCCTATAAACGACTGGTACACGGTTCACTCCTCTTTACTATGCTTACATTGTCCATACCTGTTTTAGCCTGTCCGGGGCTTCCAAAAGGTCCGGTACCCCTCCGGATGGGGAAAGGGATAGGCCCCTTCGTAAGCTTCCACAAGGTCCAGCAGTTTTGCTTCGGAGAAGGCCCGGCCTAAGAGTTGGACCCCCACGGGGAGTCCCCCTTCAAGGGATGCGGGAAAGGATATGGCCGGAAGACCGGCGAGGTTTGCACAGCAGGTATAGAGATCGGCGGCTTTCTGGGCAAAGGCGGAAAGGGAACTGGGGCCTCGTCCGAAGGCCCGGCTTGGGAATACCGGCAAAAGTATGGCATCAACCTTGCCGGAACCGGAGGCTCGGTCCTGCGCCGGGTCCCCGGGGTTCCGGTCCTGGCCGCCGCCGGGAACTTTGCCATGGCCGGAAGTTTTGCCATAGCCGGGGCCTTCGCCGTGGTCTGTCCCCAGGAGGGTTTCAAAATCCGACCGAATTCCTGCCCGGATTCTTTGGGCCCGCAGATAATAACGGTCCTGGAAGCCGGAACGGAGTACAAAGGTTCCCAAGAGAATCCGGAGTTTTACCTCGCGGCCAAAACCTTCTTCCCGTGTTTTGTCGATAAGCTCGTCGGGATTTTCCGCCCACTGGGGGCGCCGGCCGTACCGGACTCCGTCAAAGCGGGCAAGATTTGCGCTGGCTTCGGCGGCGGCAATGGTGTAGTACGCCGGTACGCCGTATTTAAGGCGGGGTATTTCCACGTCCACCAGGGTACAGCCCATGGACGCAAACCGTTCCTTGGCAAGTTCAAAGCCCCGGCGGACCTCGGCTTCAAGTTCTGCGGCCTGGGCGGCGATTTCCAGGGATGCGGTTTCGCCGGCGGGGCCGGCGGCGGCGGCCTGGGCCACCGCCTGGGCCACCGCTTCCGGGGACAGGACCCCGATGGTGAAGCCGGCGATAGTTCCCGGGGTTTTACCGCCGGTTTCGCCGGCGGGGTATGGGCCGCTCCGGGAATCCGGGCCAGGGTTTTTCTCCGGCGCATAGAGGGGCGGCGCTCCGGCGGGGGGATCCCGGGAGGTATCGTCCAGGGGGTCCCGGCCGCGGATTGCGGCAAAGACCGCTCGGGTCCGGGCGGCGGTATCGGCGAGGATCCCTATGCCTTCCAGGCTTGAGGCATAGGCCACAAGGCCGTAGCGGGAAACGGCGCCATAGGTTGGCTTAAGACCCACCACTCCGCAGAAGGCCGCGGGCTGGCGTACCGATCCCCCGGTATCGCTGCCCAGGGCAAAGGGAACGATCCCGGCGGCCACTGCGGCGGCGGATCCGCCGGAGGAACCGCCGGGGACCCGGCTTGTATCCCAAGGGTTGTTGGTTTGTTTAATGCCCGAATTATCCGTTGAAGAGCCCATGCCAAATTCGTCGAGGTTTGTTTTGCCGATAACTTCGGCGCCGGCGGCCTGGAGGGCCAGGACCGCGGTGGCCGTGTAGGGGGACCGGAAACCGGCCAGGAGTTTTGAGCCGCAGCTTAGGGAAAAATCCTTTACGGCGATATTGTCTTTTACCGCAAAGGGCATGTCCCTGATAAGGGCCGCGGCTTTTTCGGGAAGGCCGGGGCGTTGCGGGGCGGAAAGGCCGTCATGGTTTTGCCCTGGGCGGGCCACGGTGCCCCGCAGAGGGGGGAGTGGAGAAGCCTCCGGCTTCGGAACGGGGGGGGAGGCTTCCCCCCCCCCTGGGTCAATAAAGGCGCCGATTTTTTCTTCCCAGGCCGCAAGGTACGGCAGAAAGCCTTCGGGTGGTTCATAGGACATGGGTTATTTCCTGCTTATAACACATTGGGGATTACAATAAAGGCGCCGTCCCGGTCGCCGGCGTTTTTAAGTAAGTCGTCCCGGGAAACCGGGATTTGGCCGGCCGGCGCCGCATCCCCCCGAAAATGGCCGCTGTTTACCAGGGCTGAACCTGCGGCCTGACCGGAGGCTATTCCCGCCGCCGGAACGGGGACTTCGGCATCCGCCCCCTGCATGAGGGCAAAAAATCCAAGCATCTGCTCGAACGCGGGAAGGGCCGCGGTAAGTTCTTCCCCGTTGATGTTAAGGTGGGCCAAGGCGGCGGTTTCCTCTAGTTCTTTCCGGTCCATGAATAATAATTGCATATTTTGGTATATTTATGCAATACGCCGGGGGCTTGCTTTCCGAAGGCGGTGCGCAGGCGCCGCGTTTTCCCGCTGGTCCTGTGGACTGTGCGGGGCTGTTCCACAGCTTTGTTTCCGGAACCGCTTAGTTTTTTGGGGTGTTCTTGGCGGTCTCTTCTTCCAGTTCCTGTTGCAGCCGTTTTTCGTGGCTTATGTCCTGGAGGTTTCCCAGGATAAACAGTCTGCCCTGGCCCCGGTCCACAGGGACAAAGGTGCAGCGGAGGATCCTTTCGGCCTTGGTTTTAGGGCTCTGGTACACCATTTCCTGGATGGGGTTAAGGTTTTCAAGCATCTTGGCGTCAAGTTTATGGCTTTCCGCCCGGGCCCGGTTAAAGATAAGTACAAAGTACTCCATAAGGTTTTTAAGCCGTTGTTCCTGTAATTGGGGGCTAAGGAGATCGGTAAATTTTTTGCCCTCCAGGTTATCTATATCCAAAACAGTTTCCAGGGCCCGGGAATAATTTCCCTGGATAATAAAATTCTTGTCCATAAAAAAGAGTCCCACCTTAAGGGCGTCCTTCATGGCGTTGATGGTGTCCCGCTCGTCCTTTAAATCCCGGGAAACCGCTTCCGCCGCCGCCCGGGCCGCCTCGGCGGCATCCCGCAGTTCCCGCAGGCGCCGGTTCTGCCGGTTTACCCCCCGGATCATATACAGGTATGCGGCAAGCCCCGCAAAGACAAAAACCGCGGATACGATCAATTCCTGCAGGATCAGGGGCAGAAAGCGCTGGGTTATATGGGCCTGGAAGTCGCAGCCCACAAATCCCACGGGCTTTCCCGCGGAATTAAGGATTGGACCGTAGGTGGAAATGGTCCAGCCCCATTCACTGTCATAATCGATGCTGCTGGTTTGTATGGTCCCGGTTTCCAGGGTTCGCAGAATGGGTTTGCTGTACCGTTTAATATCCTCTTCTGTTCCGGGGGAAGAAAAGATTCCGGTATTACCGGGGGCCGCACTGCCGTCCACGATGTACCGGAAGACCGTCCCTTCCGCCTGGGCCATGGTATAAAGGTAAATGGCGCTGGTTTCTGCCTTAAGGTTCAAAAGCTGGCGGTGGGTTTCCTTAAAATAGGGATCTTCCATGGTTGGATTTTTACTGAACCGTTCAAAGGCATCCCCGTCGATAAGTTCCATGGCCTTTTTTACAATGGGTATACCAAGCTCGGCGCTGATCGTTTCCGCCAATCCCATAAGCTGCCGGTACGCTGTAACAAGAACCCCCGAATAAATGGCCGCAATAAAAAGGATAAAGAAAAAGGTAAACCGTCTTTTTAACGAAAAATCCTTGGAAGACTGTTTCATCCCGGGCCTCCTGTACCTTACTCTTTTATGGCAAACCCCGCATTTAGCAGGGTCTGCCGCACTATTTTTTCGCTGGCCGCTGAAAGAGGGCCCAGGGGAAGCCGCACGGGACCGGCGGGCAGGGCCGCCCAGTTCATGGCGGTCTTTATCGGCACCGGATTGGTTTCGATAAAGGCGTGCTTCATTAGGGGGAGCAGTTCATAGTGGAGGCGGCGGGCCTCTGCAAAGTCTCCCCCCAGCGAGGCCCCCACCAGGGCGGCAATTTTTTTGGGAACCAGGTTTGAAATAACCGAGATAAGCCCGTCGCCCCCCAGGGCCAGGAGGGGCAGGGTAAAGCTGTCGTCCCCGGCAAGGACCCAAAAGGGCCGGGGGGTGTTTTTTCGGGGCAGGGCGATACGATCGATTATTTCCATCATTTGGGTAATATCGCCGGAAGCTTCTTTAACCCCCACAATGCCCGGAATGTCCGCAAGTTTTTCCATCAGGGAAACGGGTATGTTCCGCCCGGTTCGGGAGGCGATGTTGTAAATGATCACCGGCAGTCCCGGGGCGGCGGCGGTTTCGAAGTGCCGTAGTATCCCGGAATCGTTGGGTTTGTTGTAATAGGGGGTTACCACCAGCACCGCATCGGCCCCCAGATCCCGGGCCCTTTTTACATACCCTTCCATGTGCCTGGTGGAGTTGGACCCGGCCCCAATGATTAGGGGTACCCGGCCGGCGTTTTCTTCCACCGCTATTTTAATCAGGGTCTCCTCTTCGGTATCGTCCAGGGTTGGGTTTTCGCCGGTGGTACCCAGGGGTACCAGCCCGTCGATGCCCGCTTCTATCTGGAAGGCAATAAGCCGGCGGAAGCCGTCATAATCAACTTCGCCGTTTTCCCCCATGGGGGTAACCAGGGCCGTGTAGGCCCCCTTAAATTCCCTGTTCATGGCAGTATATCCTTTAAAACATCATCCATGGTAAATACCCCCCGCCGTCTGCGGGGGCCGCCCGGCGGAAGGGGACCGGCCAGCCATTCCGCGGCGATGACCGCACCCAGGGCAAACCCTTCCCGGCTGCGGGCGGTATGGCTTATTTCTATGGAATCCGAGGGGGAGTCAAAAACCAGGGAATGTATCCCGGGGACCGATCCCACCCGAAGGCTGGTAAAATGAACGGCGTCTTTTTCCGGGCTGTTCCCCGGCTGTTCCCAAAGGACCTTTTTTTTCCTGGTCATGGCGGCCAGGACCCGGTCCATCAGAATTTTGGCGGTTCCGGAGGGGCTGTCCGCTTTTTTATTGTGGTGAATTTCCAGGCCCCCCAGGTCGTATTCCTCGAAGGGATCCATCAGGGCCGCCGCATAGGCCGCCAGGCGGAAAAAGATCTGTACCCCCAGGGAAAAATTCGAGGACCACAGCAGGGCCCCGCCCCCCGCTTCCACGGCGGCGCTTACCTCGGGGAGCTTATCGTACCAGCCGGTGGATCCCGAAACCACCGCCATCCCCGCGGCGGCGGCGGCCTTGATGTTTTCCGCCGCCGCTCCGGGGCCGGTAAATTCCAGGAGCACATCCGCCTTGGCGGGTTCGTAGGCTTCGCCGGGCCTGTGGGCCGGATCCAGGACCGTCACGATCCGGTGTCCCCTGGCAATGGAGAGGGTTTCAAGGATCCGCCCCATCCTTCCGTACCCGATTAAGCCGATGTTCACCGGCCTTCCTTTTTTTTAGGATCCAAGGCGCTTCCCCCCTTGGACGGAGAATCTTTAGGCGCCGGCTTTTTTTTGCCGGCCATTTCGTCAAAAAAGAACCGGTGCAGTTCCTTAACCAGGCTGGGGGCTTCGTCGTCGTTCACAATAAAGCTGGTGTTTACCTTGCTTGCCCCATGGGAAACCATCTGCACCTGAATTCCCGTTTTTTTACAAATTCCAAAGGCCTCGTGCAGTATTTCCGAAGAACGGCGCACATCCCCTATGATGGTTACAATGGCCTTGCCCGTTTTTACCTCCACCCCGGCGTATTCAGAAAGTTCCCGCATTACCGGGGTCAGGTCCTTTTCCCCGTCCAAGGTAAGGGAAACGGAAACTTCGCTGGTGGCCACCATGTCGATGGAGATGCCGTTCTTGGAAAATTCAGAAAAGACCCCCGCTAAAAATCCCGGCTGGCCGAGCATGCGGGTGGACACAATGTCCACCAGGGTAATGTTTTTCTTGCTGGTGATAGCCCGGATCCGGGGGGCGTTCTTAACCGGCCCCGCCTCGATGCGGGTGCCGGGGGCCGCGGGGTTGTAGGAATTTTTTACCAGTACCGGGGTTTTGGTTTTCATACAGGGCTGCATGGCCCGGGGGTGCAATACCTGGGCGCCGAAATAGGCAAGTTCCGCCGCCTCTTCGTAGGTAACCGTATCCACCGGGCGGGCGTCCTTTACCACGGCGGGATCCGCGGTAAGGATGCCGTCCACATCCTTCCATATTTGAACTTCCCCGGCCTTGCAGGCCGCGGCAATAACGGTGGCGGAAAGATCCGAGCCCCCCCGGCCAAGGGTGGTGATGTTTCCGTTTTCGTCCTTGGCAATAAAACCGGTAATTACCGGAAGCACCCCCTCTGCAATAAGGGTAGGCAGAAAGGAGGAGATGCGGACCCAGCTTTCCCTGCGCAGCTCCGCCTGGCCGAAGGTGGAATCCGAAAGAAATCCCCCATCCCAGGCATCAATGGGCCGGGCGTTTAACTTTAGGGTCCGCAGGTATGCGGCAACAATGCGGACCGACATCCGTTCCCCAAAGGACAGCAGACAGTCCCGGGTTCTTCCGGTTAGTTCCCTGGTAAGGGATATTCCCGTAAGGAGGCTTCCCAGTTCCCAAATAAGGTTTTTGATTTCCCGCTGCAGCGGCGCCCCCAGGGCCAGCTCTGAAATTGCCGAAAGATACAGCTCTTCTATCTTTTCTATGGTGACGAACCCCTTGTTTAAGGCCCCGGCGGCCGCTTCCAAAAGGTAGTCCGTGGTATCCCCCATGGCGGAAAGGACCAGCACGGGCTTATATTTAATTCTGCCCTGAACAATTTCCCCCACATTCCGTATCCGCCCGGCGCCGGCCAGCGAACTGCCGCCGAATTTCATTACTATCATGAAAAATCCTTACTGTGCATGATTAGCCGTTAATTGACCATGACCCTTCGGCATAAACATAGGTTCCGCTTTTTCTTCCCTGGGCATTGTAGTAGGTATCAAAGCTTTCGTCGGTAGAAAAGAGCAGGTTTTCATAGGTGTCGTAGTAGTTGACCCTGGTGCTAAAGCTGTTGTTTTTGGGTTTGTTATTAAAGGCCCGCTTTCCCACCTCTTCTACCCCTTCGGGGATTGTAATGCGGTTAAGCTCGTTATTAAAAAAAGCCCCGTCCCCTATCCGTTCCACCCCCGCTCCTATGGTAAGCACGGTGATCCGGTTGCCGGCAAAGGCCCCTTCCCCTATGGCGGTAATACCGGCGGGGATAGTTATCCCCGTAAGACGGTTCCCAAAGAACGCGTAATCTTCTATGGCACTTACGGTATCGGGAATTTCCACGGAGCGGAGCAGGTTAACCTGAAAACACCCCCGGGGAATAACCGTCACCCCCCGGCCTATGGTAAGCCTAACCAGCTGATTATTGGCAAAGGCCCCCGTGCCCAGCACGCTGACATTGTCCCCTATGACAAGTTCCGCCAGCTTGTTCCCCGCAAAGGCCCCCCGGCCTATGGCGGTTATGCTGTCCGGTATGGTAACACTGGAAAGTTCCTTTCCGGCAAAGGCATAGTCGCCGATGGCCGTGACGGGCATGCCGTTAACGGCCTCGGGAATAACCACCTCTTTGACAAAGCCCCTGCACCGGACAATGGTAAGGGTTCCGTTATTTTCTTCCAGGATTATAGAAAGCCCCGCCTGGGATTGGGAAAACCCAGGGAAGATTACGAGAAAAGACAAAATTAGAAAAAGATAAGACTTCACGCATTTTATAGTATACCATATTAGGGGCTTTCTGACAATAGAAAAACAAAGGGCTCTAAACCACACTGATGCCGTCCTCGTATGGCGATGCCCCATACAAACGGGGCCCCCGCTCTTATGTCACGGTCCCCGTAACGCAAGGGCAAGGGTCTTTTGTAAAGTATAGGATTTGCCGTATACCGTTATGTGCTTTTCCGTGCCCGAAAGCAGAGTAAGGGTAAGGGTGGATTTGCTGATGCCGATCTGAATAAGGCTGTCCTGGTAACGGATACGAAAGCGGTAGCTCTGCCAGGGATCGGGAATGGCGGGGTTCAAAAAAAGGCCCCGTTCCTTGATCCGCAGCCCGGCAAAACCGTAGACAATGGCCATCCAGGTTCCCCCCATGTTGGCGGTATGGATGCCGTCCTTGGTATTGCCGTGGGTATCGTACAGATCCAGCATCGCCGAATCGCCAAAGTAACGGTAGGCCTTTTCGCGGTACCCCAGTTTGGAGGCCACGATGCTGAATATGCAGGTTGAAAGGGAGGAATCGTGGGTGGTTATTTCCTCGTAGTATAAAAAGGATCTTCGTATAAGCTCTTTGTTCTGTCCGTCTTCAAAAATAAAATGGGCTAAGACCGTATCGGCCTGTTTGCATACCTGGTGACGGTACAGGTGAAGGGGATGGTAATGGAGCAGCAGGGGAAAATCTTCCTTGGGCGTACCGGCCAGGTCCCATTTTTTTTTGGAAAGGAATGAATCGTCCTGGGGGTTAATTCCCAGTTCCTCGTCGTAGGGAAGGTACATGGCCTTTTCTGCCCGGGAAAAGGTCTGGATCTCCCGGGGGCTTAGATCTATTTTGGCCGCCAGGGGGTTTAGCCGCTGTGCATTCTTAAGCATGTGGTAAAACCGGACCGCCCAATGGAGGTTAAACTGGGCCGAGCGGTTGGTATAGTAATTGTTGTTTACCATGCAGGTATATTCATCGGGGCCGGTTACCCCGTGGATCTGAAAAGTCCCCCGGTACCAGGCGCCGGCATCGATCCAAAGCCGGGCACATTCAAAGACAAGCTCCGCCCCCTTTTCGGCAATAAATTCAAAATCCCCCGTGGCAAGGTAATAGGAAACCACCGACCAGGCCACATCCCCGTTAATGTGGTACTGGGCGGTTCCTGCGGGAAAGTACCCGGAACATTCCCTGCCCATGATCGTCCGCCAGGGAAACAGGGCCCCCTGTTTATGCCCCAGGAGCCGGGCGTTTTTCCGGGCCTCGTCCAGGGCGGCATGACGGTACGCAATAAGGTTCCGGCCTATGGCGCTCCGGGTTAGGGTAAAAAAGGGCTCTATGTACATCTCCGTATCCCAGAAAAAATGTCCCTCGTAGCCCTCTCCGCTTAATCCCTTGGCGGCGATGCTGCCCCGGTCGTCCCTGCCCGCGGACTGAAGAAGCTGGTACATATTGTACCGCACCGCAGAGGCACATTTTTCGTCCCCGTCTATTTCCAGCAGGGCCCCCTCCCAGAATTCCCCCAGGTATTTTTCCTGGCTGCGGTACAGGGCATCGGCGCCGGCAGAAACCGCATCCCGCAGTTCCTGCCCGGCGGCTTCTTCACAGTCCTCCCATCGCAGGCTGTCGGTAAAAACGGCGTACTTTAAAAGCCGCAGGGTTTTTCCCTTTTCAAGGATGCCGCCGATCTGTGTCTTAGCCCCCTCCGGGTAGGCTTCGGTGCTAAGGGTAATTCCCCGGCCCCCTTCTACGGCATGATCCACCGCGGTACAAACCAAGAGCCCCGATTTCGAGGTTTCGCTGACAATAAACGAAGCGGCCCCTTCGGTCCTGCACCGGACCGGAAGAAGGTGCCGCAGACTTTCGGCGGCCACCCGGGGATCCCCGGGGTTGCTGTAATTTTTTACATCCCCCCGGTGGGTAGAAATAATGCGCAGGTTCCCCTGAAAATTTAAAGCGGTAACGGAATAGTCAATAAAAAAAAGGGGAAGCCGGGTAAAAGACGCCACCCGGCGTATGTCCATCCGGACCTCCTTGCCCTGGGGGGACCGCCAGATAATATGGCGCCCGGTATAGCCCTTTTCCATGTCCAGAATTCGTTCGGCCCTAAGTATCTGCCCGCTAAAGAGGCTGAATTCTTCGCCCCCAAGAAAAAGTTTAATCCCCTGGGTATCGGCCACATTCACCATGGTCTGCTTTTCTTCCACCAGGCCATAGAGCTTTTCCGCCTGCTTCATCCGGACAAAGTCGTAGACCCCGTTTATGTAGGAGCCCCGGATCGTTTCTATCCCTTCGGCATAGCCCTCTTCAAAATTGGAACGCACCCCCAGATAACCGTTGGCGTTATGAAAGAGCGTTTCGTCCAGCAGCAATGCGCCGGGATCATCCGCTTGTATCTTTTTCCGGTACTGCACACTACTTTACCGCGCCGGCGGCCACTCCCTTGATTATGTATTTTTGAGAAAAAAGATAGAACAGTACCACGGGAATAATAGTAAGCATCAGCCCCGCCATGGCCATGTTCCACTGGATGGTAAACTCCCCAAAGAAAGACGCCGTTGAAAGGGGGATCGTCCTGTGGGCCTTGCTGGTCAACACCAGCGACGGAAGAAGGTAATCGTTCCATATCCAGATTACGTCCAGCACCATGACGGTGACGGTCACCGGCTTAAGAATAGGAAAGACTATGTGCCAAAAAACCTGGAACTTGTTGCAGCCGTCAATAATCGCCGCTTCTTCCAAAGACACCGGCACGGATTTGATAAAGCCGTGGTACAGGAACACCGCCATGCTGGCGCCAAAGCCTATGTTCATATAAACCAGGGCCCCCAGGGTGTCTACCATGGGGATCCCCAGCTTATCATGGATTCCCCCCATGACCTGCATCAGGGGCATCATAAGGGTTTGGAAGGGAATAAGCATGGTGACCACAAAGATCATAAAAATAAGCTTGGAAATCCGGTTGTTTTCCCGCACCAGCATCCAGGCGCACATGGAAGAAAAAACCACAATAAAGAAGATAGAAATTACCGTAACAAAGAAGGAGTTGCCCAGGGCCGAAAGAAAATTCATTCTGCCCATGGCGTCGGCATAATACTGGAAGCTGAATGTCTTAGGAAGGGCCAGGATATTTTCGTATAGTTCCGCCCGGTTTTTAAAGGAATTAACCAGGACTATATATGCGGGAAACAGGTACAACAGGCAAAAGACAAGGCAGGCGGCATTTAAAATAAAGGGTTTGGCGGGGTTTTTCATTTCATCTCCACCTCCTGTCTTTTGGTGATGCTTACCTGAATGGTGGTAACCACCGCCACAATAATAAAGAAAACAATGGCCTTGGCCTGGCCGTAACCGTAATTGTTTAGAAAGAAAATTTCGTGGTAAATGTTCATGGCAAAAAGCTCGGTGGAATTATAGGGACCGCCCCCGGTAAGGGACAGGTTCACGTCAAAGATTTTAAAACAATAGGACAGGGAAAGAAAAAGACAGATGGTAAAGGACTGCATTATCAGGGGAAACCGGATCTTAAACAGGGTGGTCCAAAAGCCCGCGCCGTCCATATGGGCCGCTTCGATTACCTCGTCGGGGATGGACTGGATGCCGGTAATATAGATGATCATGATATAACCGGCCATCTGCCAGGTGGTTACGGCGGAAAGGCCCATGAGGGCCATCTTTGGGTCCAGCAGCCAGTTGAAGAAAATCTGCGTAAGCCCCGTCATCTCTCCTATGGACTTAAAGGCTTCGCCAAGGATAAATTTCCAGACATACCCCAGGATAAGCCCTCCGATCATATAGGGAGCAAAAAGCATGGTCCGGGCGGCATTACGCACCTTAAGCCCGGTGGTAACAATAAGGGCAAAAGCAAGGCCCAGGACATTGATAGTAACAATGGACAGGACCGTAAAAATAACCGTGTACGCCGCGGATCCGCGGAACCGCAGATCTTCCCCCAGCCGGATAAAATTGGACAGCCCCGCAAAGATCTTGGGATTAAGGGGCAGTCCGTCCCAGGTAAAAAAGGCGTAGCCGATTCCGGTAATAAACGGGACAAGTACCACCGTGGTAAAAACAAACAACAGGGGAACCGTAAACAGCATATACCAGCCGGCGCTGCGGATGTGTCGCATAATCCCTCCTTCAATACCATGGAATACTGCCCCGCCGCAATACCCCGGATACCTTGGAACCTGCGGAAGTTTCCCAGGTTCCAAGGACGCCTATTTATTCGCCTCTACCCAGGCATTGTCCAGGCTTACAAGAAATTCTTCGGCGCTCATGCGGGAGGCAAAGAACTGCTCCGCCGCCGGGGCCAGGTGAACTTCGATAATCCCCGCGGGCCAAAAGTTAAAGGCCCAGGGAATAATTTTACCGGCCGATGCGTACCGGGAAGCGTCGGCGGACAGGGGATCCAGGGACCCGGCGCCGGCGCCGCTTATGAGGGGGATAAATTGGAATTCACCATAAAGGTACCGCTGGCCGGTTTCGCTGGTGTAGAGCCATTCGATAAAATCCCTGGCAAGCTGTTTCTTAGGAGCCGAGGTCTGGGAGTTAATGCACCACCAGGAAGGGACCCCCACGGCGATCCGGTCGTTTCCCCCCAGGGGAAAGGGCATAAAGGCCATTTCAAAATTAACATCGTAGTCGGCAAACATGGAATAGCACCAGTTTCCCTGGTGGATCGCCGCGGTTTTCCCCGTGGCAAAGTCGCCGCATTCCCGGTCGTAGTTTACTTCCAGAGGATTGTAGGAATTATCCCGAATGGCCGTCATAAACCGGGCAAACTCCTGGAATTCCGGCGTATCGGCCATTTTTACCTCCCCCTTGTTAAGCCGGTCGATAAAACCCCGGACATCGCTTTGGACAGCAAAGGGGGTGTTAAGGATATGACCGATAAGGAAATACGCCTCCTGGGAAAGGCCCGCCCCGTTAATACCCCGGGCCTTTTGTTCCCGGAGCATGGCGGCAAAACTGTCGTAACCGGTAATTTTGGAGGGATCTATCAGGCCCTTGTTGTAGACAAAGCCAAAGGCCTCGATGGTGTAGGGAATGCCGATGACCGTATCCCCGGATTTACCGAGGAGATCGGCGGCGATCTTTTGCGCCACCGGAAGATCCCCCAGATTTTCCAGGTAATTGGCCATCTGGCCAATCTCCGCATCGGTCCGCAGGTTAAACAGATCCGGCCCTTGGTTATTAGCCAGCCGGTTCCGCAGTTGGAGAAAATAATCGTCCCCGGTGGTGCTCCATACCTCTACCTCCACCCCCGTCTCCTGCTGATACGCCTTGGCGGCTTCTTCAAGCTGGGTGGTGATCTCGACCTTGGATTGGAAAATAATAAGCTTATTTTCATTGGATTGGTTCTTTGAGCATCCCGACAAAAGCAAAAGAGAAAGGCCCGCACCGGCGCACCATAGAACCAGGGTTCTTACATGTTTCATACTAACCTCCGTTGGTTTGTAAAACGTTTTACTGGAATTCTAAGCTATGCTTTATGGTTTGTCAAGAAATATTTTATTTTTTTGGATTTTACCGGAATAACCGGTAAAAATAAATAAATTATGTAAAATTGCAAGATAATTTTACTAAAATATTACATAATTTTACTAAAATTAGACCGGAATTGCTTTCGTATGCAGGGTTTTTCCCCAGCTTACGGTGGCGTTGAGGATCACCGGGGCAAAATTATTCCTCCCCTCTATATTTTCGATCAGCGAACGGGCCGCCAGGTAGCCCCGTTCGTAATTGGGGATATGTACCGTGGTAAGCCCGATGGTTTCGGCCAATTCGCAGTTGTCAAAGCCCGTGACCGCCACATCCTCGGGGACCCGGCAGCCCCCTTCTTTCAGGGCCCTAATAACACCCATGGCCATGTTGTCATTGGCGCAGACAAAAATTTCCGGCAGCTGCCGGGTGTAAAGAAATATCCTTGCCGCCTGGTAGCCGCTCTTTTCCCGGTAATCCCCGGAAAAGTAGTGTTCCCGGGAAAAGGGAATGTCCCCTTCCTGCAGCACCGCCTGGAAGGCGGCAAACCGTTCCCGGTTATCGTCGGTGTGGCTGGGACCGCCGACAAAGGCAAATTTCCGGTACCCCCGGCGGACCGTTTCCCGGATCAGTTCGGCCATGGGATCGTAGTTGTTCACCACCACGCTTTTTATACAGGGATGGGGCAGCCGCCGATCCAGCACCACCACGGGGTATTGGACCGCCGCCGCCCGGAGAAGGATTTCGTTTTTCATTCTTTCGTCCAGGATAATGCAGCCGTTGGTAAGGCTGCTGCGCATGTATTTTTCGCAGGATTTGGTGGTACAGATCATCAGATCGTAGTTATTTTCGCCGGCATAATCGTGGATCCCCTCTATAATTTTAAGGTAGAAGCTGCGGTCAAAATCGCTAAAGTTAAACAGGATTGTCCGGTTTCTTCCGGATTTAAGGCCCTTTCCCGCGGCGTTGGGGATATAGTTCATTTCTTTGCAAAGGCGCTGTACCAGTTCCCGGGTGTTATTCCCCACATTGGATTTGCCGTTTAAAACATTGGAAACCGTAGAAATTGAAACCCCCGCCGCTGCGGCAATTTCCCGTATGCCTATGGCCATTTTGTACTCCATAGAATTGCATTTCCCCGCCTTGGGGCTGCGAAAATGCGGTTTTAAAAGAAGTAAAATTTAGTAAAACATATTACGATTTTACCTGACTGTTTGGCAAGGGGAGGGGCTGCTCTTCGGTATTGGATAGTCCGGGTTAACATCCGCGGCTTACAACGCGGAGGCCCATGGCCTTTTACAGCAGATCCTGCAGGGAATTGATGTACAGTTCCGCACCGGGAAGATTTTCGGGCCTGCCCACCCCAATGGCCCTCATGCCGCCGGCCCTGGCCGCTTCTATGCCCGCCGCAGAATCTTCAAAGACCACGCAGGAACCGGGGGGCAGGGCAAGTTTTTCCGCCCCCAGAAGGAACACCTCCGGATCGGGTTTTGCCCGGCTTACCAGGTTGCCGTCGATTACTGCATCAAAAAGGGGGGTAATGCCAAGCCGCTCCAGGATTAGGGGGGCGTTTTTGCTGGCCGAACCCAGGGCGGTTTTTATGCCCCCCAGCCGGAGCTGTTCCAGGTATTCCCGGGAACCGGGAAGCAGGGCCCCCGTATCGAGGGTGGAAAGGTATTCCACATACCATGCATTTTTCTTTTCGGCGGCCGCGGCCTTTTCTTCGCCATTCATTGAACGATGGCCCACCTCAAGAAGTATTTCCAGGGAACGAAGACGGCTTACCCCCTTAAGGCGTTCATTATCCGCTTCGGTAAAGCAAAAACCCAGCTCCTCCGCCAGCCGCTTCCAGGCTAGGTAATGGTATTTGGCGGTATCCACCAGGACACCGTCAAGATCGAAGAGGGCCCCCAGGATAGTTCCATCCAGCAGTTTATTACGCTTCATTCGCAGCGGGTCATTCATATGCAATACCACAGGGTGCTTTTTCTGCAGTTTCCCGGGGGCTTATACATTTTACGGCCATGCCTATTGCCATATCCGTCATAATCCATAAATTAGAGGCTTTCCAAAACCTCAGCTTTTTGGGGAGCAGCCTTAGATTTATACTTTCAATATACGATACCGGATCATTTTAAGCAATGGCCTTTGGGCCGCCGCGGCAAGCTCCGGGGTATTGAACCAGACTTTCGAATGAGCCTCCGCGGAGCAGAATTCCGCCGTCCGCTTGTGGAACCCCCTTTTTTCTGTTATACTGTAAAATTGAGATGCCAGGAGACGGTACAAAGCTGCTTGATAAAAAGAAACACAAACTTAAGGAACCGGAGGAATACCGGGTCATACTGCTTAATGACAACTTTACCCCCATGGAATTTGTGGTAGAAGTGGTGATGATCGTTTTCCACAAAAAACGGGAGGATGCTACCAAGATCATGCTGGATGTTCACCAAAAGGGAAAGGGAACGGTGGGGGTTTATCCCTATGACATAGCTCAAACCAAGGCTAACCATGTTCATTTTCTTGCACGGCAAAACAGCTTTCCGTTAAAATGCATCGTGGAAAAGGCCTAGGAACCTGCTGCGCTTGTGCATAAAACCCTTAAAAATCACCGGGTAGGCGATTTTTTACCCTGCAAACTCCATCGGACCAAAGGTCCGCCGCAGCCCGGTAACCGTAAATTTTTATACATTTTGCGATAAAGCGTACTATTCTCCATGGATTTGGATTTGTCAGGGAAGGAATTGCTAAAAAGAGGGGATCTCCCTGTTTTCGCCGTTGAAATTACCGGTATTCTAATGTATCTTTGATAAGGAGTGCCATATGAAAATAAGCCGCCATGTCCAAGCCATTATCAACGCCGCTTACAACGAGGCCAAGGTTCGAAACCATGAATACCTAACCCCGGAGCATGTTCTCTACGCGGCCCTGTCCTTCGACGAAGTTCAGGGGGTCCTAACGGCCTGCGGGGCCAACCTGGAACAGCTTAAGACGGGGCTGGAAACCTATATAGAACAGAAAGTTCCGATGGTGGACAATTCAGAGCCCACCCAGACGGTGGGCTTCCAAAGTGTGCTGGAACGGGCGGTGATACAAAGTCAAAGCTCCCAGCGGGATACCCTGGATGTGGCGGATATTCTGGTTTCTCTTTTTGACGAAGAACGAAATTACTGCGCCTATTACCTCCGTAAGGCGGGGGTAAAGCGCTTTGACCTGGTAAATATCCTTTCCCACGGTTACGAGGGGGAGGAGGTGTACCATGCCGGCACGCCCCCCCCCCCGGCGGGAGGAACAGCCCAGGCCCGAGGAAGAAGCCGAAGGGGGCGAAAATGTCCGGCCCAAGGGGACGGGAAAAAAGAGCGCCCTGGAACGCTTTGCCACGGAACTTACCTCCCTGGCCCGGGAGGGCCGGCTGGAACCGGTAATCGGCAGAGAGGCGGAGCTGGACAGAACAGTCCAGGTACTCTGCCGGCGCCTTAAAAACAACCCCGTCCATGTGGGGGATGCCGGGGTGGGCAAGACCGCCATTACCGAAGGTTTGGCCCAGCGCATTGTCCAGGGGCAGATACCCCCGGCTCTAAGGGATTTTTCGATCTTTTCCTTGGACATGGGCGCCCTGGTGGCAGGCACCAAGTACCGGGGCGATTTTGAAGAGCGGATCAAGCGGGTTATCGAAGAAATGCTCAAAAAAGAAAGGGCCATCCTGTTTATAGACGAAATTCATACCCTGGTAGGGGCCGGTTCTGTTTCGGGGAACGCCCTGGATGCGTCCAATTTATTAAAGCCGGCCCTGGCATCGGGGAAGCTCCGCTGCATAGGAAGTACCACCCACGAGGAATACGGCAAATTCTTTGAAAAAGACCGGGCCCTTTCCCGGCGTTTTCAGAAAATCGATATTAACGAACCCAGCGAAGAAGACGCCATAGCGATCCTCCGGGGGATTAAAACTAAATACGAAGACTACCACCAGGTTCATTACAGCGACGAAGCCCTGGAGGGGGCGGTTAAACTTTCCGCCCAGTACATAACCGACCGCCGGCTTCCCGACAAAGCCATCGACGTTATTGACGAGACCGGGGCCTTTGTCCGCATCCGGGCCTACAAGTACGGACAGGAAGAAACCGGGGAACCGGAAACTGAAAAGAACCGGGAGCAGGAAGGAATTTCCGGGCAGGAAGAATACAGGGACAGGACCGCACCCACGCAACCGGCAAAGTACCGCGAAGAAACCGGCGGAACCTTTTCGGGCCCGATTCCGGCGCAGGACGAATCCGGAAGCGCCAGCGTCCAGGAAGGGACGGTGGATTTTATTAACATAGGCATCGGCGAGATCGAAATGGTGGTTTCCAAGATAGCCCGGATTCCCGAACGTTCCGTGGGGATGAACGAAAAGGACAGGCTTAAAAGCCTTAAGGACGAACTCCTAAAGCGCATATTCGGACAGGACCAGGCGGTAAGCGCCGTGGTTAACGCGGTAAAACGGTCCCGGGCAGGGTTTCGCTCCCCCAATAAACCGGTGGCGAATTTCCTCTTTGTGGGCCCCACCGGGGTCGGAAAAACCGAACTTGCCCGGAGCCTCGCCGGTATTCTGGAAGTGCCCATGCACCGTTTTGACATGAGCGAATACCAGGAAAAACACACCGTGTCGCGGCTCATCGGTTCCCCCCCGGGCTATGTGGGATACGAAGACGGCGGTCTTTTAACCGATACGGTGCGAAAGCAGCCCCATGCGGTGGTACTGCTGGACGAAATTGAAAAGGCCCACCCGGACATTTATAATATCCTTCTTCAGATTATGGATTACGCCACCCTAACGGACAACAACGGCCGCAAGGCGGATTTTAGAAACGTTGTCTTTATTATGACCAGCAACGCCGGCGCCAGAGAAATAGGGAAGAGCCTTATCGGTTTTGGAGAAAGGGTCAACGACGAAACCGCCGTGGACGGAGCGGTGGAAAAGATCTTTACCCCGGAATTCCGCAACCGCCTTGATGCGGTGATCCGCTTTGGGCACCTGTCCAGGGAAATAATGGTATCCATTATCAACAAGGAACTGGCGGTATTTAAGGAACAGCTGGCGGAAAAGAACGTTACCCTGGAGGTAACGGAAACCTGCATCAACAGGCTTGCCGAAGAGGGCTATTCCAGGGATTTTGGCGCAAGAAACGCCGGACGGCTTGTGGAAGAGAAGATCAAAACCTTCTTTGTTGACGAAGTACTCTTTGGACGGCTCTGCGAAGGGGGCCGGACCAGGGCCGATTACAGCGACGGCGAATACAGAATAGAAATAGTGGAAAGCGCCGTGGCAGAAACGGCGCCCTCCTAATGCCCGGCTCCGGCCGGCAGCACAGACCGTACCGTCCGGGGCCGGATCCGGCTTTTCCTTATTTTACAGAGGACCAACGCTATCCCTTTCCCGATCCCGATACGGTCCCGGGTAATGTCATTGCCCTGGGGGGAAACCTTTCGCCGGGGATGCTCCTTTCCGCCTACGAACAGGGGATCTTTCCCTGGTACAACCGGGAGGATCCCGTACTGTGGCAGTCCCCGGATCCACGGTGTGTGATTTTTCCCGAAACCCTCCATGTGTCAAAATCCATGCGGCGGATACTGCGCGGCGGCAGTTTCGAGATAACCATCGACACGGATTTTGCCGGGGTAATACGGGGCTGCGCCGAAACGGACAGACCCGGCCAGGGGGGCACCTGGATCACCGAAGACATTATCGCCGCTTATACGGAACTCCACAGGCTTGGCCATATTCACTCCGCGGAAAGCCGGCGGGACGGAACCCTGGCGGGGGGCTGTTACGGCGTCCGGATAGGCAGGGTTTTCTGCGGCGAATCGATGTTCTCTAGGGTACCCAACGCTTCCAAAGCGGCCTTCCTTTCCCTGGCAAAATACCTTTTTGCAGAACGGGGTGTGCTGTTCATCGACTGCCAGGTTCCCACGGATCACCTCCTTAGTCTGGGGGGCCGGGAGATAGGCCGCCATGACTTTTTGCGGCTGCTGCGGGAAACCCTGTCTGCGGAATGAAGCTCCCCACTAAGCAGCGGCGCCGGCAACTACGCGGCCGTGGAATTCGTTTTCCACTTTGATTGGACGCAACAAAACTCCTAGTGCGAAGGCTCCTAGACGCGGCCCTGGGCCCGCAGAATTTAAGTAATCTAAGCGCCAAGGGCGGGAACGGTTCAACGCCAGGCTTGTATTGTATGAAGGTATTTAATTACCCGAAAACCATCGCCGGCGCTTGAGAGCGGAATGTGTTCTTTATTCAGGACGCAGGACAATGCGTCCTCCACCATGCCGCTAAAATAGCCGGTTTTTTTGTTAAACCCTTCTTCTGTTTTTTCCAGGGATTTAAATTTTTCCGCATAGGGGCTTTTTTTGCTTTCCCATACTTCAAAAATTCCGTTTCCTATTCTAAGCCTGCCCTGTTCGCAGGAAAATTCTATTTCAAAGACCAGATGATCCCGGCCTGCTCCCAGTTCTAAAAGAAAGGGCAGAGAAATGGAGACCGCGGCAACCGAAGGGTTCTCCAGGGATCCTAGAAGATAGGCCGTTCCTGTGCTGCTCCCCAAAGCGGCGCCGGAGCTTCTGCGGTGTTTAAGGGCCGCCCCGGTAAGAAACATCACCGCATCCGCCAGGTGGGTGCCGTCATGCCACAGGACATCCAAAAGCCGCCGGGTCCTTCCCATGTACAGGCTGCCCCGTACCCCGCAGAGGGGGCCCAGGCGCCCCCCCCGAAGGATGTTCCGGGCCCTGTGGTAATCGGCGGCATAGCGCCGTTCGTGGTTGGTTACGACGGTAATTTTTCCGGACCGGTGCAGGGCGGCGATCTTCCCCGCGGCCCCCAGGGTATCTGCCAGGGGTTTTTCGCAGACCGCCACGGGAACCCCGCAGCGCGCTGCCAGGGAACAATAACGCCAATGGGAATCGGGGTGGGTGGCAATATGGAGGATCCGGGGCCGCTGTTCCCGCAGCATCGTTTCCACATCGGCATAGACCGGGGTCTTCCATTTTTCCGCGAAGAGCCGCCGCCGCTCTTCGTCCGTGTCCGCCCCGCCGCATAAAACCAGGCGGGGATTTGCCGCCACTGCCCCCGCATGGGTGCAGGGCTTTTCCCGCAGCGGATCCTCCTCCAGAAGACTGGCAATACGGCCCAGACCGGCAATGGCCGCCTTAACTGCCATTTTATTCGCTTATGATAAGCTGGTTTTTTTCTTCCCCCGGAGGAAAAAGGTACAGATCCGGCAGCTTAAAGGTTCTGGTTAAGGAAAAGGAAGAACTGGTCTGTTCGCTTATAACGGGAATAGAAAAGACATGGTTTAGCTCCGCAAAACTTTCCGACACTATTTTAATGGTATATTGAAATGTTCCCCGGGATCCGGCGGCGGCCGCGGCCACGGGCTTGGGCAGAAAGGTAAAGGTTCCGTTGGTATTGGGGATAAGGGTATAGGGGTTTTGCCAATTTTTATCTTTCATGGGGGTACCGGTTCCGTTTTGGAGAAGCTCCACCGTTACACCGGATATGGGAGAAAAGTTAAGGCCGTTAAATACCCGCCCCATGATGGTGGGAATATTAAAAACCGGCGTATCCGCCAGGGCCTCTTCTTCCATGGTCTTGTCATGGCTAAAATAGGGCCGCAGGTTATGGTTTACCCGTTTAATGCCCTCATAAACAAGCGCCGTCAGATCCGCCCGGCTTTGTTGATCCGCCTCCTGGTTGATCCTGGCCGCCCCCCGGTGGGAAACCACATAGTGCGGTTCGGTGCGGTTAAGAACATAGCAGACCGCATCCTGCCTGCATTGGCTGCAGGTACATATCTTGCGATCCCCGGCGGCTTCCAGGGAATCGCAGAGGGCATTCACCTCCGCTATTACAAGATCTTCCGTGGTATTGTGTATTTCCATTTTTATCCCCCCTATAAATTTAACCATTTTTCGGTATTGTTCAATACATCCATGGAGATTTCCACCGGTTCGGCGGTAAAAATCCGCACCATCTGAAGTGAATTAACAAAGGCCGCCAAAACCCCCTCCTTAAAGGCGCTGGAACTTTCCCCAAAACTTGCTCCTTCGTCCCGGACAAAAAGGTCCGTTTCAAAGGAGACCCTTTCTCCCAGGTCAATAATTAGGGATTCGCCGGGGATGTTTTTTCCCGTGACCCGGCGGATCTCCGCCGCCAGGGCTTCTTCATGGAGGGCCCGGTTTTTTATACATCGCAGCGCTTCGTGTTTTTCCCCGTCAAATGGAAAAGACGCTGCCTGGGTAAACAGTTTCCCGTCCTGGACCAAACCGGCTAAGGAAAAGGGGGCAAAGTTTTTTTCCCCCATCATGGAAAAAAGCCCCTGGTCGTCAAGGTTGTACAGATCCTCCGGGACAATGACCCCCTTTTTAAGTCCCGCCAGAAGGGCCGTTTTGATCATCGCCGTGGCGGAGCGGATCTGCCGGTGCCAGTACACGGTACGGTACATAAGGTACTTGGAAAAGAGGATCGATTCCACGCTGGGTATACCCCGGGAATCGATCTCGACCCCCCGTTCCCGGTGGGGAGAAAGCCTGGAATAAATAAAATCCACATCCTGGGCGCCGTAGGGAACGCCGCAGTACCGGGCGTCCCGGTTAAGGTAGTCCAGTTTGTCCGGGTCCAGCACGCCGGAAAGGAGCCGCCTAAAAAAAACCAACTCGCCGTTTCCCCTGTCATCCCCGGTCTTGTCCACAATGGCGGCGGTCAATGCCGGGTCCGCCCCGGTCTTGCCAATAAGGCTCTTAAGGGGCTCCGTCATGATAATCTCCCCCCCGAGTTTTTCGTGGTCCGCCAGGGGAAGTTCCTTAAGGGAATGGGCATAGGGAAAATGCCCCAGATCGTGGAACAGGGCGGCGCAGAGGAAAGAAAGGGCCCCCTGGGGGTTTAGCCAGGATGCGCCCCGCTCGCAGAGGTTTATTAAAAGCCGCCGGGAAAGGTAGTATACCCCAATGGAATGGCCGGCCCTGGTATGGGTGGCGCCGGGATAGACACAGTAGGCGGGACCCAACTGGAAGATCCGGTTAAGCCGCATAAAGGGGGGGGATACGGTCAGGGCCGCCAGTTCCGGCGTAAGGTAGATATGGCCCCACAGAGAATCCCGGATAGGAACGCTAAAACCCCGCTGCAGGACAGAAAGAACCGTTTTCCCCATAATAGGAACTAATAATAGAAAAAAGATGTTGCCCTTTCAAGGCAGGATCGGTACAATACATCCATGGGACAAAAAGTCCTGGGCATTATACTTTTGCTTTTTTTTGGCCTGGTTCTCTACGGACAAATATCCGGCGAAAGACCCGCTACCCTTCCCCGTGAACTGCTTCGGCCCCAATATGGGGAAGAACCCCGGTTTCCCAGGGATTATGTCATTGGCGAACTGGGACAGGGGGATGCGCCGGAAGGTTCCTACCAGGCGGCCCGGCGGTTTTTGGCGGACCTGGTTTCGGCCCAGGGCAGAACGGCGGCTTTACCGGAACACAGGCGGACCGCGGTGATGGAACCCATTGCCGGCCTGGGAATTAGGGCCTGGCGCATTGGGGGCGGCCGGATGGAAAACGACGGCAGCATCTCGTTTTTGGTCCGCTTCCTTGGCAGGGAAAAGGGCATCACCGGCGAACTGTACCTGCGGCAGGAAGAAGCCGCCACTTCCGGGGAAACCGCCCCCCGGTGGACGGTGGATGATATTTTACTTGAGGCGCCCCGCAGTCTTGCCGAAGGAAAATATAGCCCCGGGGCTGCGGAAATGACCCCCTACGAGCGTTTTTTTTAGGATTACGGTATGGCAACGCCAATAAAGCGCATAGAAAAGGATTTTTTACTCAAGGTCCTTTACGACGAACAAATACCGGTGATGTATTTAAACGACAGGACCGAATATATCCTTTACATGGAAAAACCCGCCAAAAACGAAGTGTACTTTAGGTCCGACCGGCCCATCGCGGGGCTAAAACCCCGTAAAAAACTGGAACTTCTCTTTGATTATAAAAGCCAGGTGATTATTTTTTCTATTGAAGTAAGTGCGATAACCGGTGAACATGTGGTTGCCCCGGCGCCGGAATACCTGTATAAAAACCTGGACCGTTCGTACTCCCGGGTTTCCAGCCCCGAGGATCTAAAAGTGCAGTTTACCTTTCAGGGGGACCGGTTTGCCCTTCAATATCCCAAGGTGCAGGAATACGAAAGCGGGGAAATCGGCGATTGGATGAACAAGGTTGATCCCAAAAACCTACAGGGGATTATCGATCAAATGGCCCTTTGGATCCGGAGTTTTGCCAGCGGGTATAAAATGATGATTTTTAAAGAGGCCAAACCCCAAACCATAGAAGAGCGGATTGTGGCAGAAACGGGAAAAACCCTGTACCTTCCTTCTACCCTGGCAAATTTTCCCCAGTCCGACCCGTATCCCAAAAAACGCCTTATTACCGAAGAAATGTTCCGCCGGCACCTGGAAAGTACCGGGGTCGATCCGGTCTATCTGGATGAGGCGGTGAACCGTTTTATTAAGCAGAAATTCGATGCGGGATTCTTTTCCGATGCCTGGGCGCCGATCCTTTTTCAGGAGTATGTGATCGGCTATATCCATATTTGGATCAACAAAGAGGGGAAGCTTCCCTTTGATTATAACGTCATTGAAGTCCTTTATCAATTTGCCAAGGTATTGGCTTTTTCCTTAAAAATCAACGGGTACTTTGACAAGGGGCGGATTAAAAACGAGCCCTTTGAGGGAAAGATTATGGATGTCAGCGCCTCGGGGCTGCTTTTTTCTTACCCCCATTCGGGCCTTTCCAGTGCCCTGCTTCCGGACAGTGAACTGGCGGTAAGGCTTTTTGCCCCAAAACGGACCATTAAGGCCACCGCCAAAATTGTCCGGCGCTACAAGGACAACGTCCTGGGATACTTCGGCTGCCGGTTCTTTAACATGGCCCCGGAGGACATGCGGTTTTTGTTTGAATATCTCTACGGCAAACCCTTTACCGATTCAAGCGGAGCCTTTGTATCGGGTCAGGTGTAGCCCCCATGGGGCTATAGCCGCCATACACGGGAGAGGCCACAGGACCAAGTGCTGTACTTCAGGGCTCAACGCGAAGGTTTTGAAAAATGCGGCGGATTTAATTAGATAACGTAAACCCCCGGCTGACCCGGTTGTTTTGGCAGGGGCTGGCTATTGATGACCCGGAACCGGTCTGTCGGAATCAATATCCCAGGGCTGGAAATCCCCCAGTTTGTCGCCTGCGTCCGCATGGGAAAAGATCTTTTTAGCCGCCACGGCGTTTTTCTTGTCGTTAAACACCAGCCCGCCGTTCCAATACTCCAGGGCGGCAAAAAGGGCGTTGCCGCCGTCTTTTTCGTCGTTTTCGTGGCTTCGGAAGGAAATATAATTAACCAGCTTTTCAAAATTTTGGTCCCGCAGACATTCCAGACGGCGTCTGTTGAATTTATTCCATTCTTCGATTCCCTGGAACCCCGCCCCCTGGTCTTCCACGATAATCCGGGCGGACTTGTGGGAAAAGTTATACCAAACCTTAAGGATCTTCCGGGGATCCCGCTTATTTCCGTGGGCTATGCCGTTTTTGATAAGCTCCGACACCTGCTGTTCCAACAGGTTGGTTTCTTTAATGCGGGACGGCGCCGAGCTTACCAGTATCAGGGTGTAGTACCTGATTTTAGTAAAATCCGAAGGAAATTCCCTGTACTGTAAACCATCGGTATTAAACAAGGGCGAAGCCCCGTTTACTTCGATTTCATTCATTTTTTAACTTCCGAATATTTTGTCATTTTTGCTGCTTACGCTTCCATAGCCGCAATAGCCTCTTCCAAGGTCTGAAGAATAGGGAAGAACCCAGACAGCTTGGTAAGTTCAATGACCTTCTTTACCGATCCGTGTACATTCGTAATGGCCAGTTTTAGATTAACTTTCTTGATAGTTGAGGTAATATATATAAGCGCCCCTATGCCGGAAGAATCAATATATTCCACATCCTCCAGGTTAATTATAAACCGTTCAATCTTTTTCTCTATCATCTTCATAATTAGTTCTTTAAGCTTGTAGGAATTATAGAGATCCATCTCCCCCAAGACATCAATGATGTAGATTTCTGCGTTTTTCCGTATTTTTAGTTCCATAATGGTGGCCCCACTATAGTATATTCCTTTGGCTTTGTCAAGGGTTCGGCTTGTTTTTTACGCGCGCCCCCGGGTCATTATTGTGATTAACAAGCGGATATTTTACGGATCCTCCGCTTTGCCGGCCAGGTAGGCAAGGTACTGTTCCAGCACTTCCTGGCTTGGGGTCCCCGCGGGAATAATCATCACGCACCCCGATTCGCAGAACTGCTTTTTTGCCTTAACCCAGCGGGATTCTACATCGACCTTGAATGTATCGACCTGGGAGTTTTCTTCGGGGATTATTTCGACGGAATACCGGGCCTTGGGGGATATTTCCAGGGAATCCTCACTGGTAATACAGAGGCCGCCGGCGCTTAGGTTTTTTAACAGAATTTTGGCGTTTGAAACCTCGGCAATATACACCCTGCCGTTTGAAGCATATCGTGAATTACGCTGGGCCATGTACAATAGTATATTATATTTTAACGGATTTACCAAATCAATGGGGGTTTTTACCAAAGGGTAACAAATCCCCGCCGGGCTTAGAACCGGCTTTGGAAAGAGTTTAAAAAAGCTTAATTGCATGTGTCTAAAGTGAACCGCGGGGCCGCATACCGGCCGCGTACCCATCCGGCTTTCTGTTAAGGTCCCGTTACACGGTGAAGGATAACACCCCTTCTATGGAGGATTTTCCCGCCAGGGCCATAATAAGCCTGTCCATGCCCAGGGCCACCCCGGAACAGCGGGGAAAGGTCCCGTCCTTTCGGGGACAAAAGGTCTGCCAGTACTTTTTATCAATCCCATGACGAATCAGCCCTGTCTTTTCTTTCAAGGCCGATTCCGCTTCAAAATACCGGCGGATTTCCCCGGGATCCGTTTCTTCCGAGTAACAGTTTGCCAGTTCTATGCCATTTACATACAGTTCCCACCGTTCCATGGTCTTAGGATCGGATCCTTTTTTTGCCAGGCAAGGAACAAAGGCGGGATAATCCAAAATGACCACGGGCCGGTTCCGGGGCAGGGCCGGTTCCACCGCATGAATAAAGATAAGGTCGTAGAGGGCCGCCCTGTCCAGCCCCGGCGGGGGATCCAGCCCCAGCCGCCGTCCCTCCGATTCCAGGGCCGAAGGCCCGGCCGCGGCGGCCTCGTAAAGGGAGAACCCCGCCCAGCGGCGGAACGCATCCTCCATGGTGATCCGTATGAAAGGGGGCTCCAGGGAGCCGCCCTGGGCTGCCGCAGCTCCCGGCGCTTTACCGCCCGGCGCCTTCGGCCCTGTCCCCGCCGGGGCCAGCAGGTGGAGAAAAAGTTCTTCGGTTATTGCCAGGGAGTCTTTGTAAGCGGCGTCCATGGTATAGTACTCCAGCATGGTAAATTCCGGGCTATGGAGCTTGCCCCGGGATTCGGTATTACGGAAGCATTTGCAAATCTGGTACATGTTTGTCCGGTGAAGGGCGATGAGTTTTTTCATCCAGATCTCCGGGGAAGGGATAAGCCAGCGTTTTTCCGGGTTTTTCCTGCTTCCCCGGGGGGGAACATAGGCGGTTTCAAACACCTCCAGGCAGGTTTCGGGGATCAGATCCGGGGCCAGGAGGGGGGTGTCCACTTCCAGGTACCCCCGGCGGTCAAAAAAAGTACGGACCCCGCGGATAATCCGGGAGCGTTCCCTTAGAAGCTCAATATCCATGGCCGGTATTCGCCGTTACCCGGACCACCGCCTCTTTCCATTGGCGGCCCCGGTCAAATTCGTTTTTAAACATTCCAAAGCTGGCGCAGCCCGGGGAAAGGACCACCGTAACGGCTTCGCCGGCGGCGGTTCCGGTCACTGCGGGGGTCTTGGCGGGGTTAGCCCCCTCTGTTTCAGCGGCAATCCCTGCGGCCGCATCCGCGGCGGCCTTGGCTGCGGCCTCCACGGTGTCCCAGGGCCCCTGGAAGGGAATCCCCCCCTGTTTTAAAAGGAGGGCCAGTTTGTCGCTTCCCGTGCCTGCCAGCAATACAATGGCCCGGGCCCCGGCGGCGGCCCCCACCAGGGGGCTAAAGTCCAGGTTTTTATCGGTGCCGCCGGTTACCAGAATAAGCCCGGTTCCGGCAAAAGCTTCCACCGCCGCCGCCGCCGCTTCGGGTATGGTGGCCGCCGTGTCGTTGTAAAAGCGAATTCCCCGCCATTGGTGGAAAAATTCCAGCCTATGCTCTATGCCGGGAAAACTCCCCAGGGCGTCTCGTACCAGGGCCGCCGGCAGGCCCAGACCGGTCAGGGCCAGGGCCGCCGCCAGGAGGTTTTTTCTTTGGTGCCGTCCCGGAACGGCCAGGACCGGAGGAACCGCCTCCACCACCACTCCTTCGGGCAGACGGATCATACCGGCCCCGGAGTCCGGGTCCACCCAGCCTCCGGCGGCGCCCTGGGTAAGACCCTGGCCGGAATAGGGAAGGGTCCGTCCGGGGCTTTCCTTAAGAAAGCTCCGGCCCCAGGGATCATCCAGGGAAGCCACGGTAAGGTCCTTCCGATCCTGGCCTTGGTAGATCACCCGTTTATCCTCCACATAGGCTTCCATGCCCCCGTAGCGATCCTGGTGATCCGCCATGATCGCCGTCAGCACCGCGGCCCGGGGTTTTAGCAGGGCCCCGCCCCCCTCCCTGGTTCTGCCCCGCAGATCCCCAAGCTGCCAACTGGAAAGTTCCAGCACCACATCATCCGCACCGCTAAGCTGATCAAGGAACGAAAGGGGAGAGACCGTAATGTTTCCCCCCAGAAAGGCTTTGCCATGGTCCGGGGAGGCTTCCCCGGCTTTTTGCAGGGTCCAGTGGATCGCACTGGCGGTGGTAGATTTTCCCTTGGAACCGGTAACGGCGGTAAGCCGGGCCGGCGAGGCGGCCAAAAAAAGGGAGATGTCCGTTTCTATCCGGCGGGCTGCTCCTAAATAGGGTGAATGCGGCGGAACCCCGGGGTTCTTTATCACCATATCCGCCCGGGCAAAATCGTCCATTTCGTGGCGGCCCAGGACATACCGGAAGGGCCGGTGGGGACCCTCCAGGGCATCGAGCTTTTCTATGGAAGCGGCCAGGGTCTTCTCGTCCTTCATATCCGTCACGGTACATTCGGCCCCCCGCAGGGCAAGGTACCGGGCCGATTCTACCCCTCCTCCGTTAAGGCCCAAACCCATAATCGTTACCCTCATCCCCGCATAGTTATTTTCCTCGATCACCGGATTGCTCCTTTCGGTTTTTTGAAGTAGAATACGTACTATAGCTGAAGAAGGTTTATCATGGTAAAAAAACTATGTAAATACTGGGGAGCGGTGGTTTTTATTTTCCTTTCCGCTACGGCCGGCGCCCAGGATTATTCGGGGTGGAGGCTCTACCATGCCGAAGGGGACATGGTGCTTACCAGCCGCGGAAGCCGGACTATCTACAAAAGCGGTTCCTCCGAATTTGCGGGGACCCTACTCCGTAGTCAGGACATGGTACAGACCGCCTCCGGCAGGGCGGAAATACAACTGATCCCCGAGGACCCCCTGGCCGCTGCAGGAACCTACACGGTGCTTAAGCTGGAAGACAACACCTCGCTGCTGGTGGACAGTCTGGGCGGCGACGGCCCTTCCCTGGAATTGCTCTACGGAAGGATCAGGGTGGTGGAGGGATCCTCCTCCCGGACCATACGGATCCGCACGGGTAATTCCGCCTGTATCCTGCGGGACAGCGATGCGGCGGTGGACTATGTAACCCGGCCGGGAATTCCCCAGCCGGCCCTGGAGGTCCATTGTTTTAACGGCCAGGGCGGGGAGTTGATCCCCGTTTCCCAGCCCGGCACGGCGGATATGGCCAGCCTGCCTATCCGGTCCGGCGAAACCCTAAGGCTGGAATACCGTATTCCCTTTTCCCATGTGGAACGGAAACCCCTGGACCAGGAGGTCCTTTCGTACTGGATCGCCTCTCCCTTTACCGCCTCCGCTCCCCTGGCCGTGCCCGCCACGGAGCTGTACCGGGCTTTGCCGCTGCAGCAGACCGGGGCGGAACCTGTCCCGGCCCTCCCCATGCCCCCGGATCAGGCCCGCAGGATAAAGAACGGTACTATTATTGCGGGGCTGGCCTTTATCGGAGCCGGGGTAGGGCTGCAGAGTATTTCCACCTTCGGCGGCGGCGATGAGGACCTAAGGGACCGGTTCTTGTACGGCGCCTATGGCTCCCTGGGGCTGGGGGCACTATTCCTTTTGAGCGCCGTCCTCTACAACCCCCGGTAAACCCCTGCATGAGCATGGAGGTTACCGAAAACCGGGAGATACTGGATGAGGTGGGAAGGCCCGTCAATTTTGGCTGGGCCCGAAATCCCCTCTTTGAATATAATCCTCCTATTTTAAACGGAATTCCCAAAACCCGGATCACCGAAGCGGACCGGTATATTATCTTTTCTGCCACCCACCTTATTGTTTTCGAGATCATAGACGGCGGCACCCTGGGTCATGTGGGAATATCGATCATCTCCGTGAAGGATCACCGGCGGTCCACCCACAGCATCGACAGCATCCTAAGCCTGGGCCGGTTTGAACTTCCCCGGTGTTCCGATAAGGGTTCGATCCGAATCCGGGAAAAAAAATCCACCCTGGATTTTATCCTAATGGAAAGCGGCGCCCGGATTATCAAGGTGGACTATCCCCGCTTTGGGAACCACCGCCACCTGCGGGGAGAGGTGGTTCTTTCCTCGCCCCCGGCGGCCCAGTCCATTGTTACCGTTTCTCCCTGGCGGCGGGAAAAATACGCCTTCCGGTATTTTCGCTGTTCCCCCTGGTTTATCACCGAGGGGGTTATGCAGTTTGGCACGGCGGAAATTTACTTTACCAGGGACAATGCCTGGGGCATCTACGACTGGAAGCGGGAGGTCCGGCCCCGCAGGGATATTCGCTACTGGGCGGCGGCCTGCGGCATCGCCAACGGCCGTCTGGTGGGATTTAATGTGGGCTACGGATCCGCCGATTCAAGCGCCGGCACGGAAAATGCCTTTTTCCTTGACGGGGTGATCCATAAGCTCGATCAGGTTACCTTTCATATTCCCCCCACAGACTGGCTTGAGGAATGGAAATTTACCAGCAACGACAAACGGCTGGAAATGACCTTTACCCCAAATCAGGAGCGGAAGGAACACCGGAGCATTTTTCTCCATTCCGTAAAATGCCGCCAGATGTGCGGAACATTTTCCGGCCGGGTTATCCTCGACGACGGCAGTTCCCTGGGCTTCTGGAATATCACGGGTTTTGCGGAACGGCGAAAAACCCGGCTTTAATCCGGGGACAGCCCTTCTGCGCCGCAGGATTGAAAATCACCGTAAAGTACAGTATAGATCAGCTTTTATGATCGAAGAACGGGCCGTCATACATGTTGCGGATCTTTCCTACACCTATGCCGGTCTTGAAAAACCGGCGCTGCGGAACCTTGGTTTTACGATCCACGCGGGGGAACATACGGCCCTGCTGGGGGCCAACGGTTCGGGAAAGAGTACCCTTCTTTCCTGTTTAAACGGCCTTATAAAACCCCCCGCGGGGGCCGTTTTTGTATACGGCATGGATCCCGCCGGCGAAGGGGCCCTGCCGGAAATACGCCGCCGGCTGGGGACGGTCATGCAAAATCCCGACGACCAGATTGTCAGTTCCGTGGTGGAAGAGGACATTGCCTTTGGCCCGGAAAATCTGGGACTGGATCCGGGGATGGTCCGTTCCAGGGTGGAGGAATCGCTGGAGCTCTGTAATTTAAAGGAGCTTCGGGGACGGTCCCCCCAGTTTTTATCCGGCGGCGAGCGGCAGCGCCTTGCCCTGGCGGGGACCCTAGCCATGGATACGGAAACCCTGGTTTTTGACGAGGCGGTTTCCATGCTGGATCCTCCGGGACGGGAGCATTTTTTGTCCCTGGTGGAGGAGTTAAACCGCCGGGGAAAAACAATCCTCCAGGTAACCCATTCGCTGGAAGAGGCCTTTCGCTGCAGGCGCTGTCTGGTTTTACACAGGGGCGCCCTTGTCTTCGACGGAAAACCCCGGGAACTGCTGGAGCAAAAAGAACTGGAAAACTGGGGCTTTGTTCTCCCCGAATCGGTGAAGACCCTGCGGCTTCTGGGGAAACTTCCAGGGGGCTTCCGGATAGAGACCCTGGACCCCGGCATGACGGCGGAGGCAATCCGCCGGTCCGGGCTTGCGGCGGGTAAGGGGCCGGAAGGGGCGCCGGTTTTTCCCGCAGAACCCGCATCCTCCGGCGGCCCCGGTGAGGCGGCCTTGTCCGGCGGGGGCGGTGGAGCGGTCCTGTCCGGCGGGAACGTCCCCGCGGCAGATTCCCGGGGGACGCTTTCCCCGGCGGGTCCCGGTACAATCCGGTTTGAAGATGCGTCGTACCGGTATCCGGGGGGAACGTCCTTTGCCGCCCAGGGGATGGACCGGGTATCTTTTGAACTGACCCCGCCGCCGGGACAGGGCCTTGTGCTGGCCCTGGTTGGAAGAAGCGGCTCCGGAAAATCCACGGTCCTTAAGCACATCAACGCATTGCTGCTTCCTTCGGAAGGAAGGGTGCTGGTGGCAGGGCAGGATACCCTGGACCGCAGGGTCCCCCTGGCCTCCCTGCGCTTAAAGGCGGCCCTGGCGGTACAAAGTCCCGAAGCGGCCCTCTTTGCCCGGTTTGTGGCCGATGACGCGGCCTTTGGTCCGGCCAATGCGGGCCTTAAAGGGGCGGCCCTGACGAAGCGGGTTAGGACCGCCATGGAAAGGGCCGGGCTTCCCTTTGAAGAATTTGCCGACCGGGAAACCCGGTCCCTTTCCGGGGGGGAAAAACGCCGGGCCGCCATCGCAGGAATAGCCGCCATGGAAAGCGACATCCTTCTTCTGGACGAGCCCCTGGCGGCGCTGGATGGATTTCACCAGGGGAAGATCCTTAACCTGATCGGGGAATTCCGCCGGGCCGGAAAAACCGTGGTTATCTCCACCCATTCCATGGAAACCGCCGCCCTGGCCGACATGGTCGGGATCATGGCAGGGGGAACCCTCGCGGCCCTTGGAACTCCCCGGAAAATCTTCGGTGAACGCTGGGATCCCCGGTGGGGGCTGGAACTTCCCTGGACTGCGGAGGTGGCCCGCCGGCTTGGAAAACCGGGGGCTGCCGTCCCGGAGCCTCCGCTCACGGCGGAGGAACTGGCGGCCCTGGTGACGGGTTCCGCCGGAGGCCCCGGGGAAAAACGTGAATCCGGGGAAAACCCCGGCGGGAGCCCCCAATCCGCAAGAAATTCCGGCGGCATCCCCCCGTCAGCGGAGAACCCCGGCGGAATCCCCGGAAAACCGCCGGACCGGGAAGGGGCCCGGCAAAGGACCCCGGAGGATCCCGGGGGTTTGCCGCGGTTCCCCCATGGGACCCAAAAAAATCCACCGGTGCAGGGGGCTGCCGGAAGGCGGCGGCGGAAGACCGGCATAGAATTTTTCCGGAATGTTACCCTGGGCCAATTTCTTGACCGGCCTCCGGCGCTGAGGAATCCGGGGAGCGGTATAAAGCTTCTATTGTTTCTGGCCGCCTTTGCCGCCGCCCTGACCGGACCGCCGCCATTTTTTCCCCTGGGGATACTGATCCTTACCCTTGCCGCGGGCTGGCTCAAGGGCAGGGTAGGTCCCCGGTATCTGCTCCGGGGGCTTATTCCCATTGCCCCGGGGCTTCTTATTATTATGGTACTTCAACTGCTCTACCCTCTTCCGGGGGATGCAAGTCCGGTGATCCTAAGGGTTTACCGGACTGCCATTACCGCGGAAAAACTAATCCGCACCGGATCCTTAATTATCCGCCTGGCCTCCATGATGGCGCTGGTTTCGCTTTATTCGGCCCTTACCCCGCTGCGGGAAACCCTGGAAGCCCTTAGGGCCTTTCTCTCCCGCTTTGCCCCCTGGGGTCTTCCGGCCCAGGATATTTCCCTGGCCGCCGGAATAGCCCTGCGGTTTGTGCCGGTCCTTACCGAAGAGGCCGAACGGATTGTTACAGCCCAGCTTTCCCGGGGCAGAAAAAAAATATCCTGGGGGATGATCCTTTCGATCATCCTCCCCCTGCTGCTTCGGACCATGGAACGGTCCGAGGGACTGACCAAGGCCATATTGCTCCGGCTCTATGGATATAAACCAAGGGCCCCATAGGCAGAGGAACCTGCCTGGACAGGTCCGTGGTTTTTTGCTACCCTGGGAAAATGATAGAAGACAGGGTTAGAAAAATTGTTATCGCCGGAATTTTTTCCGCGGTGGTTATAGTGCTGGGCCTTACCGGATTGGGCTTTATCCTGCTGCCTCTGGGGGCCATTACGATATTGCAGGTGCCGGTGATCATCGGCGCCATCCTGGAGGGGCCGCTGGTGGGGATCTTTATCGGCCTGCTCTTTGGCATCTTTAGCATTATCCAGGCGGCCATGATCGGCACCACCCCGGTGGATTTGGCCTTTCTAAACCATCCGTGGATCGCCATTGTGCCCCGGATTCTTATTGGCCCCGCCGCCTGGTTTGTCTATTCTTTGATAAGCGGAAAACCCCTGCGGGGCGGTTCCGGAAAGGGGGAAGGTTCCGGATCGAACGGGGAAGATCCCCGGGGACCGGCCGGGGAAGGAACGGCCCCGGCGGGATCCGCCGGGAAAAGCGGAGCCCTGGGCAGGGAAACCGCCGCCACGGCCCTGGG
This sequence comes from Spirochaetaceae bacterium, assembly GCA_031277165.1. Taxonomy (GTDB): domain Bacteria; phylum Spirochaetota; class Spirochaetia; order Treponematales; family Breznakiellaceae; genus JAISLT01. The sequence goes on from JAISLT010000120.1 coordinate 35,604, forward strand.
GGCAATAACGGGATCTTTGGTGAATACCCTGCTTGTTTTAAGCGCCCTGGCCTTGACCCTTCCCGATATTACATGGCCCGTGGTGGCCGGGCTGGCTTCTCTTAACGGTACGGTAGAGGCGGGATTTTCCGCAGCCATTGCCCTGGGGCTAATTCTGCCCTGGAAGGGCCTTTCCCGAAGGAACCGGTCAAAGCTTACAGCCCAGGGGGATCGGGCCGGATAGGGCGAGCCAGTTTCAAGACCCGGAGTTTGAAACTGGCTCTGATTTTTACATGGCTGGTTTTTTATAGAACCTTCACAGGCCCCGTAAAATTCCATACTTTAAGTTAAAGACACCGGACCGCCGCCAACTACACCCAAATGGATAAAAATTCGGCCAGGCCCGCAATAAGGCCCCGGCAAAAACAAGTTTTCCCAGGGCAAGCCCCCGTCTCCGTCTTTGGGGAAGGTTTTTCCGTAAACCGGGATCGTTAACATGTACCGCGGGGTACAGATAATCGATCGGGCAGCAGCCCGTTCCGTGCATGGTTACACGGCCGCTGAACCATCCGCTACCCCGCATCTTCAATTAAATTCTTCATAATGTACTCCCGCCGTTCGGGGGTGTTTTTTCCCATATAGAACGAAAGCACCTGGGGTACCGCTTTAAGGGTACTTATCGATACCGGCACCAGCCGTATGTCCTCTCCGATAAACTGGCCAAATTCCCTGGGGCTTATTTCGCCCAGTCCCTTAAAACGGGTTACTTCGCTGGCGCTGCCCAGTTCCTGCACCGCCGTATCCCGTTCGGCGGCGTTATAACAGTACCGGGTTTCTTTTTTGGTCCGAACCCTGAACAGGGGGGTTTCCAGAATAAAGATTCTGCCGCCGGTAACCAGTTCTTCAAAGTAGGACAGAAAGAAGGTTAAAAGAAGGTTGCGGATATGGAAGCCGTCAAAGTCCGCATCGGTGGCAATGACAATCCGGGCATAGCGCAGGCCCTCTATGTTGTTTTCAATTCCCAGGGCCATCATCATATTGTAGAGCTCTTCGTTCTTATAAATCGCCGCCTGTTTTTTGCCGTACATGTTTTCCACCTTTCCCCGCAGGGCAAAAATTGCCTGGGTCATCACATCCCTGCTGGAAACCATGGATCCCGCCGCGGAATCTCCTTCGGTAATAAAGATTGTGGTAAGTTCCCCCTCTTTGCCGTCTTCCAAATGGTACTTGCAGTCCTTAAGTTTTGGAATTTTAAGGGATATTTTTTTTGCCGCCTCCCGGGCTTCTTTTTTAACGGCGTTTAACTCGGTCCTAAGTTTTTCGTTGGAAAGGATCTTTTGTTCAAGTTTTTTTGCCGCCTGGGGATTTTTATGAAGCCAGTCTTCGGTCCCCTCCCGCACCGTTTGAACCACCCAGCTTCTAATGTCACTGTTCCCCAGTTTGTTTTTTGTCTGGCTTTCAAAGACAGGGTTTTTTATTTTTACCGCCACCGCCGCGGTCAGGCCCTCCCGTATATCCTCGCTTCTAAAATCCCGTTTAAAGTAGGCCTGGACCCCCTTAAAGAACCCCTCTTTAAACGCCGACAGGTGGGTACCCCCGTCGCTGGTAAACTGGCCGTTGACGAAGGAAAAATACTCTTCCCCGTAGTTGTTGGTATGGGTAAAGGAGAATTCCATATGCGGGCCCTTATGATAACCCAGGGGATACAAAATGTCCTCCCCGGTCTCTTCGGTTAAAAGATCGTACAGTCCGCGGCTGGACACATAGGATTGGCCGTTTAGGGTAATGGTCAGCCCCGCATTCAGGTAGGTATAATTTTGGATGCGTTTTTCGACAAATTCCATGTTAAAGGCGTAATTTTCAAAAAGCTCCGTATCGGGGGTAAATTCCACAAAGGTTCCGTCCCGGCGGGCCGCCGCGGGCATGGAGGGGGCGCACTTTCCCCGGCGCTGGGTTGTCAGGACCCCCCGTTCAAAGACCGCTTCGGCAAATTCCCCGTCCCGGATTGATACTACCCTAAAATGGGAAGACAGGGCGTTTACCGCCTTGGTTCCAACCCCGTTAAGTCCCACGGAAAACTGGAACACATCGTCGTTGTACTTTGCCCCGGTGTTTATTATCGACACACATTCCACCAGTTTTCCCAGGGGTATGCCCCGGCCAAAGTCCCGGACCCGGACCGTGCCGTCTTTGATCTGCACCTCTACCTGCTTGCCGTTTCCCATGATAAACTCGTCTATGGCATTGTCAATTACCTCTTTTAACAGCACATAGATCCCGTCATTGGGATTAGAACCATCCCCCAGCCGGCCAATGTACATCCCCGTCCGCAGCCGGATATGTTCCAGGGACGAAAGGGTTTTTATTTTTGATTCATCATAGGCGGTCTGGCCGCCGCCGGTCTGCCTTTTTTTTTGATTAACCGTTTCTTTTGCCATAATTCCCCCGTATTGCGGTGCTTATTCTTCGGATAATTCGCCTATCTTTTTATGGACTTCGGCAATTTTACGGTTTAATTCCGTAATATTTTTTTCGCTGCTTAAGGCCCGTTTTTTTTCGCCGTCCACGGCCCTTTCAAACCGGGTTATTTTTTTCCGTTCTTTGTCAATGGCCATGGCTGTTTCTATCCGTTCAATTTCCCGGTGGTTTTCTTCTATCTCTTTGTCATACCGCAGGACCTTTTCCAGGGCCAGCCTTTCCTGGTCCCCCAGGTATTGCTGCAGGGCCGGATCGGATCCCGCCGCTTCTCCTATCCTGCGGTACAATTCCAAAAGGTCCCTTTGCCGTTTTTTGGTCCGTTCTTTAAGCATCTTTATATGGCGTTTTGGTTTTTCCTTAAAATAAAAAGCTCCCCGGATCTTGTTTTTTTCCTCTTCCAGCACCCCTATGGCGTCATCCAGCTCCGCTATAAGCTGCCGCTTTGCCCGGACATCCCGGAGCAGAACGGCAAAATCACTATCCGCCGGGGCATCCCCGGACTGTTCCCCGGCGCCGGGGTTTGTTTCCAGAATTCCGGCGTAGAGCCTTCCCCCCTGGCAGTGGACCCGGTCAAGCTGTCCCTCTATCTTCTTAAGCCCCCGCCGGAAGATTCCCCGCCGGATTGCTCCGGTGAACCGGGAAAAAATTCCCCCCCCGGGGTTCTCCAAATCCAGAAGCCGCTGCTCAAGAGAAGCGGCCCGGTCCAGAAACAGGGTCCGCTGGCGCTTATACAAATACAATTCCGCGGGAACCGTCCGGGTAAACTGTTCGTCCAGGACATGCCGGCCCAGCGCGGTGTACAACGGCGATGCTTCCTCTTCCCTATCGGCCTTTTCTATTCTTTTTATAGTTATTTCCTCGTCAAGTTCCTTAATGCGCCTAAGGGATCCCTGGATGGATTCAACCGAGGCCTCTGAATCGGCTATTTCCTGCTTAAACCGGCGGTAAAAACTTCCCTGATCCCCGGGCAGGGAGGCCCCTTCCAGCCGTTCCGCCAGGGCCTTGCCCGTATCTTCCAGGGTCCGGGTCTTAAATAAAAGCGCTTCCCGGCTTTTTTCCTCTAATTCCCGGATGGCCCTGCGCTGTTCATCCATACAAGAAGTATACATTTTTCTTGACAATACTGCCATAGGGCTTCATTATGGTTCTTACAAGGAGAAACCTATGGGCTACACAACAGAAAACATCAAGAATGTCTCCCTTGCCGGTCATGGGGGAACCGGCAAGACCACCCTTTTTGAACGGCTCCTTTTTACCGGGGGAAGTATCTCCAAGCCCGAAACGGTGGAATCGGGCAAATCCACGGGGGACCATACCCCGGAAGAAATTGAACGGAAAATTTCGATCCATGCGGCATTGGGCCATGTGGAAAGGAAAGGAAAAAAGATCAATTTTTTTGATACCCCCGGATCTTCGGACTTTACCGGGGATGTTATTCTAAGTTTTAGGGCCTGTGAATTTGCCCTGCTTCTGGTGGATGGCCGGGACGGGGTACAGATAGAAACCATTAAGCTGTGGCGCAACCTCGAGGGCCGCAAAAAACCCAGGGGGATCTTCCTTAATAAACTTAACGACGACAGGGCCGGTTTTAATAAGGCCCTGGGGGATATAAAAGAAAAGCTAAAACGGGAGCCCATTCCCTTTACCCTGCCCATGGAAGAGGGGGCCGCCTACAGGGGGATAATCGATGTACTTAACGGCAAGGCCTATCTTGTCCAGGGGGATGGGGCCGTGGAAAAGGAGGCCCCCATACCGGAGGAATACAGGGACGCATACGAGGCGGCCAGGGAAAAACTAATAGAAGCCGCCGCGGAGGGGGACGACACCTTAATGGAAAAGTACCTGGAACAGGGTTCCCTAAGCCCCGAAGAAATGCACACCGGCCTGATCGAAGCACTGGCGGAAAATAAATTTCTTCCCGCCTTTGCGGGGGCGGCGGCGGTTAATTCCGGGCTTATTCCCCTGCTGGATTTTATCTGCGATGTGGGGCCCAGCCCCCTGGGCTCTAAGGATACAATACGGAAAGAGGACGGGACGGAGGCGCCCATGGGCATTGATCCTGCCCGGCCCTTTACTGCCCTGGTTATTAAGACCGCCTATGATCAATTTTCCGGCAAGCTTTCCTGGATCAAGGTAATTACCGGAAAACTTTCCGCCGACTCGGAAACCCACAATGTTTCCGAAAATAAAAAGGAACGGATTGGCAAGCTCTATATCAGCCAGGGAAAAAAGCTGGAGGAGGTAAAGGAGCTTAACGCCGGGGATGTGGGGATCATCGCCAAATCGGCAACCCTAAGAACCAACGACACCTTAAGCGGCGGGGATCAGAACCTTCACTTTCTTCCCCTGCGGCTTCCCGAACCGGTCCATTCCGTGGCGGTTAACGCCCTGGCAAAAAAGGACGAAGACAAGCTGGGCGAAGCCCTGGTCCGGGCCGCAGAAGAGGACAGGACCTTCCGTTACCAGTACAACGCCGAAACCAAGGAAACGGTAATTTCCGGCATGGGGGAACTGCAGATTAATATTATTCTGGACAAGATTAAAACAAACCAGAAAATAGAACTGGAAACCCATGTGCCCAAGGTGGCCTACCGGGAAACAATTTCCAAAAAAGCCGGGGCCGAATATACCCATAAAAAGCAGACCGGCGGCCATGGTCAATACGGCAAGGTGGTGCTGGAAATAATTCCCCTTCAACGGGGAGAAAACTACCGGTTTGTCAACGCCATTTTTGGCGGCGCCATACCCAAGAACTATATCCCCGGGGTGGAAAAGGGCGTGGTAGAGGGGATGGCCCACGGTACCATGGCCCATTATCCGGTGGTGGATGTGGAAGTAAAGGTGGTGGACGGCAAATACCATCCGGTGGATTCTTCGGAACTGTCCTTTAAGCTGGCGGCCCGGAACGCCTTTAGGGAGGCGATGAAGCAGGCCGGTCCCACGCTGCTGGAACCGGTCATGCATTTGACGGTGTTTGTGGAAGAAAAATACCTGGGGGACGTGATGAGCGATCTTTCGGGCAAGCGGGGGAAAATTCTTGGCCAGGACTCGGCGGGGGGCATTGCGGAGATCAGCGCGGAGGTTCCCCAGGCAGAACTGCTCCGGTATTCCATAGACCTTAGGTCCATAACCAGCGGCACCGGATCCTTTAGTGTGGCCTTTGCCCATTATGCGCCGGTTTCGGGCCGTATTGCCGAGGACGTTATTAAGGCCAGGGAATCCTTTAAGATCACCGAAAGCGACGAATAGGCCCCCTGCGGCGGGTTTTGCCCCGCCGGTTTTCACCTCCGCGGCGTATAGCTCCGTGTCCGGGCTATTTTGAGAGGGCCCTTTTTACGGTGGTCCCGATGCCCACGCAGCCCAGGATGATCAGGGTTCCTCCCGCCAATGTTTCTGCCATCCAGATAATGGGGGTGGGCAGTATGGCCAGGAATTCCGGCACGGTGTCGGATTTAATCCCCAGGGTACCCGCCAAAAAGAACAGAAACGCAAAGGAGTTAAAAAACTTTGGCAGGACCCCCAGCAGCAGCACAATAAGTCCCACAAAGATCAATACATAGAGGATCACGCCAATAAAGCTTGTCGTGCCTGCGCTCCCGAATAGGGGCCGCCAAACCAGGGGCAGAAAGATAAAATACAGAATAAAAATGCTTAATTCCCCCAGGGCCGCTCCCAATACGATATGGCTGATCTTTTCCCGCTCCTGTTCGGCAAGAAAGAATGCAACCATACTAAGCATAACCGGCCATGCGGGAAGTTTAAGGAAAAAAAGCAGCCCCTCGGCTATGGCAATTAGGGGCAGAAGCAGGGCGCAGGTTAACATATTCCTTCGATTAAATATCTTTTCCATGGAGTCTCCTTATGGTGGGGCATTTCCCAAAACCGCCCGGTTTGGGAAATGCCCGGATAGATTATTTTACGCCGCGGGCGGTTTTGTTAGTGGGCAGTGTAGCCCCCGTCCACCGCAAACTGCGACCCGGAGACAAAAGATGCCTCGTCGGAAAGCAGGAACACCACCGCGTTGGCCACCTCTTCGGTGGTGCCAAAGCGCTGCTGTGCGTGCTGCGATGCCAGGTACCGGCGGGTCTCGTCGGTTAAATGGTGAAGCAGGGGGGTATCGATGTAACCGGGATGGATAGAATTTATCCTGATTCCCTTGTCCGAATAACCCAGGGCCGCCGCCTTGGTCAGGCCGGTAACCCCGTGTTTTGCGGTGACGTAACCCACGGCGGTGGCATTGCCCACCAGCCCAAGGATAGAGGCGGTATTGACAATGGCGCCGCCCCCGGCCCTAAGAATTGCCGGAATTTGCGCGTGCATCCCGTAAAACACCGCGTTAAGATTCACCTCGATAACCTTGCGGTACCCGTCGATGTCGATGTCCGCCAGAAGCCCCGAGGGACCGGTAATACCGGCGTTGTTAAAGGCCAGATGCAGGGCCCCAAAGCTTTTTTCCGCGAAGGCCACAATGTCTTCGTTTGCCTTGGGATCGGTCACATCGGCGGCAAAGGGCAGGGCCTTTCCCCCCGCGGAGTTAATTTCTTCGGCCACCGCCCGGGCGGGGTCTTCCTTCAGGTCCACCACCACCACCTTGGCCCCCTGGCTTCCCAGCTTAATCGCCGAAACTTTACCGATCCCCGAGGCGCCGCCGGTAACGATGGCTGTTTTTCCTTCAAAACGCTTGGTAATGTCTTTGTCCATGATGATACTCCTTTAGATTATTGTCCCACCGGTAAATCCATTTGTCAATCTTTTTCTGCCTAAATTTGTCAGGAATTATTGGCCGGAGAATTGGCCGTCCAGGGGGGAGGCCGGAACCTTTCACGGGCAGGCAAAGAGGTTTGCTCCACTTGACTTTTTCCTCTGCGGTGGTATACTCCCCATATAGAGTAACTCTGTGATGCAAAGACGCTATTCCTCCCCCGAAAAGGGGCTTTTCCCCCTCCTGCCCGCCCTTGTGCTGGCGGGGGCGTTTGGTATGTTCTGCGGCTGCGACGCCCTGAACGCCCCCCTGAAAGAAGAAATCGCCTACCACCTTTCCCTGCACCCGGTAAAAACCGGGGAAGAACTGACCGCCGCCATAGGGGCCGTTCCCCCAGGCGGGTCAGGGGCTTTTACGATCATGACCGACATTTTTCTTTCCGCGACGATCCTCATAGACGGTAAAACAATCACCGTGGAAGCCTATGCGGGGAACAGTGACGAAAAAGTAATCCGCCGGGCGGCGGGATTTTCGGGCTTGATGTTTAGGGTACAGTCCGGCGGGAAACTGGTGCTGGGCGGCGGCCGGAACAAGGAAAACCTGGCGCTGGACGGGGAAAAACGCGCCGGCAGCGATTCCCTGGTTACGGTCCCAGGCAGCGGAGCGCTGGTTTTGAACGATGGGGCGGAACTGAGAAACAACCGTGAGCCTGCCCCTCAGCAAGGCGGCGCCGTGCTTGTTTCAGGCGGCAGCTTCACCATGAACGGCGGCTTAATCACCGGGAATGCGGTTACCGGAAGCCTGTCTGGGAGCGGCGGCGGCGGCGTTTATATAAGCGGCTCCGGTAGCAGTTTTGTCATGAACGGGGGTTCTATCACCGGGAACACCGTCAGCGGGAACGATACCATGGGTGCGGGGGTATTTGTCAAGGGCGGTAGTTTTGCTATGAACGGGGGAACCATCAGCGAGAACGAAACAGAGAAGGACGGCGGCGGGGTATACGTTACCGGCGGCTTCACCATGAACGGGGGTTCCGTGAGCGGGAACACCGCCGGGAACGACGGCGGCGGAGTATGCGTTACCGGCGCCGGTAGGTTTACCATGAACGGAGGTTCCATCAGCGGGAACATTTCCACCTTCGGCGGCGGCGGGGTGGGCAGCACACATGGTGGTGAATTCACCATGAAGAACGGGAGCCTGCGTGGAAACACCGCGAGCCATGGCGGCGGAGTAATAGTTTTTAACAATGCCTCCTTCAGGATGGAGGGAGGGAGTATCAGCGAAAACACCGCCATTCATGGCCTGGTGCCTGCTATCCCCCTTGCCGGTGGCGGAGTACTGGTCCGTAGCGCATCCGGAGGCTTTACCATGACCGGGGGAAGCATCAGCGGGAACATCGCCTCCGAAGGGTATGGCGGCGGGGTGTGTGTCTCTGACGGTCCGTTTTATATGTCTGAAGGAACGATTAGCGGGAACGTTGCCCGCTTGAGTGATGGCGGCGGAGTGTATGTACATAGTGGAAGTACATCATTTACTATGTCCGGAGGAACGATCGGCGTGAATACCGCCGGGGGCAACGGCGGCGGGGTGTATATCTTTTCTACGCCAATACCTCCTTATACATCATTTACGCTATCCGGGGGAAGGATCAGCAGGAATACCGCCGGCGACAGGGGTGGCGGGGTGTGCAACGAGCAGGGCGAGTTCACCATGTCCGGGGGAACGATCAGCGGGAACACCGCCGCAGTACAGGGCGGCGGGGTACACAACTGGAATGGTCTCTTCAAAATGGGGGGTTCCGCGACGGTGAACGTTGATAATCCGGTATTCCCTCAGGGCGCTGCAGCAGCGATAACCCTGACCGGCCCCCTCAGCGCCAACCCCGCGGCGAACATAGCAGGGACCTTCGGAAGCGGAACACAGCTTTTGACCAACAACGCTTTTCTAATGGGGGGATCTCCCGCGAATTATACCCGGTTTCTTGTCAACGGGGCGCCGGGTAAGATTAACCACCTCGGGGTGTATACCCCATAGGCCGCGGTAGACCGAATTCCGGCGTGCGGAATGGAGTAAAGAGGCAGTATGCCTGTCTTACCGCCGTGGAGCCGCATGTAAAAACCTGCCAAAAAGAAGACTTGACTTTTTGCCCCGCCGTGGTATGATAAGGCGACAGTGTAAAGAGGTGATTCTGCCGTGAAAAAATTCTATTCCAGCCCGGGGACTTTCCTCCTTATGCTGGCGGGGGCGCTTGGCACGCTCGGCGGCTGTGATGCCTTTAACGCCCCCCTCAAAGAAGAAATCGACTACCACCTTTCCCTGCACCCGGTAAAAAACGGGGCAGAACTGGCCGCCGCCATAGGGGCCGTTCCCTCCGGGGGATCCGGAACTTTTGCGATTATAACCGGTATTGTCCTTACCGATACGATCATCATAGATAATAATAAAACAATCACCCTGGAAGCCTACGCGGGGAACAGTGACGCAAGAGTAATCCGCAGGGCGGCGGGTTTTACGGGCCCGATGTTTGAGGTACAGTCCGGCGGGAAACTTGTGCTGGGAGGCGGCCGCGACAAGGAGAATCTGGCGCTGGACGGGGAAAAACGCAGCGCCACCGGTTCCCTGGTTACGGTCACCAGCGGCGGAGCGCTGGTTTTGAACAGCGGGGCGGAACTGCGGAACAACAGTCGTACCGGCGGCCCCGGCGGCGGGGTATCCGTCTTCTCCTCCGGCAGTTTCACCATGAACGGTGGAAGTATCAGTGAAAATACTTCCACCAACGGCGGCGGCGGCGTTTATATAAGCGGCCCCGGTAGCAGTTTTGTCATGAACGGTGGAAGCATCAGCGGGAATACTTCCAACTACGGCGGCGGCGGGGTGTACGTTAATGGCGGCAGCTTTGCCATGAACGGTGGAAGCATCAGCGGAAATACTTCCATCATTTACGGCGGCGGGGGGGTGTACGTTCCCAGTTCCGGCGGCAGCATCACCATAAGCGGTTCCGCAGAGGTGAACACCAATAACCCGGTGTATCTTCCATCGGGCAAGACGATAACCCTGACCGGCCCCCTCAGCGCCAACCCCGCGGCAAATATAATACCACAATACCCCAGTGGAGCCCAACTTTTGACCAACAACGCTTTTCTAATGGCGGGATCTCCCGCGAATTATACCCGTTTTCTTGTCAACGGGGCGCCGGGTAAAATTAACGCTTCCGGGATTTATGTTGGCCCATAGGCCGGCTTTGTAAGCGGAAAAGCGTCCAGGCCGCGGGCCTAAGCCCGGGCGTAAGGAGCCGCGGTAAAACCTGCCGGGGCAGTTGCGCGGCGGGCGGTTAGTATGGAATAATTTCTTTTGTCTTTTTGGAGGAGAAACTGAATGGATACACAGAAAAAAACGGATGCACCGGCCGGTTCCGCCCAGGGGGGGATCCGGGTCCGTTTTTCCATCGGGGCCAAACTGGTGGCGATCATCACCATACTCCTCCTTTTGTCCCTGGGGGCCATTACCGTGCTGGTGTCGGTGCTGGTATCGGGGGACGTGCAGCTTACCGCGGAGGACAACAACTTTTCCGTCAACCGCCGGTCCGCGGCCGAGGCGGAAATTATCCTTACGATGATCCGCTCCAACGCCCTGGTGCTGCTGGAAACCCTTTCCGCCTCCGGGGAATCCGGCTCCGTGGCGGATTTGTTCTTCCAGCGGAACCATGACATTGCGGCGATTATCCTGGCCCGTTCCCCCACGCCGGATGTTTTGCTGAACGACCAGTTCTTTCTTGCCAACGAGGCGGATCCGGCCCTGGCGCTCTCCTTTATCGAAGCCCAGGCGGATGCCCTGGACCGCTGCCGCCGGGGGGATGTGGTCCTGCTTAACGCGGCGCCGGTCTTCGAGGTTCCCGTGCTGGTGCTGTTGTACCCCTGGCAGAACGAGGGCCGGGAAGAGGCCGCGGCAATCTTTTTTTCCTCCGAGTCCCTCACGGGGATCTTTGGCGCCGGCGCCAACCAGTCCTTTTTAATCAACGACGAGGGGGATCTGCTGGTCCACGCCGACGCCGATCTGGTCCGGGCCGGGGCAAACCTGGGGGATACCCCCTTTATCCGCAGCATGTGGGAGGGGGAACAGAGCCTGCAAACCCTCTATACCGCCCCGGACGGCAAGAGCTATTTCGGGGCCTACAGCAAGCTTTCCTTTGCCAACGCCGCGGTGGTAACCAACATCGAATACAACCTGGTCTTTGAGGGAACCATCGCCACCACCCGGCGGAACCTGTTCCTTACCGGGGCGGTGCTGTTTGTGTCGATCCTGTTCATCTGGTTTTTTTCCAAGTCGATCAGCGTGCCCCTTAAAAACCTTTCCGCCGCGGCGGGCCGGATCAAGGGGGGCGAATTTGAGATCGATCTGCGGGCAAAAAGCCATGACGAAATCGGGGTCCTTACCGAAAGTTTTGTGGAAATGGGCCGGGGGCTGGCGGAACGGGAACGGTTAAAAGATACCTTTGGCCGCTTTATCAACGAAACCATCGCCGAGCAGGCCCTTAAGGGGGAATTGACCCTGGGGGGCGAAACCAAGCAGGTGACGGTGTTTTTTTCGGATATCCGCTCCTTCACCGCCATATCGGAAAAACTCGAACCCCACGAGGTGGTGGAGTTCCTTAACGAATACATGACCCTCATGGTGGACTGCGTGGACAGGACCGGCGGGGTGGTGGATAAATTTATCGGTGACGCGGTCATGGCCGTCTGGGGGGCGCCGGTCTCCGGGGGCAGCCCCGCGCAGGACGCCCTTAACTGCGTCCACGCGGCCCTTGCCATGCGCCTGGCCCTGATAGAATTTAACCAGAGCCGGGGCGGGGACAAACGGCCGATTATCAAAATCGGCTGCGGCATTAACTCCGGCGATGTGGTGGCCGGCCAGATCGGTTCCACCAAGCGGATGGAATATACCGTCATCGGCGATGCGGTAAACCTCGCCAGCCGGACAGAATCCCTGAACAAACCCTTTGGGACGGATATTCTGATCACCGAAAATACCTGGAAACTGGTGGGCAGCCGTTTGATTACCAAAGAAATGCCCCCGGTCCAGGTAAAGGGAAAGGAAAAACCGATCCGGCTTTTTGCGGTAATAAACACCATCGAAGAGGACGCCCCCGGTCCAAAGACCCTGGCCGAACTGCGAAAACTCCTGGGAATTGTCCCGCCGGATCTGAGCAAGGTAAACCTCAATGCCGAAGAAAAAAAATATAAGCTCTAGTTCCTTTCGTTTTATAGACGGTTTGGTAAGCATCCTCTGCCTGACCGTAGCCGCCGGCTGTCTGTATCTTTTTTGGATCGATCTGTTCGGCACCCTTTCCCGGCTGGGGGAACGGCCCGTGGGAACCATCACATGGAAGTACAAGGCCGCCCAGCGGCGCTTTAGCGACCGGGTCCTGTGGGACCGCCTGCAGATGGAATCCCCGGTATACAACGGCGACCTAATCCGTACCGCGGTTCTTTCCGAAGCTTCCATCACCTTTTATAACGGCGGGTACCTGGATCTTGCCGAAAACAGCCTGATCAGGATCTTTACCGAAGACGCCATACCCCAGCTTGATCTGATGGAAGGAACCCTTAGCGCCTCCTCCGGGGAAGGGGGGATGATTATCAGATCCGGGGATCATGAACTTGCCCTGGATTCGGGGGGAACCGCCCAGGCCGCCGGGGGAACCGGGGCGGAATTTGCCATCACCGGCGGCAGGGGCACCCTCCGCTCCGGCGGCCAGAGCCGGGATATGGGGGACGGCGAGGCCTTCGGTTCCGGGGCCCTGACGGTGGTTGCCAGCCCCCGGCCCAATGCCCGGATCATCGCCGCCGGAAGCTCCCCGGGAACGGTGAATTTTCTCTGGACCCGGCAAAACTACACCGGCCCCACCCGCATCGACCTTGCCCGGGACCGGAACTTTACCCGCCCGGCGGCGGCCCTGGAGGTCCCCGGCGGGGAAAACCGGGCCAGGGTGGAACTGTCCCCGGGGACCTATTACTGGCGGGCCTATTCCGCCCAGACAGCGGCCCCGTCCCGGTACTTTAAACTAAGCATCATTAACGCCGCTCCCCCCCGGCCAATCAGTCCCGAGGAGGGCCAGGGCCTGCCGCGGTACTCCGGTTCCCGGCCCCTCCGGTTCCGCTGGGCCTCCGGCGGCGGAGCCCCCGCAAACTCCCGGGAAAATAACGATCCCGACTACTATCTGCTGGAGGCGGCGGATAACCCGGGAATGGCCAACCCCGCGGTGCAGATACGGACCCGCAGAACCCAGGCGGATACATCCCTCCTGGGGCCCGGCCGCTGGTTCTGGCGGGTTTCGGCGTATTATGAAACGGTTTCCCAGGTATCGGCCCCTGTTTCTTTTACCATTGACGAAGGCGGCGGCCTGGAAGCGCCGGTCCTTATCGCCCCCGCCCCTTCGGCGGAGGTGGACATTAAGCCCGGTAGCCGGAACGTGTATTTTTCCTGGCGGACCGTGAACGGGGCCGCTTCCTATACCCTTTTGGTTTCGCCTAATCCGGATTTGTCGGATCCGGTAATTTCCCGCCGGATGGTCAAGGAAAACTACTACGGGTATCCCGTGGATTCCGGGGTTTTAAAGACAGGGCAGTACTATTGGGGGGTCTCTCCCGTGGACGCCGGGGGAAGGGAGTTTTCCTTCTCTTCCACCCGGTCCTTTAGCGCCGGGGAAATACCGCCGGCACTGGGGGCTGTTTTTCCCCCGGACAATTATACCGTGGCGGAGGCCCTGCTGCCCGATATTCGTTTTACCTGGAAAACAGACCTGTCCCCGGTCCGTTTCCAGATCGCCGGCGACGGGAATTTTACCTCTCCGGTGGTGGACGAAGCGGCGAGAAGCAGCTTCTTTCAGGGACGGAGGCTTCCTCCCGGCGGGTGGTACTGGCGGGTCCTCGCCGGTCCCGCCGTTCCGGGGGGCCGGCCTATTTCCACCCCCCCCCGCCGGCTTGTGGTGGCCGGGCCCATGCCGTCCCCGGTCCTGGCCGCGGGTGAAAGCCGTATCATAGTTTCCCCCGGTGAACGGGCCAGGTTCCGGTGGCAGCCCGTGGAAGGGGCGGATCGCTACCAGTTCCGGCTGTACAATGCCGGCGGCACCCTTTTTCATGCCGAAGAGACCGCCGCGAATTCGGTGAACCTTGTCCTGGACGAATACCCCGAGGGAAATTACCGCTGGACCGTACAGGCCCTTACCCGGGAGAGCGCGCAGGGTTCCCAACGGAATGGCCCGGCGGGGATGGCCCTCTTTTACCTTGCCAAGGCCCCGGAGCGGGAGGAAGAGCCGGCCCCGCGTGCCCTTCCGGCGGCGGTCCAAACTCCGCCCCTTCGTTCCGAACCGGAAGAAGGGGGGCCGCCGCTTATTACACCGGCGCATAACCGTACCTTTGGGGTGGCCCAGCTTAGGGCTGCGCCATCCATTGTCTTTGAATGGGAAGCGGTGGAGGGGGCCTCGGGCTATACCTTTACGGTATCTTCCCAAGACGGCCGGCAGGTTTTACACCTTGCCCTGCCCTCCCCTTCGTATGTGCTCGACGATTTAAGCATCCTAAGCCGGGGATCTTTTACCTGGCAGGTCCGGGCAAACTGGGAAACCGAAGGGAAAGAAAGCCCCCCTTCACAGCGGAGCTTTATTATAGATATTCCCGCGGTAAATCAGACCACCCTTCAAGACATTGGGACACTATATGGAAAGTAAAGCCCCGGTAATGGCCCTGTTGGTGTCGCTCTTTCTAAGGGCGGTCCCGGTATTCTCCCAGGATCTCCCGCTGCCGGAGCCCTCCCATGAAGCTCCCCTCACGGTTAATGAAGGAGCCTACTATGTTCTGCGGAGCGAAACCGGGGAGCAAAGGATAATCCAGCGCCTTTCCTGGCCCAGGGACGAGAACGCATACCGGTATGAAGTAATTATAGAACGGCAGGAAGGGGAGAAGGACTTTGTCATGGTACACCGGGAATTCACCGGGGAATCTTTTTTAGAAGTCTCCCTGGGGCCGGGAAACTACCGTTACCGCGTGGAAATTTACAACCTCCTTAATCAGCATGAATACACGACCAATTGGGCTTCCTTTGTTATTGCCCAGGCCATGCAGCCGCTTATATGGAGCTTTGCCCCCGCGGGATTTTTTCTGGATGATGATTTTGTCTTAGAAATAGAACTGCAGGGAGAGGATTTTGTGGAGGGAGCGGTCGTCTATCTGGAGCCCCTGGACGGGTCCGGCGAGGCAATCCCCGCCATGAACCATGAACTGCATAATTCCGGCAGAAGGATCCGGGCGGCCTTTAACCGGGAAGCTCTTAGCCGGGGCGATTACCGGATCGTAATAAAGAACCCCGGCGGCCTCCTGGACGATACCCCGGAAACCTTTAAAATTAAGCTTAGCAGAATATATCCAAGCCTTTCCCTGGATTATACCCCCCTTTTACCCCTGCACGGATACCTCTTTGACCTTTTTGACGCCCCTTCCTTTGCGGGCGGAACGATCCGGTCCGATGTGGAACTCCATAAAATAGAGTGGGGAATCATAGGGATTGAAGGGAGCCTGTCGTATAATTATCTTTCTACCCGGAAAAACGACATGGACATTACCGCCCACATAGGCACCCTGGAAGCAAACTTCTTTTTTCGAAAACAGTTTTTCCCCATGGTTTTTACGATCTATGGAGGAACCGGACTGGGGGGAGTTTTTCTGCTGAAATTTGACTACGGCATCGGCAAATCGGATCCCTATAATGTCCTGGCGCCGATCCTTAACCTGGGCGGTACCTTTCAATGGTACTTTACCAAGGACCTGTACGCCGAACTGGGGATAAAATACATTTTTTTCTTTACCAAAGACAGCCCCCGCCCCGGCTATGTCCGGCCCGCCCTGGGACTTGGCTGGCGGTTCTAGGAGTTTTGTTGCGTCTAATCAAAATTGAACAAAAATCCCAGGGAAATCCCGGAAAGCTTCAGATAGGTGAGCATTTGAGCCGGATGAACATCAGTGAACTCTTTTACCACCTTGTTTTCTATGAGCAATTGACCGTGTTCGACCATCATATC
>JAISLT010000054.1 GCA_031277165.1 Spirochaetaceae bacterium
AGAGAGAGAGAGAGAGAGAGAGAGAGAGAGAGAGAGAGAGCAAAAACCGTGCCAAGTCAGGCGAATTTTGAGTAAAAATTACAAAAAAATCGTTACTTTTTTCCGGCCCTTGCCACATGGGGAAAGTGTATCATGCGGGGAAAGGAAGTGTCAAGGCCAAAAAAGAGTGCCATCCGGCACCGGCGCCTCCTAAAATAGTTTCGCATCAGCTCCTTCTGGAGGGTCTGTTATGATTATACCGGACAGATATTGATGGGGCAAAAAAGCTTGCGGAGTACTTGAATTTTTCTTACCGATGGGGGACATTAGTGTTTATGAAAACCCGAAAAGCATACTGACAAACTGGACCCAGCTTCTCAACCCTTTCGCGCATGTTCTGTTTTATGTTCTTTTATTCGAAAGTCTGGTTTAATACCCCGGAGCTCTGCTCCGGGGAGGCTCATCAGTTTTTTAAAACGAGATCTCGAAATCGGGGCTAATATTTGTCCAAAAATCCCTTCTGAATCTGTGAAAATCCCCTTAATCTATGGACATACATTCTTAACCTGTTGACACTGGTATGCTTTGGCTGCAATGTGAATAGGCATCCCAAGATACAACAGGGCCGGTACGGCACATCGCTGTACCCGTTAAAACAAAAAGCCGCGGTTCCCTATAGCCGGGGATCCACCGCCTCGTTTTCCAGGGCCAAAACCGCAAAGACACATTCGTGCGGGCGGTGAAAGGGTTCCCGCCGGACAAAACGTTCCAGGGATTCCTGGCCTAAGGCAAACTCCGCCAGGGCGAGGCGGCGTTTTTTCGCCAGGGAACGGCGGCGCAGGCGCTCCAGTTTTTCGGGGACCGTATATTCGGGGCCGTAGATGATCCGCAGGTATTCCCGGCCCCGGCATTTGACCGCGGGCTGGAGGAGTTCCGTCCCCCGGCGGGCGATAAAATCCAGGGGCTTTACCACCATGCCTTCCCCGCCGGAACCGGTCAGGTGCAGCCACCAGTCCGCCGCCGCGGCGGCAGATCGTTCATCGTTTAAATCAACGGTGATATGATTGGTGGCGATAAACAGGGGATCCGCGCCGGTCATGTATTGCCGGATCATTTCCAGATGATAAAGGTGGTTTTCGCCGTTCCAGGCTTTGCCTTCGGTGGCAAGAATATGGAAAGGGGCGATGCGGTAGTCTTCTATTGAAGAAACGTTCCAGCAGTACCGGCGGTAGGCGCCGGTATAACGGTCAAGACATTCCTTCCGCTGTTCAAACCGTTCCAGCGCAGCGGCGATATTCATGTCCGCGGGCGGGCCTCCCGGTTTTTCGGGGGATGCCGGCGGCGCATCCGGCGGCCCGTCCCCTGCCGGTCCCTGAACGGCAAGGGCCTCTTTCAACGCGGCGATACCCGCGGCAAGGCCGTCCCTGCCGGCCCTTCCCGCCGGTGCGTACTGTTCCAGAAGAAGGGCCCTGGCCTTGGCGGACCATGGCATCAGTTCCGTGTCCAGACATACCCAAGCGGTATTGAACCGTTCCCAAAACCCGGTACTTTCAAGGACATTCCGCAGACGCTCCAGGATGGCGTCTTCTGTCCCGGTGTTTGCCCCGGCCTGTGCCCCGGAAAATGCCGAAGCACCGGAGAACCCGAAAGAATGCGGGTCAAAAAAATGCCGGCCCGTCCGGGTATAGATGATGCCGGAGGAACCATCGGTTACGCCGAAACGTTCAGCCGCGGTTTGCCCGGTCCGGCACAGGACGATGACCGCCCTGGAGCCCATGTGTTTTTCCTCGCAGACCACGCGGTCCAGGCCGGCTTTGCGATAGTAGGCAAAGGCCTCGGCGGGGTGTTCGAGGAATTCCGGCAGGGCGCTGGTTTTGCATGGGGACATGGTTGGGGGAAGGTAGATGAGCCACCGGGGGTCCGCGGAGAAGCGGCTCATAATTTCCAGGGCCGCGGCGCTGCTTTCCTCACCAATGATAATGTTGTGGTACAGCCGGGTTTCGATGGCAAGCCGTCCCAGCAGGTCTTCTATGGCCGGAAGATTCTCGACGCCGGGGAAGGACGGTGCGGCGGGACTTGTCCGGATTTTTTCCGGCGAAGAATCACCGCCGCCGGAAGCGGCGTCAACGGAAGCGGCATTACCGGGAGAAACAGCGTCATAATCGAGGGGCTTTGCCGGGGCGTAGTATTCCCGGGCCGCCGCCGCCGAAACCACCTCGGCCTCGGGATAACGGTAGGCGCTGAGGCTGCCGCCGAAGACACAGCCCGTGTCGATACAGACGGTGTTGTTCAAGAAGCGCGGCTCCCTGGACGGAACGTGGCCGTAGACCACCAGGGCCTTACCCCGGTATTCCCCGGCCCAGTTGAGCCGTACCGGAAGACCGAACTCATCGGTTTCGCCGGTGGTGTCGCCGTACAGACAAAAGGCCCGCACCCGGTCGGAACTTCTGCCCTGCCAGCTTTCCTTTAGTCCCGCGTGGCTTACCACAAGCCGTCCCCGGTCAAGCACATAGTGGCTTACCAGGCCGTCTAGGAATACCCGTACCCGTTCGACAAATTCGGGGCTTTCCCCCTCCAGTTGTGAAAGGGTGATGTCAAGGCCGTGGCTTGGTTTTAGCTCCGCACCCCGGAGGCAGCGTAGAAGCTTTACATCGTGGTTGCCGGGTATGCAGAGGGCGCTCCCCGCGCCGGTCATGTTCATCACCAGCCGCAGTACCTCCGGGTTTTTCGGCCCCCGGTCGCAGAGGTCCCCCAGAAAGATCGCCCGCCGGTTTGCCGGAGGCAGGGCGGCGCAGGCGGCCCGGTCCACGGCGTAACCCAGCTTTTCCAGCAGCGCGCAGAGTTCGTCGTAACAGCCGTGGACATCGCCGATGATGTCGAAGGGACCGGCCTCGTCTTTTTTGTCATTCCAGAGTTTCGTCCGCACAATTTCCGCCGCGGCCGCTTCTTCGGGGCTGGTAAAGGTGTACACGAAACGAAAGCCCTCTTTCCGCAGATGTTTGATACTCCGCTGCAATTCCCGGGCGTGGTTCTGCACCACCCGGGGGCCGAAGTTCCGGTCCGGCCGCGCTTTGTTCCGCTCGATGCAGAGGGATTGGGGCATATCGAAGACGATGGCCGCGGCCAGCACGTTCTGTTCCCTTGCAAGGCGCAGCACCACGTCCCGGGCTTTTTTCTGGACATTGGTCGCGTCGATGACGGTAAGCCGGCCCGCCTCAAGCCGCTTTCCGGCAACATAGTACAGGCTGTCGAAGGCGGCGGTGGTGGCGCTTTGATCCGTCTCGTCATCCGAAACAAGGCCGCGAAAAAAATCGGAACTGAGGATCTCCGTGGGCCGGAAATGGGTTTTGGCGAAGGTGGATTTGCCGCTCCCCGATGCGCCGACCAGGGCCACGAGGCAGAGTTCGGGTACTTCTACGCGCATGGGGAACTCCGGGGAAGATCCGATCTTTCAAACACCCCCATTTGTGTCGGCGGTCCCAGTTTTTCATCGGCCTCGCCTACATCCTCAAAGGAAACATCGTATCCGTAGCGCCGGGCGGTTTCCCCCGCCCAGGATTGAAACCGGCTGCGGTCCCACTCAAAGCGGTGGTCACTATGGCGGAAATGGGACATACCGTAGATAGGGTTGTATTCAACATTAGGGGTACTGATCACCACCAGAGCCGGCCGGGCGTCGCCGAAGACAAGCGCCGCCAGGGTATCAAGCCGGTTTTCGTCCAGGTGTTCAATTACCTCCACCAGCGCGGCGGCATCATAGCCCCTGAACCGCTTGTCCCGGTAGGTCACGGAACTATGAAAGAGGGAGATTTGTTTTTGCCGGGCCTCGGGCAGCCGGTCAATTTTTAATTTGTCCCGGGCCCGTTCCAGCGCCGTCCGGGAAACGTCAACCCCGGCAATGCGGGTAATGTTTTTTTCTTTTGACAAAAGCCGCAGCAGATTTCCCTCCCCGCAGCCCAGGTCTATTACCGATTCGGCGCCGCTTTTTTTTATCGCCCCGAGGACCGCTTCCAGCCGCAGGGTATTCAGCCGCGGACGGATTGCTTTTGCCGGCTCAGCATCAGCAGTATCCGCAACAGCATCAGCCGCATTTGCGGCGGTCAGCGCATAGTAATCCTGTTCCGCCGCATCCGCAAGGTTAAAGCCGGCGGCAATTCCCTCCGCATCCGCAGCCGGCGCTTCTGCAGAAGAAAATGCTCCTACGGTCCCTTCGCCGTTATCCAGCCGGTCCAGGGCGTCCCGGGCCAGGCTCCCCAGATTTTTGAAATAACGGCGGGCGATCAGGGCCTTTTCAGGATGATCCTGAAGCCAGCCCTTGCCGTGGCTGAGGAGTTTGTCAACTTCATCTTCCCCAACCCAGTAATGTTTATGCCGGTCAAAGACAGGAATAAGCACGTAAATATGATTGAGCAAATCCCGGAGCCGCAGCGTCCCCCGGAGCCTAAGGTTGATATAGGGACTGTTCCCCCATTCGGAAAACTCTTCGTCAAGCGGGGGCGCCTCTTCGGTGTGGACCTCGTAACCCAGGGGTTCAAACAACAGTTCCGGCAGAATGCCCCGGCAGGGCAGCATAAAAAGGCCTGCGCTTAAGTCCAGCGGTGTATCCGCCAGTGCCTGTTTTTTGGCGCATCTTCCGGACATGGCCGTTCCGTACACCGCGGATATGGCGGTGCTCATAAAAGAAGAACACACATAGGGCCGGTCGTTTACATAATCGAAGATGCCGCCGGGCCTCGCCCCCTTCCTGCCCCGGACCAAATCCAGGGGGTCAATGTCGAGGAGCAGCGCGGCGGTGCAGCGTTCAGGCCCAACCTCGGGATGAAACACATGGACCCGCCCAAAGCTCAGTTCCGCAGTCTGGGGCCTCGCCGGATTCTTGTGGAGCAGGTATCCCAAATCGGCGGGGTTTTCGCCGGCATAGGTAATGGTGAACAGCATACGGGGATTATAGCCTGTGGTCCGCCTTGGTTTCTACGGCGCAGGATTCGCAGGCCGATGACGAACACAAGCGGGGGAATGCGCCCGCTTATTCCGCTTCCTTAAACCGGTACCCCACTCCGCGGATTGTTTCGATCATCTCCCCGGCCTTGCCCAGTTTCTTTCGAAGGGCCAGAACCTGTACGTCCACGGAACGATCCGTCACGGGGTAATCGGGGCCATGGACGGCGGAAATAATCCGGTTCCGGGAAAACACAATGTCCGGGTGCGACATAAAATGCAGGAGCATGGCAAATTCCGTGGCGGAAAGTTCCAGGGCTTTGCCTTCCCAGGAAACTTCATGCCGCAGGGTATCCAGGGTAAGTTTTCCCGCCCGCCACAGTTCCCTGCCGGCGCCATCCCCGGATGACTTCGCTTCCTCAATCCTCCGCAGGGCCGCCCGGATCCGGGCAATAAGCACCCGGGGGCTGTAGGGTTTTACCACATAGTCGTCTGCCCCCAGCTCCAGGCCCGCCACAATATCCGGATCCTCCCCCTTGGCCGTGGCAAGAATAACGGGAATTCCCTTAAACCGGGCCTCGGCCTTGATCTTCTTAAGGGTCTTAAGGCCGTCCATGCCCGGAAGCATTATGTCCAGAATTATGCAGTCCGCCCCGTGGGCTTCCAAAAGTCCCAGGCCGTCTTCCCCCGTGGCGGCCCTTTGGAGCTTCCAGCCTTCGCCGGAAAAGGCCAGGGCAAGCATTTCCTGAATTTCCGGATCATCCTCGATGATCAATACAACCGCCTTGTCCACCGCCGCCTTATCCATGATTATTTGTTAAGCTCTTCGTGTTTACTTTCGATCATATAAATTATCGCTTCGCAGATGTTGGTAATGTGGTCCCCCAGCCGTTCAAGATCCCCCGATGTATGAAGAAACCGCAGGGCCTTTTTTAAAAGTTCCGGCTGTTTTTTCATCAGCCTTAGCATCTCCTCGGAAAGGGCCTTATGTTCGCCGTCAATAAGATCGTCCATGGCGGCGGCCCTGCGGGCGGCCTGTGGATCCTGTTTTAGGTACGCCGAAACAGAAAGGCGGATCATCTCTTGGCCGGTCTTTACCATCCGTTCCAGATGTTCCACCGCCCGGAACGACGCCTTGCCCGAAAGCTTTATCGCCGTCTTTGCCAAGTGTACCGCAAGATCCCCCGCCCTTTCAAGGTTTACGGTGATCTTTAGCATGGTAAAAATTTCCCTAAGGTCCCTGGCCACGGGCTGCTGGGTGGCAATAAGTATAACCACGGCGTCTTCTATTTGAAGCTGCATTGAATTAACCGTCCCATCGGACTCCTTGACGGCCCTGGCCAATTCCGTGTCGTTATTCTGCAGGGCCGTAAAGGCCTTGCCCAGGGCTTCTTCAACCAGGGATGACATTACCAGAATATTGTGCCGTGCCCTGTCCAGTTCTTCTGCAAAAAGTATGCGTTTGTTTTCCATAATTATCCAAATCTCCCGGAAATATAATCCTCGGTCCGTTTGTCCCGGGGATTGGTAAAAAGCGTCTTGGTGTCGTTGTGTTCGATAAGCTCCCCCAAAAGAAAAAACGCCGTCCTATCGCTTACCCGTGCGGCCTGGTGCATCGCATGGGTTACAATGATAATGCTGTATTCTTTTTTTAATTCCCCGATAAGTTCTTCTATTTTGCCGGTGGCAATCGGATCCAGGGCGCTGGTCGGTTCGTCCATTAAAATAATCTCCGGTTCCATGGCGATGCTGCGGGCAATGCAGAGCCGCTGCTGCTGGCCCCCGGAAAGGCTTAGGGCGGATCGTCTCTGCCGGTCCTTGACTTCTTCCCATAGGGCGGCCTTGGTCAGGGATAGTTCCACCACCTCTTCCAGCTTCCGCCGGTTCCGCAGGCCCTGCATTCTTTTTCCATAGGCCACATTGTCGAAGATACTCATATTAAACGGATTAGGCTTTTGGAATACCATGCCCACCCGGGTCCGCAGTTCCGTCACATCCAGGCCGCCGTATATGTCCTCTCCGTCAAGCAGAACGCTTCCGGTAACCCGGCAGGAAGGGATAAGATCGTTCATCCGGTTTAGGATCCGGATGAATGTTGATTTACCGCACCCCGAAGGACCTATCAGGGCGGAAACTTCCCGGCGGGCCAGGATAAAATTGATGTTTTTTAGGGCCTGAAAATCGCCGTAGAAAAGATCCAGGCCGGAAACTTCAATCTTGTTGTCCTTCATTCATTTCCTCCCATTCGCCGTCTAAAGGCCCAGGTAATTATCTTTGTCGCCGTGTTGATCACCAAAACCAGGATAATAAGAACCGCGGCGGTGGCAAAGGCAATGCCAAAGTCTTCGGGGTTAATTGCCTCTTTTGTTAAATAGTACAGATGGATGGTCAAGGTGCGGCCCGATTCAAAGATAGACCGGGGAAGGTTCCGGGTAATTCCCACCGTAAGAAGCACCGGGGCGGACTCGCCCACCACCCTGCCCACCGCCAGGATTGCCGAGGTAACAATCCCCGGCAGAGCCGGGGGAATAACCACAAAAAAGATCGTTTGAAATTTTGCCGCCCCCAGGGAAAAGCTGCCTTCCCGAAAGGAACCGGGGATGGTTTTAAGGGACTCTTCCACGGTACGTATAATTACCGGAAGTATCATGATGCTAAGGGTAAGGGCTCCGGCGATGATCGATTGGCCGAATTTAAAAACCCGGCAGAACATTAGGAGCCCAAAAAGACCGTAGATGATCGACGGAATCCCCGCCAGGGTTTCGATGGCAAGGCGGAGCAGCCGTATCAGGGGGGTATTACCGGAATACTCGTTGAGGAATACCGCCGTTACTATTCCCACCGGCAGGGCTATCAAGAGGGAGACCATGGCCACATAAAAGGTGGTAAGGACCATGGGAAAGACGCCCCCCTCTTCCGCGGATTTAAAAATAAAGGAAAGATTAAAAAACCCCGCCGATTGGAAAAGGATATAGGCCAGCAGTGAAAGCAAAATCCCCGCCACCACCGCAAGGCTTACCGCCATAATTCCGTAGAGAAGACCATCCTGGACTTTGCGCAGCTTCATACCAGGCCGCTCTTCTGCGGCCCCGGGGGGCACGCGGTGAACAGTTTCATAGTTCCTCCGTTTTTGGTTTTACCAGCAGGATTAGACTGTTAAGGATCATGATAAGGACAAACAACACCACCCCTATGGAAAAGAGCATTTCGCTGTGCCGGCCTTCGGCGTAGCCCATCTCCAGGGCAATGGTGGCGGTAAGGGTCCGGATGCTGTCGGTAAGCCCCCGGATAAGCTGGGGGGAGTTTCCCGCCACAAGGATCACCGCCATGGTTTCTCCCACGGCCCGGGAAATACCCAGAATTACCCCGGCCATTATCCCGGATTTTGCGTGGGGCAGCGCCGCCGCCCAGGCGGTCTGCATTTTGCTTGCCCCCAGAGAAAGGCTTGCCTCCCGTATGGAAAGGGGGACGGCCCTAAGGGATGTTTCCGAAATGGTAATAACCGTGGGCAGAATCATTACCCCAAGAACTATGGCCGCGGCCAAGAGTCCGTTACCCGACGGTACATGGAAGGAGCTTTTTACCCAGGGGACAATGACCATGAGGCCAAAGAATCCGTACACCACCGAGGGAATCCCCGCCAGCAGTTCTATGCCGCCTCTAATAAAAGAGGCGGGCCCGGGGGGGACAAATTCCGCAAGAAAAACCGCGGAAAGGATCGCCAGGGGAAGCCCCAGAAGAATCGCCGCAAAGCTTACAATGATAGTCCCCAGGATCATCGGCAGAATTCCGTAGAGCTTATTATAGGCCGGTTTCCATTCCAAGCCCGTGATAAACCGGAAAAAACCATAGGGCCGTTCCGGCAGTAAAATGTGGATCTTCGACGACATACCCGGCAGAAGTCCCTGGTAGGTCACCGTATAGGTATATGCCTGGGGATAGCTTACCTCGCCCCCTCCGTCGTTTTTAATAAACCTCAGAACCTTTTCCGGATCCTTCTCGTTCTTGTCTATGGCAATTGCCAGGATCCCCGAAGTTTCTCCGTTGGAAAAACTAATGTCCACCAGGTCCCTGTCCTGGGGAACATTGATGAAAGTCGTGTGGTTCCAATATACCTCGCCGTTGACGGTGATCTCCTCTATCCCCTCGGGAATAATCCGTATTCCCGAAGCGGTGGAAGAAACAAAGGGGCCCGTTCCCTGGACAAAAATAAAGATCAAAATAGAGGCCAGCGCCAGCGCCGACGTAAGCGACACGATCCGGAAAAAATAGGTAAAGAAAGTATCGATCCGGCGGCGATCCAGCATAAGCCTCCCCGGCGGTTTGCGGCACCCGGCGCAAAATTGCATCTACATCCACGGAGAATGTACATGCGGACAAACCGCCAAGCAGCCCCAGGGGGATTTTGCCGGCCCTTGGCCTTGGAAAATCACCCTCCCTGGGCTGCCATTACATAGATGCTGTTACCGTACAAAGATATTGTTAAAGGGGTATGAATAGAATGTTAAAATTCGGTTAAAGGAGGGCCTTTCAAACAAGGGTGCTTTTAAATGCCGGGGAAATTGAAAATCCAGACCTGGGAACCTGTTGCTTTGCGCATGAAGCCCTTAAAAATCGCCGGTCAGGCGATTTTTTTACCTTACAAACTCCATCGGACCTATCCAAAGAATCCCCGGAGGATCATGTACAGGGCCGTTCCCCCAAATATACTAACCAGGGCATTGCGTTTCCAGATATGCAGGGCCGCGGTACAGACCGCGGCAATTAGCGGAAGAAAAAGGGCCGGGTCCCCGGCGGAAAAATCTACCCCGGCCTCCTTTACCGGCCCGGCCAGGGAATTAACCGCAAGAACCGTCATGGCCACGGGGGGAGCGACCTTCTCCACAAATTCCACAAACCCGGCGGAAGGGGCCGGGGTATGTCCCCTCCGCGGCGGATCATCCGCAGGATCGTTCCTAAAAAAGATAAAAGGCAGGGCCCGGCAGAAAAAAATCGCCGCCCCCAGGACCAGGGTATAGATCAGGGCGGTTCCGGTACTTAGCATGGCCCCTCCCTCCGGCGGGGACGGGATTTTTCCTCCGGGCCGGTACCGGCGCTGGTGATACTGTTTACGGCATCACCGGTGGTACCGTTCATGGTCCTGCCTCCGGCAGTACCGCCGGGGGCATTCCTGCCTCCAAGGAGCTGCACCACCCCCAGGCTGATAAGAATCGCCGCCAGCAGAGAAAACCGGGAGGACAGGTTCCCCGGCAGAAGAAACACCGCCCCCAGGGCAATGACCGCGGAGACAATAAAGGGACCGGGCTTTTTAACCCGGATAATCTGTTCAATCATTAACACAATAAAAAGCGCCGTCAGGGCAAAGCCTATTCCTTCGAGTTTCCAGGGAATAACCGTTCCGGCCAGGGCCCCCATCAGGGTTCCGGCATTCCAGTAAATGTGATTAAGCAGGGACACCAGGAACATAAAACGGATCCGGTCCTGCTTTATCCCATCCACCGTCATGACGGCGCCGCCGTTTTCCGGCGGAGGCAGTGAAGAAAGGAGGGCGAAGGTTTCATCGGTCAGGGCAAAAATAAGATAGGGCTTAAAAATCCCCGCATTCCGGTAGCGGCGCAGCATGGAAATGCCGTAGGCCATGTGCCGGGCGTTTACCACAAACTCCAGCAGAACCGCCTGGGCCAGCGGCGTCCCCGCGGCAAAGAGCCCCACCGCTATAAACTGTCCGGCCCCCGCATACATCACCAGACTGGCGGTCAGCGCCAAATACCAGGGATAACCTCCATCCGCGGCCACAAGACCAAAGGCCGTACCCAGGGTAACATACCCCAGCAGCACCGGAATCGAATACCGGAATGCCGCCGCCAGGGTATGGCAAAAGGGAGGAATGGGCGGCGCCGGATTCGCCGAAGTGGTCTCCATAAATATGGTTTATTGTAGGGGCCGGAGTTTTTTTTGTCCATGGGACGCAACAACCCCTTCCTCAATCTTATACAAATCCAGCATGATCACCCATAGGATCCTCTTATCCCAAGTCCGCCAGCAATTCGCCTTTTTTTGCCCTGTACTCCCCCTCGTCAATAAGTCCCTTTTCAAAGAGGCCTTTGAGTTTTTGCAGTTTCGCCTCCAGGGTGTCGCCGCTGTTTTGAGCCCCGGCGGCCTGGAGATGGTTTACCACCAGGCCCATGGCGGCCCCCTGCTGGACGGCGGCATGGAGGGCGCTGTTTTTATTCCCAATGGCCTGGGCGGTCTGGAATTCGGTGTAGCGTTTCATGTCGCCCACCATGTTCATGCTGCTGATGTTGTCAAAGTGGGCGCTTACCTCTTCGGGGAGGGTGACGCTGGTGATGATGAACCGGACAAGCCGCACCCCCAGTTGTTCAAAATAGGGGGCCAGCAAAGGATGGATTTTTTCGCTGAGGACGCTGATATTTCCGGCGATCTCCATCAGGGGGATTTTTTCGGCGGACAGAATTTCCCCGAATTTTGGGGCAATAAAATCCCTAAGCTGCTGCTGTAATTCAAAGATCGTCAGCCTGCCGTAGGTGCCGGCGTATTGGTTAAAAAAAACGCCCACATCGGCAATTTCCAGGTCGAAGCTGCCGAAGGCCCGGATGCGGATATTGCCAAAGCCGGGATCATTGACCAAAATCGGCGCCGGGGTGCCCCATTTGTTGTTGATAAACTGGTGGGTGTTGAAAAAATAAACGTCCGCCTTGTAGGGGCTTTTAAAGCCGTATTTCCAGCCCTTGAGCTTGCTCAAAATGGGGACATTGTCGGTCGTCAGGGTATGGAGCCCCGGCCCAAACACGTCGGCGGCCTTGCCCTCGTAGAGCAGCATCACCCGCTGGCTTTCCCGGACCGTAAGCTTCGCCCCGTTTTGTATTTCCTTATCCTCGTCGGCGAATTTCCACATAAGAAAATTAGGGTCCGGGGTGATGCTTTCGATAATTTCTATAAATGGAGATGTCATAGGATCCCTAGCTTATCCTGAACGGACCCCGGTGTCAATGTCACTGGAGAGCCCCCGTGAACATCCATAGAAATGTCCCGCCAGGGCGTTCTGTGCCGTATCCTTTACCGGCGGTTTTCTTTATACTATGGCTATGAACTATTTTGATCTGCCGGTTTATCAGCACAAAGACCGTATCCTTGCCGCCCTGGAAACAAATCAGGTGGTGGTGGTGGAAAGCCCCACGGGATCGGGAAAAACCACCCAGCTTCCGGTGATCCTCCACAGTTCCGGTTACGGAAAAAACGGAATTATCGGGGTTACCCAGCCCCGGCGCATCGCGGCCCTTTCTGTCAGCAGTTTTATCGCCCGGCAGCTTGGATTTGCAGGCCCCGGCGATCCCGCTTGTCCCGTGGGGTACAAAATGCGATTTGAAGATAAGACCGGCCCGGAAACTAAAATTAAAATTATGACCGACGGGATCCTTCTTCAAGAAATGAAGCTGGATCCCTGGCTTTCCCGATATGGGGTAATGATCATCGACGAAGCCCACGAGCGGAGCCTTAATATCGACTTTATCCTGGGGCTTCTTAACCGGGTCCTTAAGGAGCGGCGGGAATTTAAAGTGATTGTTTCCTCCGCCACAATAAACGCCGAGGTTTTTTCTGAATACTTTGGGGAATGTCCGGTGGTTAAAATCGACGCCCAGATCTTTCCGGTAACGTTGATCTACGACCCGCCCCTGGCGGGGCCCGCCGGCAGCGCCGGAGACCGGGGGGGCCGGGAACAGGGACAGGGTTCCTTCCGGGATCGGGATAGAAAAGAAAACAAAGGCGGCGGCGGAAACCTTGCGGCAGAGGCCCTGCTTGCAAAGATCGAAGGCATCGTGGAACGCTTTATCAGCGAAAAGCGATCCGGGGACATCTTGATTTTTCTTCCCGGAGAAAGGATGATCAGGGACTGCATGGGCCGCCTGGCCCTGGCCCCCGCGGGAAAATACCTTCATCTTCTTCCCCTCTACGGCAGGCTTGGCAAGGAGGAGCAGGAAAAGGTTTTTGCGGATTCCCCCCGGGGAAAAACCAAGGTGGTTATTTCCACCAATATTGCCGAAACCTCGGTGACGATAAACGGAATTACCGCCGTCCTGGATTCGGGGCTTTCCAAACTGAACTACTACAATCCCCGGACCTTTACTTCCAGCCTGGTGGAATCCCCCATTTCCAAGGCTTCGGCCAATCAACGCAAGGGCCGGGCAGGGCGGACCCAGGAAGGAACCTGCTACCGCCTCTATGCCCGGCGGGACTTTGAAAACCGGCCCCTCTTTACCACCGAGGAAATTTACCGCACGGATCTTTCCGAGGTGGTGCTTCGTATGGCGGACCTGGGAATAACGGACTACGAAGAATTTGAATTTATTTCACCCCCGGGCAGGGAGGGAATAATTGCCGCCATAGAAACCCTGAACCTTCTGGATGCCCTGGAAGCGGACAGGACCCTTTCTTCCACCGGAAAAATGATGACCGAATTTCCCCTTCCTCCCCGGCAGTCCCGGATCATTGTGGAGGCGATTTTCCGGCATCCCCAGGTAATTAAAGAAACAATAATTGCCGCGGCTTTTCTTTCCACCCAAAGCCCCTATGTGCTGCCCCCGGGGGAGGAGCTTGACGCCCGAAGGGCCCACCACAGCTTTAGGGATCCCCAGGGGGATTTTGTTTCGTACATTAAGCTGTACCGGGCCTACACCGGGGCGGCGGATAAAGAAAAATTCTGCGGCAGGAACTACCTGGACGAACGGGCCATGGCAGAGATTGCCAATGTGGTGATCCAGCTTGAGGAAATTGTTTCCACGATGAAGGTTCCCGTACTTTCCGGGGGCGATATTGAAGATTACCTGTGCTGTGTGGGCCGGGGGCTTATCCAGTTTGTCTGTGTCCGGGAAGGACGGGAAATGTACCGGTCCCTTACGGCGGACCGGATCATGATACACCCCGGGTCGGTGATGTTTAAGGAAGATCCCCCCTATATTGTGGCGGGGGAAATTGTTAGGACCACCCGCATGTACGCCATGTCCGTAAGCCCCCTTTCCCTAAGTACCCTCCAGCGCATCAGCCCCCTGGTTCTGGCGGAACTGGGAGGAGCCGTCCGGGGCCGGGGGAAGGAGCGGGAAGAAACCCGGCGGCGTCCGGGGGGGCGGGATTTTACCAGCAACATCAAACTGGGGAACGAACTATTCCCCGTGGAAACCATCAAGGGAAAAAAACAGGTTACCCTGCCCTGGGAAAAACTTGCGCGCCTTAAGGATCCCGGCGAAGGGGAGAGCCGGGAAAGCGTCCTGTCCAGGATCGATCCCAGCCAGTACCGGAACATGCGGGGGCTTATCACCCTGGGCGAAGACCACACCCTCCTGGGGGGGGAAAAGCTTTCACTCATACTAACGATCCTTCCCGGCCTCGACCTGGACAAGGCCCTGGTCCAGGATTGGCCCCGGAAGAAAAACTTTAATTCCGCCGCCGCCGATGGGCTTACCGCCCTGTTAAAGAACCTTTCCCTTATTCTCCAGCCGGCGTTGTGGAAGAAAAATAAAAAGATCCAATCAAAGGAACTGGGATTTATCGCCCTGTTTACCGACTCCCAGGGGAACTATTGGTTCCGCTGTTCCCGGGGCTTCCACACCGCCCTAAATGAAAGCATCGCCAGCCTTGAGGCCCTTATTGACGAACTGGGAGAAGACGTGGACATGGGCTTAAAGCACGAGGTTAATCAGACGTACCGGAGGCTGTCGGACTATCTGGGATAAGGGACCGTAACAGGACATCCAAATACCCCCGGATCTGCCGGAGCTTTTTCTTTTTTCCCGTAAAAAGGTCCCTGTGCAGGGCAATCCAAAGGCCGCCGTTGCTTTCCGGATCCGGGCCCCGGATTATCCGCCAGCCGGCGCCGCCGCCGGGGGCGGTAAAGGAGCTTCCCGGACCAAGAAAAAAAGCCAGGATCCTGCGGGGCTTGCCGTCTTCAAACTCAAGACCCTCCCAGCGCCGATCTTCAAAGAGCCCCGCAATATCGTTAAACCACCGTTCCCGCTCTTCTTCTTTTAGCCCCGCCCTTTGCAGGGCCACCGATTTGGTATGTTGAAAGGCCGGCAGCAGTTCCTCCGCCGCGGGAATAACGGCGCAGGAACCAAAGGACCGTTCCCCCACAAGAAAGGCCGATACAATAAACGAATTAAGATCCCCCAGCTGTTCCTGGACCAAGGCAGGTTCCGAGACATGGAGATACCGTCCGGTTAGTTCAGGATCATAACAGAGAACCCCGGTCCCCGAATTAAGGAAAAGCCCCCAGGGCCGGCCCTCCCGGTAGTACAGGGGGATCCTCCGCCGGAAGTCCCCGGCCTCGGGGTTTTCCGCTTCCAGGGCGGCAAAGGCCTCTTCCATATCCATCCCCAGCCCGGCGGCGATGAACGTCTCCATATCATCCCCGGCAAAAACAAAAAGTCCCGGCTCCGGCGGCTCTTCCCCCGGGGCCAGATAATTGATCCGCAGTTTTTGATAGGCCTCCCCGGCGGCGGTGAACAGTTCTTTATATTCAGGATAGGCCGACCAAACCGTAAGTTCCGGTTTTGCACAGCCCAAAAATACCGCGGTAAAAAGAAAAACAACCGGTCCCAGGAATTTGTTCGCGTGTAAAACCCCAAAAAATCGCCGATTAGGCGATTTTTTACCCTGCAAACTCCGAAAAGAACCGGATAATCGGGATTTTTTGCATGGATATGCAAAAAATCCACAGGCACAGCAGGCTCCTGGGACAAAAGGTTTCATCGAAGCTCACTATGTTCCAATTCCATAAAGGTGTCAAGTAAAAACGAATTTAGAAAAAGCAGCCGCTTTTTTTTGTCCTTCCATTTGGCCAGGGTCCTGGGGATGGTCTGCTCAATGCCGGCGCCGAACCGGTTTTTAAACAGCGCCGGATCCGGACCTTCGGTGTACCGGTACCCCATTAGAAGGGTCTCGCGCAGCACCGTGGATCTGTCCAGGACCTCCAGGGTCCGGCGGGGCCCGGCAATAAAATCCTCCGCATCCGGGGCATAGCTTATGCGCCGTCCTTGGCCGTCATTTTCGATAATTGTACCGGATGCACCGGCCCCTAGGCCTATCCAGTTTTCCATGCGCCAGTACCGTATGTTATGGGCGCAGCGGCAGCCGCTCCGGGCAAAGTTGGAGACTTCGTAGTGTTCATACCCTGCGCGTACCAGGGCCCGCCGTCCCGCAAGCCACAGCCGGTCCGCCCTGTCCGGCGAAGGAAGGGCGCCCTTTATTCCGGCACGGCAGGCCAGGGGGGTTCCCCCTTCTACCGTCAGGGCATAGAGGGAAATGTGACCGGGCTTATACGAAAGGGCCCTGTCAATGTCCTGTAGTACCCCCCCCTCGGTTTGTCCGGGGATGCCGGTCATCAAATCCAGGGAAAGTCCCGGACCAAAGATCTCCGCCGCCGCCGCTGTCCGGGGGAAAAGATTTTTTCCGCCGTCCCTGCGGCCCAGGGCGTTTCGGAGCCTGCCATCAAAGCTTTGAATCCCCAGGGACAGCCGGGTAACTCCGCCGGAACCACAGGCGTCCAGGAAGGCCCTGTCCGCCGTTTCGGGGTTGGCCTCCACGGTCAATTCCCCCGGGTTGGGCGCCAGGGATCCCAGTCCTTTAAGAAGCCGGGTTATTCCCGAAGCCCCCAGGACCGAAGGGGTACCCCCTCCTATATATACCGTGGGAATATACACCGGGGAAATCCCCCGGGATATTTCCGCCAGAAATCGTTCGGTTTCTTCCAGCAGGGCAGTAATATAGCGGTTTACTAAAAGATCCCGGTTTCCCCGTCCCGCCAGGGGGATCGAATAAAAATCGCAGTAATCGCATTTTTTACCGCAAAAGGGTATATGGAAATAGAGGGAAAAATCCGATCCCAACTGCTAGAAGTACCCAAGACGGGTTGGGGGCCAATAGCGGATCAAAGCCCTTCCGATGATTGAATTTGCCGGAACGGGCCCCCAGGTCCGGGAATCGTTGGTAACACCCCGGTTGTCGGAAAGAACAAAACATTCCTCTGCCTTTAGGGTAATGGTTTCCATGGAACCGGAAAAGGGGATCGATTCATCCCATTGGGGAGGAACCTGGGGCAGGTCGGGGACATAATCGCCGGCGGAAAGTTCAAATTCGGTCATGGTGTAGGTTTCCCCCGCGGGCTGTACCCGGACCACAAAGTTATCCATAGAAATGGTATCCCCCGGAAGACCCACCACCCTTTTTAAAAAAAGCGTATCTTCCTTGGGAAAAAGACTTAGACGCTGGAAGCTTATAAACCGCAGCAATGCGTCCAGGACGATCCTAAGCGCCGGTCTGTCCGAAAGGGCGGCCCGGTCTATCAGCACCACCTGCCCGCGGTGAAAGGGCAGATTTCCGCTGGCCCTGTCCCTAAACAGATGCTGCAGGGTAAAAGAAGAAAAAATAAACCTGTCCCCTGCCAGAAGGCCCGGCGTCATGGTGTTGTTTT
Source organism: Spirochaetaceae bacterium (assembly GCA_031277165.1). Taxonomy (GTDB): domain Bacteria; phylum Spirochaetota; class Spirochaetia; order Treponematales; family Breznakiellaceae; genus JAISLT01. The sequence continues at coordinate 17,402 of JAISLT010000054.1, forward strand.
CCAATACCCGGTTGGAAACAAAAAGGGCGGAAACAAAGGTATAGATCACAAAAAAACCAAATACCCAGCTTAGGATAATCCGCACCCGGCGCAGGTAACTTTTTTGGGCCACATACGAATACTGCCGCCAACGGTTTGCCATAACTACCTACCGTATCATCCCTATCCGGCCCGGGGGCCAGTATTTTAGCGCCCCCCGTCCCAGAATTTTGGAAATTTTAACCGTCCCAAAAAAGCGGCCATCGTGGGAATTATCCCTGTTATCCCCCAGGGGCATGATCCGCCCCTCCGGCACATACCAGTTTCCCTGCCGGGCCGCCTGTTCGCGGTACCGTTGATCCTGGGGATAGGCCCCCCGGATAAAAGCATACCGGGCCCGCTGCCGGGCAAAAACATCGCCGTAACGCAGTCCGTAAGAGGCGGCCCGCTGCATCAGCTCCGCCGGGGGGCTAAGGCCCAGGTCCATGTAAGCCTCCGTTTTGCCCATGGCCTCCAGAGCCGGATACTGGTCTTCTTCCACCAGCCGGGTAAGGCGGTGGGTAAAGCCCCGTTGTGCAAGGTACTCCCCTTCATTTACCCACCGGTCTTCGCCGGCAAAACGAAAATACAGTTCCCCCCGGCGGCTTTGAATTTGATCCCCCTCCATACCCGCAGCCCGCTTTATTAAAAAATGAACCCGGACATTTCCCCCAGGATCCCGGTCAATATCCACCTGGGACAGGGTAAGCATGTAGATAATGCGCTGGGCCACATCAAAAAGGGGCCCCTGGGAAAAATATTCGGGGCTTTCAAAAATAATCACGTCTTCCCGTTTTGGCTTAATGGGGCTGGGAAATTTTCCCACCCCGGGAAGCAGTTCAGGACCATAGATAAGCTTATTAACAAAAATCCGGTCCTGCTCAAGCAGGGTATCGATCATCGACCCCGAGGGGATCTGATAGGCTTGAAAAAGGTATTGGTTAATCAGCAGGACCACCCCCGCGGCCCAAATAAAGGCCTCGAGCCAATCAAGCAGGGGATTTTTTTTTCGCTGTTTTTCTTTTTTTATCCGCCGCACCGCCCGCCGCCGGGTTAAGACGGATTCGGTCATTACCTGGAGCCGGTCAAGAAAGGAAGCCCCGCCGTGGTTGCCGTTCATTGGAAAAAAGTACCATAAAAGGGGCCGGTTGAACAATACCCGCCGCTGTCTTATACTGCCCCTATGCGTACAAAAATACGGACCCTGCTTCCCCGGTTTTTTAGAAAAATTGAAATCCGGGAAGAGGACCGGGTTTCACTGGAGCCGGTCTTTGGCATTAAACCCCGGATATATCTGGCGGCCTTGTACGGGGCGGCGGTCCTTGGTATATTCTTTTTTATCTTCTTTTTTCCCGGCATAATAAAGCCGGGGGTTCTGGGGGTTTTTAGTTCCGAGCCCTCCGGGGCGGCGGTTCGGGTGGACGGCGTTACCATGGGAAGTACCCCCTGCGAGGTTTTTATCCCCCGGGGAGACCATACGATACGCTTTGTGCTTCCGGGATTTACCGGCGGCGAACAGGAACTTACCGCGGGGGGCCGTGTGTTTGGTTCGGCCTTTTTCCCCCAGCGGATCTTCGTTTCGGGGGTCCTCTCCGCGCCGGACCCTAAAAAAGCCCTGGCCCTGGCCGCGGAGGAGTATATCCGCTGGTCCTTCATGGGGGAACCCACCGAAATGTACCAAATACCCCGGAGCCTTTCCGAAGGGGCCTATCAGGTGGGGCCCGCGGCGGCGGATCCCTGGGTTAGAAAATCCCTGGAAGAGGTGCTGGAACCGTGCCTTTCCTATGCGGTAAGTAAGGCCTCCGTCCGGGATATTCTTAGGGCCAAGGTCCTGCTGGACAACAACGGCCTCTCCCCCTCTCCTTTAACGGTGCTTAAGTCTATCCAGGATGTGTCCCGGCGGATTGGAAACACCCCCGCCGCCGCTTCCTGGCTGGCAGAGATGGTTCCCGGCCCGGGGGAAGCCGTAGAAAATTCCCCCTGGGCCGCCTCGGTGGAAAATGCCCCCGATCCGGGCCGCCGGGACGGGACTTTCCGGCCCTGGGGGGCCCCTCCCGCCGGGGGACCTTCCGGAAGCCTTCCCGCCGGGGACCTTACCGTGGCGGGGCTGCGCTTTATCCCCGCGGCCGCCGGCGGGGATCCCCGGAGCTCCATATATGTGGCCCGGACGGTGATTTCCCGTTCATCCTGGGAGGCCTTTACGGCGGAAAATCCCCGGTGGTCCGAAGCAAACCGCGGATCCCTCATTTCCGAGGGCCTGGTCCAGGAGGAATATCTGGTACCGGTGGATCATCCCCACTACCCCGCCCCGGCGGCGCCGGGACTTTCCTGGTACGCCGCGGCGGTTTATTGCCGGTGGCTTACCACCAAACTGCCCCCGGGCTTGTCCGATTGGGAGGTCCGGCTTCCCAGCGAAGCGGAATGGAAAAACGCCGCCCTTTACTTTAAAGCACAAAACACGGTGGAAACCCTTTCCTTTGGAAAGCTCTGGGAATGGTGCGCCGATCCCTATATACCGCTGGAATTCTTCTCTGTCCCCGAGGGATCCCTGCCGGGGGATTTACAGTCTGCGGACCGGTCCGTCCGGGGGGGCTGCTGGATAAACCCCGGCTCCCCGGAGGGGGTCGATCCGGCCCTTCGGGGGTCCCTGCCCCCGGAAACATCCTCCCCCTTTGTGGGGTTCCGGCCCATCATAGCCCGCCGGGGGATTGGGGGTCCCATTTCCCTATGGCAGCCATGAAGGGAAACGGGAAGGTAATCGCCGTTAACCGTAAAGCCCGGTTTGATTATACCGTGGACGATACCTACGAATGCGGGATTGAACTGCTGGGAACGGAAGTAAAATCCTTCAGGGACGGAAAAATTTCTTTTCCCGACGCATGGGCGGAAGTGTCCGGGGGCGAAGTGTGGCTTAATTCCCTGCGGATTGCGGAAAACCCCTTTTCATCGGTCTTTAACCACAACCCGGATCGTAAAAAGAAACTGCTCCTTCACCGGGAAGAGATTAAACGCATTACCCGCAAGACCGAAGAAAAGGGATACACCCTTATACCCCTTTCATTTTACTTTAGGAACGGCAGGGTTAAGGTGGAATTGGGCCTTTGCAGGGGTAAAAAGATGTACGATAAACGGGCGGATATCCGGGAACGGGACATAAAACGGGAGGTATCCCGGGAATTTAGGGGTAAATTGTCTTAGGAACCCTGTCCTTATGTTGAAGCACATCCCAGGAAACAAACAGGGCCAGTAAAATCAGGCCCGTACAAAGGGCAAAAATTCTATGGGCTTTGGCGGATCCATGGGAGGGCGCCGCGGCGGTTCTGATAATACCGGGCCGCAGTTCGCTGCGCCGGGCGCCGGGGACCCCCACAATTCGGACAAACCGTTCCTCCGCTTCCCCATAGCCCAATTCCCGGGCCCGGATCCGGATCGTTTCGGAATCGTACAGAAGGGCGTCCATGGCCCCTTCCAGCTGTTTATTTGTAAGCTGCAGCCTATCAAGATTTTCCAGAATCTTTTCCCGTTCCCACAGTAATTCCCCGTAGGGAACAACCCCGGTGGTTCCGTTGTACAGGGAAAGGACGGTATATACCGCCAGGATAAGCCAAAGAACAAGAAGATATTTCCCGAATTTCATTATTCAATTTACGGATTTTTCCATTTCGTTCTTTACGAAAAGGCTCCTTGACAAGCATAAAACCTGCGGTTACAGTAGAATAGTGAAAATATGTGCATAAATTAGAAAATCTTCCGATAATTATTGATATACCTGTGGCTTTCCCAAAATTTCGATTTTTAGGAAGGCACCTTAGATTTAGGGGAAAAAACGGCCGCTTATTTTTAAGCCCAGCCGCTTTTTCAAGGGCATTTTACAAAACTACCCGTGAGTTTTGGGAAATGCTCACCTGTTTAGCGGGAGTGGTGAATGGCTGGAAAAAACGATCCGTCAATATACGATGATAGAACTACCATCGGGTCCTCCGATGAGTTAGACGAATACGGCGTATGGGTAAAAAGCGAACCCCAGGACCTTTCCTCCGCTCTGCCGGACATTGAAGAACTCCCCGATATAAACGGGGACTTCAACGGCGATCTGGATCTGCCGGATTTTTCAGACGATTCAAGCCCCGAAGCCGTTTCTGCCGCATCCGATGGGGGTGCGGACCTTGAATTTGAAGAGGTGCCGGAGAATTCGGAACTCCCCATGGGTCTTGACCCGGTTTCCGTTGACAAGGACGGCTTTACCGAAGTTTCCATGAACGATTTTCTTGATTCCGAAACCACCCTAAGCGCCCCCAAGAGCATTGACTTTGGGGATCTTGACAGCAATATAGACGAAGTGGAACCGGAAAATCTTGAACCGGTTTCCCAGGCCGCCGCACCGGGTCCTGCGGGAACCGCCGATCTTTCCACCCAGCTTTTAATGAAAATTGCCGACGAACTTTCCTCGATAAAAAAAGAACTTTCAAGCCTTAAAAACGAACTGGGCGTGGTCCGGCGGGAAGTAAAAAGCGAAGGCGCCGAATCCAAGGGCGGCGGATTCTTTGATGAAGAGGACGATGAAAAGATCGCCCTAACCGGCGACGAACTGGACAATATTCTTAACACCGCAAACTTTACCGAGGAATCCGGCTCCGGCGAAGCCCTGGGAGATAACGACCTTGCCCTGGACATGACGGTGGACAACGAACTAAACACCGGAGGGGACCTTTCCGGCGGGGCGGATATCCTAGATGAAAGCGGCGAAGAGGCAGGTTCCGCCAAACCGGCGGACATAAGTTTTGACGAGGTGGATCTTTCCGAAATTAACGGTGACATACAAGTTGAAGATGACATAAAAAACCTAACCGATGATTTTGACATTTCTTTGGACCTTTCTTCAACGGATATTTCTTCGGCGGAGCTTCCCCCGGAGGATTTTTCTGCGGAGGATATTTCCTTTGAGGATATCCCCACGGAGGAGATTCTTGATTTTAGCGCCGAACCGGCGGAACTTAACACCCTGCGGAAAGAGGGGGCCATGCCCATTACCCCGGCTCCGGAAAACACCAGCTACCTGGAAGAGGACCCCTTGGCGGCGGATTTTAACGGAACCGATCAGATCGATCTTTCCGGTGCGGTGATCGAAGAGCCGGACCTAAGCGCCCATATAACGGAAAACCCCGTTTCGGAACCCGCCATAGATAATATTTCCATCGATCTGGAAATGGAAGAACCGGATTCAGCGTCCTTCCCCCCGGATAAGGGCGGCGATTCCGGGGACTTTGTGTTTGAAACCGAAGAAACCATGGAAATTCCCCTCAACGAAGAACCGGTCATTGACGACCAGGTCCCCCTGGGCGGCGATTCCCCCTTTGGCGAAGAAGAAAGCCTGCCGGACTTTCCCGAATCCGCCCCCCTGGGCGGCGATTCCTCCTTCGTCGAAGAACCGTCCTTTGATATTCCCGCGGCGGAACCCACGCCGGCGCCGGGCAAGGGGACCGAATCCGCCGATGCTATTCCCTCTAATCTTAAGCAGGAACTTAAAACTGTCCTTTCGTATATGGATCAGCTTCTGGAATCCCTGCCGGAAGATAAAATAGAAGAATTTGCTAAATCCGAATATTTTGACACCTATAAAAAACTTTTTGAGGAATTAGGTCTAGTTTAAATGGGGCTTTTAAGCAAAGCCGCAATAAACCCTTCGCCCCCTGTTTTAGATGAAATGGGAAACGCCCTCTGTTCCCGGCTTTTATCCCTGGAGCCCGGCAGTACCAGGGCCGAAACCGCCATTACCCTCCTTAGGGCCTACGGTTCCTTTTCCACCGGCATCTGCCTTTCGCTCAGGGACGGCCTTTACACCCCCTACGCTTCGGTAGGCGCCGGAAGCACCGCCCTGGCTTTTCCCCCGGAAAAACTCAGGCCCCTGGGGGGCAAAACATACTATTCCGTGGACCCCACACCGGCGGATCCTGCCGCCATGGACTTTGCATCGGGGAACTTTGCCGCCGGGGACTCCGCAGCCCCCGGCGAACCCGGCCATTCCCCGAGGCGGTTCTGGGCCTTTCCCCTGGTTCCGGTCCGGGACCCCTACCCCTCCGCCATACTCCTAACCGGGGAAGACCGGGATTCCTTTAGCGGCGAAACCCTGGCGGCGGTGGTGGAAAAGACCGGCGAAGTTTTTCTTCCCCCGGAGGATACGGAAACCATATCCGGTACGGAATTACCGGAACCCGGATTAAGCGGGGAATCCTTCGAGGTCCTGCCCTTTACCGCGGAGCAGTCCGGGGGGGATGTTTTCGAGGATCCGTCCCTTACCGAAGAACAGTCCGGGAGAGAGCTTTTCGATATTGAGACGGAACTTGAAAATACCCACCGGACAGCGGGGCTGTTTGACCAGGACGATTCCTCCAGGGGGGGGCTTTTAAACCGCATTACCAGGGCTCCGCCCCGGCAGGAGGGGGCCCTTCCCTCTTCACCCCTGGAGAAGGCGGTGGTGGATTTTCTTGACGCCGGGCATGAAAAATTCGGCGCCTTCCAGGGGATAATTCTCGAGGCCCTGCGGTATTCGGCGGATGAGTTCGGCGGCCGCATAGGGGCCATGGTCTCTGCCTTCGGCATGGTCCAGGGAATTGCCCCGGGCCGCTGTCTGGTTTTGTTTAGCGCATCCCAGGACAGGGAGCTTCTAGCCCGGCACCTGGTAAGGACCGTTCCGGGAAAGGATATTTTCAGCTTCAAAGCTGAAGATCCCCAGGCTGCTTTTACCCTGCTTAAACCGTACCTTTAAATGATCAACCACAGATGATCGAAAGACTTGTTCCTGTCCAGAACGGGTATACTGTCTATGCGGGAAACACCACCCTGCATTCCCGGTACAACCCCGCCGGAGAAGCGGAAAAATACATTGGATCCCTGGGACTGGAAAAATCCTGCGGCTGGTTTATTTTGATTGAGCCGGGACTTGGATACCTGGAAGCGGCCCTGCAAAAACAATTTCCCGGTTCCCGGATTATTACCCTCCATTGTTCGGCCTTTTACGGTGGACAGAAGGACCTATCCGCCGCCGGTTTTCTTACCAAGGGGGACCTTTGCTGGTACCCCGGCTGCGGCAGGGAACTGGAACCCTTTCTTGAGGACCTTCTTACCGGTACGGAAGGATCGGGGGTAAAACTTATCGAGTGGCGCCCTTCAATTAACGCATACGGTTCCGCCTGCCTTGAACTGGCGGGTAGAACCGTGGAATGTCTTAAGCGCATTGCCGCCAATAGGATCACCGTAAGGAACTTCGGCCGCCGGTGGGTAAAAAACGCCCTGCGAAACCTGGGCATTTTGGGCAATCCCCTTAAGGTCCGGGGGGGCGAGCGGCCCCTGGTGGTCTGCGCCGCGGGGCCCAGCCTGGAAGATGTCCTAGACCATATTGCCGAATGGAAGGATCTGCCCGGCGGTCCCCTGGTTATGGCCGTTTCTTCCGCGGTTCCCGCGCTGCTCCACCGGAGGATCCTGCCGGATATGGTAATAACCACCGACGGCGGGGAATGGGCCCTTTTCCACCTCTTTGAAAGCTGCCGGGAATTCCCCGGCAAAGCTCCGGTGGAGCCCTGCAAAATTCCTCCCCAGGGCGCAGTGGCCGCCGCGGGTTCCGGCAGGGGGGCGGACCAGCCCTTCCCCCATCCGATCATAGCCGCGGGGTTTACCGCGGCCCTGCCTTCCCAGATAGAACCATGGCCGGCGCTGGTCCTCTGTGACGGAAGTCTTTGGCAGGAACTGCTGCTGGGGGCTTTTCATATTCCCTTTTTATCCTTTCCTCAGCGGGGCACGGTAAGTGCCTCCGCCCTGGATCTGGCGCTGTATTTAACCGCCGGCAGGGTTTATATTGCGGGGCTTGATTTTACCCACCGGGATCTTAAAACCCATGCCCGGCCCCATGCCTTTGAAAAAACCCTGGAACGGTGCGCTTCCCGGTTCCGGCCTTTGTATTCCCAGAATTTTATCCGGGAACATACCATCGGCAGTTCCGGCAGCCATGGAATATACACCGCATGGTTCAAAACCTACGCCGGTTCATTTCCCGGCCGCATCTATTCCCTGGGGGGCAGGGCCGATCTGGGCATTCCCCCGGCTGCGCCGGAAATAGGGCCGGAAAATTCCTTCCCGGGGCCCCGGGTCCAGGGGGTCCCGAAGGGGGACCCCCGGGGCGGTGTAAAGGCCGGGGCGGCCCTTCTTGTGAAGGCCCTGGCTAATCCGGGGATGCAGAAACAATTAAGCCGGGAACTGGGGGAACTTCTGGCGCCGGATATGCCGGTGGAAGAAAAGGATCTTTCCGGCGTACTCCAAAGTACCTTAATGGAACTCTGCGATGGATAAACAATGCTTTGAACGGAACCTTCTGGCCCTTTCCAGGACCGATCCGAACCTGTGCAGCCGCCTTTCTTCGGCGGTAACCACCAGGGGCATATACCGGTTCCTCACATCCAGGACCGGGGAACTTATTCCCGCACTGCTGGATTCCACCGGACAGGCCCATCCCCTTCATTCCACGGTGGATCCCCGCAGGGAAGGGGAACGGCTGGTCTCTACCCTAAACGAAGAGGGGTATGTTATTTTTCTGGGGCTGGGGGGGGCCTTTGCGGCGGATGCCGCCCTAAAACGGGAAGAAACAAAAAAGGTCCTGGTTATTGAATACGACCGGGACGGTATGGCCGAATTGTTAAGCAGCCGGGACTATATCTCCCTGTTAAAGGATCGCCGCTTCCGGATCCTCCAGGATCCTTCGGATGAAGGAATAAAAAAATACCTGCTGGAAACCTATATCCCCGCGGTGGACGGGGGCATCCGGGTGTTTCCCCTTCGGATCCGCACCGAGGGCGAGGGCCGTTTTGCCGCCGCCGGCGAAGCCATTAAGGGGGCCATTGACGCCGTTTCCCGGGACTATTCGGTACAGGCCTATTTTGGGAAACGGTGGTTTGCCAACATTATCCGTAACCTGCCCCTGGCGGAGGGGCCCCTGCCGGTTCTGCCGCCCCTGCGCCGGGCCGCCATATGCGCCGCCGGTCCCTCCCTGGACGAGCAGATTCCCCTGATCAAAAAAAACCGGGGTTCCCAGTTTCTGCTTGCCGCGGACACCTCCCTTGCGGCCCTGCTCCAGGGAGGGATAGAACCGGACGGGGTGATTTCCATAGACTGCCAGCATATTAGCTACCGTCATTTTTTCCGGGCCCTGCCGGAAAAGACCATGCTCTTTCTGGACCTGGCCAGCCCTCCCCCGGTAAGCGCCAGAACGGAAAACCGTTTCTTCTTTTGCGGGGGCCATCCTTTGACCCGGTACATCAGCCGGAAATGGCGGGCCCTGCCCATGCTGGACACCTCCGGGGCAAACGTAAGCTATGCGGCCCTTTCTTTGGCGGAGGCGCTGGGGGCCGGGGAAATTACCCTCTACGGGGCAGATTTTTCCTATCCCCTGGGAAAAACCTATGCCAGGGGAACCTATATTTACCCCTACTTTGAATGTTTCCAATCCCGGCATGTCCCCCTGGAGGCCCAACATTCGGCCTTTCTATACCGGGATTCGTCCCTGGAAAAAAAGACCCCCCCGGACCGGCCATGGTACTACGAAACCCAGTCCCTCCGGTTTTACCGGGAAAAACTCTATGAAAAGGCGGCCCTTTCCGGGGCCAGGGTCGAAACCCTGGGGTCCTGGGGAACGCGGATCCTTGGCAGGGGTTCCTCCGCCAGGGAACTGGCAATTCTGTCCACCGGCCCGGTCCGGCAGGGGGCCATGGATTTTCTACGGGCTTACAAAAGATCCCTGGAGGGGCTTCGATCCTTTGAAGCGCTGGAAAATTCCGAACCCACGGAGGAGGCGGAACTGTTAACCACCCTGCTGCCCCTGGCGGCGTTTATCCGGAAAAAATCAGGGACCATAAATAAACGGATCTTCTTTGAGGACCTTAAGACCTGCTGTCTGGAAGAACTTTCACGGATTATTCATAGCTAAGGCCCTCGCCGGTTTTATAATCCACCGATGTCTTTATTTCCCGGATGGGCTTCCATTGAACTGTAAAGGAAACTTCGGTATTAAACTTGTACTGCAGTGCGGAGGAATCGAATTCCGGCGCCAGGCGCATCCCCAGGGTGGCGTCCCAATCCCCCAGGTGGTGTACAAAATCAAGGCCAAAGGATTTTAGCTTAAACCCCGATGCTTTCCGCCTGTCCAGATCGTCGAAACGGAAAGAATTGATTAGATCCACCAGGATATTTTTTTCGCCGGGCATCTCAATGTTCACATCGTTAAAAAAGGGCAGGCCCTGAAAGTACCGGAAAACTTCGGGGTTTTCCGAATGGGAACTAAGGGTAATGTCCAGAAACCGGTTTATCTTGGCGGTTAAGCCCAGGGTAAAATAAAATTTTGAGTAGGAGTAGCGCTGCAGATCAAAGCTTAGCCCCGTAGTGACGGTTCCCTCAAAGGTGATCCGCCTGCCGTCGTTAAGGGAAAGGGTTTTTGTGTACCCCATACTCAATTCCTGGGGATTAAGTTTTTCTTCCCCCTCCCTAAGGTGCCAGCCCCCGGAGGGATCCCCCGCCTTGTCTATAAGATAATACTCCCGGGAACGGGTGGCGGTAAACGAAGCGGTAAAGCCGCCCCAGGTTAAGCCCGTATTAAGGATCGTAAAATCCAGCAGCTCGGGATCATATACCATGTAATGCTGGATATAAAGGGTATCGCTAAAGCGCAGGGTTTCGGTAAAATAAACCGGCTCGTAATAGGGATCGTCAAAGGGATCCCGGACCCTGGCCCGGGTATTGGTTTCGGATATCCAGGCCCGGAGCGTGGCATCCCCGGAGAGGGCGCTTTCTTCCGGGGGAATATCGGTGGTAACATAGAGGCTTTGCAGTTTATCCAGGACCGTGACATTAAAATTTGCCTGGACCCGGTGAAACTCAATGTCTTCCCGGTTCCACTTTCCCCCCCGCAGATCCCATGCATCGCCGGTAAGATCGTATTCGGATTTAACCATAAGGCCCTTTAGGTTGTACTGAAAATTTGTGGAGCCCCATGCATCACTTTGATAAAAGGGCCGCAGGGTAAAGCCGTATTCTACGGAGCTGGAAAAATAAGTCATATTGTGGACCTGCCGCATGGCGCTTTCCCGTTCCGCCGGAGTATCGTATTCGGGGGCTTCTTTATTAAGGTAGGTATAATCCTGCCAGGACGAAGCGCCGTAAAAACGCAGGGTGTTGGTATAAATATCCCGCTTTTCCGACAGGGTTAAGCCCAGGGTGCCGTCGGCCCGGATTGTAAAAAGCTGGTAGGCCATGTCCCCCCAGTCTATGTCGCCGGGATTTTCCCAGGGGGTGGAATTAAGCTTTATCTCCGAAGCGGCCGAGGGGCTTAAGCGGTAATCCAGAATAAACCGGTGCCCCCCCAGGGCCGGAATCCGCAGGGCCCTGGTTAGTTCCGGGGGCCGCAGGGCCAGAGGATCCTCGCTGTCCTGAGTTTCCGGTTCATCCCGCCAGGGCGGTATGGGCCTTCCCCACCCCGCCAGGATTGCCTCTTCCCCCGTCCGGGGATCCGCCCCTTCGCCCAGGGATATGGGCTCCCCCCCTATGGAAAGGGCGATGGACAGGAGGGTAAATCTGTCGGGGTAGAAAAAAGACAGGGTTGGGGGATAGGACAATTTGCTGTCCGGAGCCGGTCTGGTTGATCTGGTTTCAAATTTAACGGAGCTGGCGGCGCTGGTGATGGACAGTTCGTTCACATAGGGAGCCAGGCCGGCGCTTACAAAAGAAAGATTCCCCGTAAGGCTCCAGTCGTAGGAGCTGATGGAACTATCGCTGATGTTTGCATCGGGGGTGGTACTATTGCGGATCAGGGAAAAGAGGCTGGAATCTTCCGAACGGCGCATAAAGTCGTTGTCCACGTAGGGATCGGAATACAGGGGCAGATTCCAGGACAATTGGGACGAAGCCGCCACCGTACCCGATCCGCTGACCGATCCGGTACTGACAAAACGGTACCGAAGGGGAATGGAAGCGTCAAAGAGATTTGAATGGTGCCAGCCGCTGGTACCATCGTACTTTGGGTAAAAGGGGGTATAGTTCCCGTAATCATAGGCAATATCCCGGCTAAAACCCAGGCCCAGGGAAAAAAGGGTTTCGCCCAAGAGCCCCTTGGGGGGAACAACCAACTCGGTGCCAAGGTAATACCCCAGGTTTGCATAGGCGTCCGCCAGCAGGGAAAGTTTTACTTCGCTTTCGTCCCTAAGCTTGCGCCCTGTGCTGCGCAAAAAAATTCCCTCCCTTTTTCTTTCCATTTCGCCGCCGCTTCCCATGATGGTGGTGATGGAACTTTCTTCGGAGGAACTGGCTATTTTAGGCCTGCCCAGAATATACGTGGTGGTCTGGACAAAACTTCCTTCTCTGGTACGGATCCCAAGAACGGGGTGAAAGATAATCTCGTTGGCGGGATAATAAAAATAGGGAAGGTATAAAACGGGGATGTTTCCTACCTTAACCACCGCGTTAAAAACCGCCCAGTCCGAACCGGGCAAAAGCCACAGTTTGGACGCATTGATAGACCAGTAGGATTCTTCGTCGTCGGGGTTGGTTATTTCTGCCCTGCGCAGTACGGTGGAATCTTCGCCGCTTCGGGAAATTACCTCTCCCCCAAAGCGGTACATGGTTTCTCCCTCATTGATCCCCCGGTCCGAGGTGCCCTTCATAAATGCGGTGGACCAGTTATCCAGGTTCACCGTGATGCCGTCGCCCCGGAATGTTTCGACGGTGTCCTCCGCTTCCTTAATGTATTCCACGGAACCGGAAGCGGTCATGATTTTTCTGGTACGGTTATAGAGGATCTCCTCCGCCTTGATATGGTGGATTATTTCCCCGTCCTTAAGGCTAACCGCCACATTCCCCCGTAACCGGGCATATTCTTCGTGAACCGATTCAACGGTAAAGTATTCGGTGGTTCTGGCGGATTCGATGGTTATCACAAGCACCCGCTTTTCCGGCCCCGTTTCGGCGGTCCCGGCTATGTTTTCCGGCTCAGGCGGGACCGCTTCTCCCGGCTCAAGCTGGGCCGTTTCCGTCTGTTCCGGCGGAGTTTCCACCGGCCCAAGGGGCCCCCGGTAGTATGCCCGCAGGCGGCCGGCCAGGACCTCCCGGCTGCCTTCGCTGTCCAAGTTCAGGCTCCGGCACCAGTCCGCCAGTTCCCGCAGGGAAGATGTGGCTATATCCCGTTCCAGAACGAATTCCCCGGTAAGGCCCGGCTGTTCATCCCCATCCTGGGCATACAGTACCGGAGGGTCCACAAAAAAAAGTACCGGAAGGTTGAAAAAAATCAAAAAGACAAGAAGGCCCCTTCTCATTTTGCCCTGTTAAGCATTTCTCTTAGGTATATCCCCGTGTAGGATTTTGAAAAGGCCGCCACCTTTTCCGGGGTTCCGGTGATCACCACTTCCCCGCCCCGGTTACCCCCCTCGGGTCCCAGGTCTATAATATGATCCGCCTGGAGCAGCACGTCCAGGTTATGTTCGATCATCACCGCCGTATTGCCCTGATCCACCAGGCGCTGTATTACCTCCATAAGCTGTTTTACGTCGGCGAAGTGAAGTCCCGTGGTGGGCTCATCAAGGATGTACAGGGTTTTTCCGGTGGAACGTTTGCTTAGCTCCAGGGCAAGCTTAACCCGCTGGGCTTCGCCCCCGGAAAGGGTTAAGGCGGACTGTCCCAGCTTAACATAGCCCAAACCCACCGAAAGAAGGGTGTCGAGTTTACGGAAGATCTGGGGTATATTTTTAAAGAAAAGTCCCGCTTCTTCTATGGTCATGTCCAGCACATCCGCAATGTTCTTGCCCTTGTACCGTATTTCCAGGGTTTCCTGGTTAAACCGTTTACCGTGGCAAACATCGCAGGTGATATACACATCGGGAAGAAAGTTCATCTCTATTCTAATGGTTCCGTCGCCGGAGCAGTTTTCGCAGCGGCCCCCCCGGACATTAAAGGAAAAACGTCCCGGCCTATACCCCCGTGTTTTAGATTCCGGCAGGGCCGCATATAGTTCCCGGATGGCCCCAAAAACCTGCACATAGGTGGCGGGATTTGACCGGGGGGTTCTGCCGATGGGGCTTTGATCTATGTCAATCACCTTATCGATGTATTCGGCCCCTTCTATATCCTCGTAGGCCCCTTCGGCATAGTTGGATCCGTAGATCCGGTTTGCCAGGGCCGGATACAGGACATCGCTTAACAGGGTGGATTTGCCCGAACCGGAAACTCCGGTGATGCAGGTAAAAACTCCCAGGGGTATATCCACGTTGATGTTTTTAAGATTGTGCTCCCGAATTCCCCTAAGGCAAAGCAGTTTGCCGTTTCCCCGCCGCCGTTCTTTGGGGATTTCCATTTTAATAGTTCCCGCCAGGTATTGCCCGGTAAGGCTCTGCTTAACCTGCATGATCTCCCGGGGCGTTCCCTGGGCTATGACCTTTCCGCCGTGGACCCCTGCGCCGGGCCCCAGATCAACAATGTGATCCGCGGTGCGCAGGGTCTGTTCATCGTGTTCCACCACAATAAGGGTATTCCCCAGATCCCGCAGATACAGGAGGGTGTCGATAAGCCTTTGGTTGTCCCGCTGGTGAAGACCGATGGAGGGCTCGTCCAGGATGTACAGGACCCCCACCAGGCTTGAGCCGATTTGGGTCGCAAGCCGTATCCGCTGGGCTTCGCCCCCGGAAAGGGTGGCGGATTTTCGTTCCAGGGAAAGGTAATCGAGCCCCACATTCTGCATGAACTGAAGCCGGGCGTTAATTTCCTTAAGGATCTGGTGGGCTATCTTTTTTTCCGGGACGGTTAAGCTTAGGGATTTAAAAAATTTCAGCGAATCGGCCACCGAAAGGCTGGAAAGTTCCCAGATGTTTTTTCCCCCCAGGGTAACCCCCAGGGCCTCCGGTTTAAGCCGCCTTCCTTCGCAGTCTTCGCAGGGTTTCTGGCTCATAAATTTTTCCAGCCATTCCTTAATCCCCGGAGATTGGGTTTCAAAGTACCGGCGTTTTAGATCCTCCAAAACCCCGGGAAAACGGGATTTATATTCAAAATGGCCCGTTCCTTCCCTGTTTTGGTAGCGGACTTTAATTTCATCTTTGCTGCCGTACAATATGGCCCTAAGGATATTTTTAGGAAGGTCCTTAAAGGCCGTGTCCAGGCTAAAGTTATAATGCCGGGCCAGGCTTTTAAAACGGCTCCGGTGCCAGGCGCTGTCGGGATTGTAGGGGATGCAGCCCCCTTCGTTAAAGGAAAGGCCCATGTCGGGGATTACCAGGTTGGGATCAAATTCCATCTTGAGTCCCAGGCCGGAACAGGAGGGGCAGGCTCCGTAGGGGTTATTAAACGAAAAAAGCCGGGGCTGAAGTTCCGGAATTGAGATACCGCAGTCCGGGCAGGCGCTTTTTTGGGAGACAAAATATTCGTTAACCCGGTCCTCCCCTTTTTTTTGGGCCAGGATAAGCATAATTCCCCCGGCGGTTTGCAGGGCCGTTTCCACCGACTCTGCCAGCCGGGACCGTATGTCCGATCCCACCACAAGGCGATCCACGATGATCTCTATGGTATGCTTCTTTTGCTTGTCCAGTTTAACCGGTTCCTGATCTTCGTCCAGGTTAACCGGCACCCCGTCTATCCGCATCCGGGCAAAACCCGCCCGGCGGGCGTCGTCAATGATACTGCGGTGTTCCCCCTTCTTTCCCCGGATTACCGGCGCCAGAAGCTGTACCCGATCCCCCTTACCCAGGGCCAGGATCGTTTCAATAATCGAATCCACCCCCTGTTCCCGGATTTCTCTGCCGCACCGGGGGCAGTGGGGAATGCCTATCCGTGCGTAAAGCAGCCGGTAATAGTCGTAAATTTCCGTGACCGTCCCCACGGTAGACCGGGGATTACGATGGGTGGTCTTTTGTTCTATGGAAATGGCCGGAGAAAGCCCTTCAATATAATCCAGATCGGGCTTGTCCATGCGGCCCAAAAACTGCCGGGCATAGGCCGAAAGGCTTTCCACATAGCGCCGCTGGCCTTCGGCAAAGATTGTGTCAAAGGCCAGGGAGCTTTTGCCCGAACCGGAAAGGCCCGAAACAACAATCAGTTTGTCCCGGGGCAGTTCCAAATCTATGTTTTTAAGGTTGTGTTCCCGGGCCCCTTTGATGATAAGCTTGTCCATGGTTGTAGTGTACCGGCGGGATGACGGCGCTTCAAGGGCGCGAATTGCGCCACGTTAAATCTAACCATAGCGGGACGTTTGCAGTCCCCTACGGTCGTGGAAGCCACTGCTAGGAGCCTGTCGCACTTCGCGGATTTTTTGCATATTCATGCAAAAAATCCCGATTATCGGGCTCCTTTGGCAGTTTGCCAGGTATAAAAATTCACTTTCGTGAATTTTTATACCTGGTATGCGCGAAGCGCAACAAACTGCTAGGGCCCGTAAAGACATAACCCGTGTCCAGGCGGGGGTACGGCCCTGCGGCGGAACCCCCGCCGCGTTCGTTAAAATTCACCCGTGTACCCGCAGTCCTGGATTTGCTTTCGGACCGCCAGGCTTAAACGGGTGCAGCCGGAAAATGCATGGTCCCCAATGGACGTAACGCTGCCGGGGATCGTAACCGTGGTAAGCGCGGTACAGTTGGAAAACGCACGGTCCCCAATGGACGTGACGCCTTCGGAGATCCTAACCGTGGCAAGCGCGGTGCAGCCGGAAAATGCACGGTCCCCAATGGACGTAACGCTGCCGGGGATCGTAACCGTGGTAAGCGCGGTGCAGTTGGAAAATGCCAGGGACCCAATGGACCAAACACCGTCGGGGATAACAAGCCCGGCGAGCTGATCACAATTATAAAATGCACTCCCTCTTATGACCCTGAGATTCCGGGGGAAGGTAACTTGTTTCAGTTTGCCTTGGCCCGCAAAAGCTTCTTCGTTTATACTAAAAACCCATTCGGGAATCACCACAGAAACTATCTCCACATCAGTATGCTTAAAAGCCCCTGTTTCGATTTCCGTTACCGCGAAACCGTCTATCATACCGGGGATAACCACCTCCGGGGTCTTGCCCAGGTACTTTTTGATAACCACCCCGTCTCTGGCCAGGTTCAGGCCGTATTGAAAATCCGTGGGAGGGTTCGCCGCCATCAGCGGACCTCCGCCGGCCAGCAGCAGGACCGCGCAGAAAAGCCCCCGGACCAGGGGCCCCCTGGTTGTTTTCTTCATAAGACACTCCTTGTCACTACAATTTCAAGCCAGGCCCTGCCTGCCGGCATATGAAACGGGAAAACACATTTCCCCCTTGCTACGGGTTCCGGCCTTTGCCACATGGGGGGAAAGTTTATCACGCGGGGAAAGAAATTGTAAGGCGGCGAAGAGGGGAGCATAGCGATGGCGGGGGAAGTCTTATTGAGCATCAGCCGGGAAGGCCTGGCAGAGGGATTAGCACAGGGGAGAGCCGAAGGCTTGGCAAAGGGGAAAGTGGAGACAGCCCGGAAGAAACCGGTGAATATACCGGTTTGTCCCCGGCGGAAATCGCAAAGCTGTAGGGTCCTGGGGTATTTACAACAGACGGAATCTTTCCAAAACTTCAGTTTTTGAGAAAGGGGCTTTCGCCATTAACCGGGTTTTGTGAAATGATCCATGGGCAGGCCGGTTTCTAATTTTTCCCAGGCCAGCCGGGCCGCCGCCTGTTCCGCCGCCTTTTTGCTGTGTCCCGTACTGGGGCCGTATTTTTTGCCTTGGACCGTTACTTCCACCCAAAAGAGCCGTTGATGCTCGGGGCCGGAGCGGTTCACCAAACGATAAACCGGATAGGCCCTGTACCGGCGCTGGCTCAATTCCTGCAGCAAAGACTTATAATCCTGGCTTACCTTTTTCTCCAAAACCCGGTCTATTTCGGGGTTGAGCCGGGCGGCCACAAAATCCCGGACAGGGGCAAACCCCGAATCCAGGTAGATTGCACCGATCAGGGCTTCCATGGCATCGGCCAGGATCGCCCGTTTGGTACGGCCCCCGGTCTGCTCTTCACCCTTGCCCAGGGTTAAAAACTTGTCTATCCCCAGTTCCAGGGCTATACCGGAAAGGATTTCCTCCGAGACCACCACACTCTTTATCTTGGCCAATTCCCCCTCGGTTTTACCGGGGAACCGGCCGTACAGCAGGGAAGCGGCAATGGCCCCCAGTACCGCATCCCCCAGAAATTCAAGCCGTTCGTTGTTGACCTTCCTGCCCACGGAGAGGGCCGCCGCGGGGACCCCCTCATTTGATACGGAACGGTGAATTAAAGAAAGGTTCAAAAGCTCCAGGCTTTTGAACCGTACTTCCAGAGACTTAGCAAATAAACGGAGTTCCCTCTTTCGTTCCGCCCCAATGGCCGGAGGGGTCACTTCTGCTGGGACTTTATATATTCGTACGCGTCCTTGACGGTCTCAAATTCGTTGGCTTTTTCGTCGGGAATAGAAATGCCCATCTCTTCTTCGATGGCATAAACCAACTCATAGGTATCAAGGCTGTCGGCCCCCAGATCCTGGCGAAAGGAAGCTTCCATTGAAACCTTTTCCGCATCGATCTCCAGTTTATCGGCTATGAGTTTTTTCATCTTTTCAAATATTTCGTCCATTCTGCACTCCTATATTGGGAATTAGTGCCCTTTTAACGGGCTCAGCTCTTGGCCTTCGGCACAATTACCTGTTTTCCCCGGTAAAAGCCGCATTTGGGACAGGCCCTGTGAAGCAGCACCTTGTTGCCGCAGCCTGAGCAAACCACCAGCACCGGCGGAGACAGCTTCATATTAACGGACTGCCGGCGGCGGGTCCTTGCTTTTGATGTTTTTGCTCTGGGTACTGCCATATAACCTCTCCCTCCGGTCCGGCGGAAACGCCCCGGGGGTATTCCGCCGCTGCCGGCCAGTCAATTAAACCGGCTCGCCGCCGGTTGATGATTAAAGCTGTTCCAAAAGCTAGGTTTTTAGAACAGCCTTAGTTAGTCTAACAAAAACCATGGTTTTTGTCAATCTGCGGATCGCCGCCCATTCGCAGGGGGAAGCCGGAAAAACCGCCCGCCGGGGTCATTTGAAAGCCCGGTTTACCCTCCGCCGAACCGTCCCGCTCATCCGGGGTTGAATTTTTCCCCCAGGGCCCGGATCACCGGCTCGGGCACCATGGCGGTCACATCCCCCCCAAAGGAGGCCAATTCCTTTATGGCCGAGGAGCGGATCACGAAGTACTGGGGATCCGTGGTAAAAAAAACGGTCTCGATCCCGGGGTTTAAGGCCCGGTTCATCAGGGAAAGCTCAAATTCATAGGAAAAATCGCCCCCGCCCCGGATCCCCCGGATTAAAACCGGTATTTTTTTCTCCGCCAGGAAATCCACAATAAGCCCCGTACAAAGGGTAACGGAAACGTTTTTCCAGGGTTTTATCAGGCCGGCGATCAGTTCCAGCCGTTCCTGGGAGGAAAACAGGTACTTTTTATGGCGGTTCTCCGCGACGATCACGGTAATTTCATCGAAAATCGACGCGGACCGTTGTATAATGTTCATATGCCCCCAGGTGGGCGGATCAAATGAACCGGGAAAAGCGGCCTTTACCATAGGCCAAGAATAAACCAGGGGGCGGGGAGATTCAAGCCGTATGAACAGGTATGGACAGAAAATCCGGGGGGAATTTATTAATCCCAAAATTAAAAGGGAACTTGACGAAAGGGCCCGCCGCGGCTATACTGGGAAGGGTATGGTTTTTTTTGCGCTTATAGTGTTACTTACTCTCTTTTCCTGCGGGGGGGATCCCCCGGCAAGGGGGGCGGAGCCTCCTCCCCGGACGGCACAGGCCGGTCCCGGGGCTCCCACCGTCCCGGCGGCGGCGTCAAACCCCGAGCCGGTCTTTGACCCCTCCAGCATTACCCGGGAAGAGCACGACAGTACCAAGCTGGAGATTCAGCAGCTTATCCAAAGACTGAATAATATTATCCGGGGCCGGAACTACAACGCGTGGGTGTCCTACCTGGACAACAGCTATCTTGCCACGATCAGCTCTCCCGAGTACCTGGAACAAGTATCCAGGTCCACCGTTTTGGTCCGGCAGAAGATCGTTCTTAATTCCGCCCAGGATTATTTTAACCATGTGGTGGTTCCCTCCCGGGACAATGACCGGGTTGACGAGATAGAATTTATCTCCCGGACCAGGGTTAAGGCATATACAATTAATAACGCCGGTAACAGGCTTAGGTTGTACGATCTGGAAAGAACCGGCACCGGGTGGAAGATTATTAATTAACCAGGCCGTAGATGCCAGACATAAGGAGTAATAAGATGGTAAGCATGAAAAGGATTTTCCTTTTTTTAATGGTCCTCTGTGGGGTTGCCTTTTTTGTAAGCGGGCAGGAGTCCGGCGAAATTTCCGTGGAAGAGTCGTACCTTCAGGAATCGGTTGAAAATATGATCATCCGGGAGCAAAGCCGGGCGGAAAGCCGGGAAATGAAGATGATCGCCCTGGAATACATCGGCGACGCCATAAGCCGGGGGAACACCGGGGAAGAGGTCCGTCAGGCCCTGGAGTACATGGGCCTTGAGGGTACCCTTAACCGGGGCCTGGAAAACGGCCGGCTGGTTAACAGCTACCCCGATGTCCGGCGGGAAACCGCCAAATATCTGGGACAGATGGGTACCCCCGAGGCAAAAGACACCCTTTTAAAGATCATCTATTACGATAATGAGCCCATGGTACTGCAAGAGGCGGTAAAGTCTTTGGCCGATATAGGAAACGACGACAATGGCCGGACGATAAGCACCATTGCCTGGATACTCCAAAAATTTGACAATACAAACCCCGACAACCTTCTTGCCCTTTCGGCGATTGAGGCCTTTGAAAAACTGGGGGAAACCGGCGGCGGCTTAAGGGATCCCAACGCCATCCAGATGCTTATCCGCATCGCCGAGGGTCCCTATATACGGCCGGTCCAGGACAGGGCAAAACAGGCGCTGGTAAACATCAGAAAATCCCAGGCCCAAGCCCAGCGGGAGCAGCAAGAACGGGATCGGCGGGAATAGCCGGCTAACACGGCGGTTGCTTTCCGGCGCCTTTTAAGGCATTGCGGCGGCGGCCTTGGCGGGCCCTATACCATCTCTTGAATCAACGAAAGGGTCCTTTGGCTGCACCCGTCCCAGGAAAAGTTTTTTGCCCGGTCCAGGCCCTTTTGACGGAGTTCCCTGGCCAGTTCCCGGTCCGTAAGGTTTACCATCCGGTCCGCCATATCCTCCGCATCGGCGGGATCAAAGTACAGGGCGGCGTGTCCCGCCGCTTCCGGCAGGGATGCGGCCCGGGCGCAGGCCACGGGGACGCCGCTGGCCATAGCCTCCAGAATTCCCAGGCCAAAGCCCTCATACATAGAAGGAAATACCACAAAGTCGGCGCCGGCATACAGTTCCGGCAGGCTGGAGGCAGGGAAATGGCCGGTAAAAAAAATATCGTTCCGGTAGGGGGATGCGGCGGCGGCGGCCTTAACCCGTTCCGCCCTAAAGCTGTCCGCTCCGGCCAGCACCAGCCGGTGGGGATAACGGGTCCGCTCCTTAAAGATCCCAAAGGCCTCTATAAGCTTTATATGATTTTTTACCGGATGATCTATCCTGGACACGTACAGTACATAGGGCCGCCGGAAGCTAAAGGGCTGGATCAACACCAGGCTTTCTTCGTTCCTCGGTCTGGGATAAAACACCCCGTGATCAACCCCGTTGGGTATCACGGTAATTTTTGATTCCTTGACATTCACCAGATCCATCAGCTCTTTCTTAACAAATTCGCTTACGGCAATAAGCCGATCCACATGGCGAAGGGCATCGGGAAGGATCATCCGGACAAGTCCCAGGGATTCCCTGGTTTTTCTGGTTCCCCAATAGCCGGCCATGTCGTGGACCGTCCCAACCGAAAAACAGGGCGATTTAGGGGGAAGCCGCCGGTGGGCGGCGGGAAAAAAGCAAACCTGGTAACCCCGAAGCTTAACAAAATCCGGAAACCGGAGCAGATGCCACAGGGTATTGGCGGTTCTGCCGTTAAACCGGCACCGGGATAGATATTCACAGTGGGGAGCCGCTTCGGTATACACAAACCGGTCAAAATCCCAGCCAAAAAGTTCAAACTGTTCCCCCGAGGGGGGGATGCGCCGAAGAAGCTGCATTAAATAAACACCTATGCCGGACCGGCCCCCGGTGGAGGCAAAGGTGTCTATCCCTATTTTCATGGCAGCAGTATATCAGAATTCCAGGGCCTGGAAAAGGGCGAAGGGTGTTTTTTTCCCGAACCGGGCATTTTCTTGCGGAGACCGCAAAAAAAACAGGGTTTTTTTGAAAATTTACCGATAAAGTACTTGAAACACAAGGTATAGCGTAGTAGAATCAAAAAAACGCCGAAACCTACACTATATATATGGCGCTATAACCGGGGGCTCCCAACAGTAAGCCCCGGTATATATGAAATTCACCGTTGCTGCTCCAAAAAATGAAGTTTAGGAGCAGCTTCATATAAGAGGAAAAAGTGCGCTGCCCCCATTGCGGTAACTTTGACGACAAGGTGATAGAGTCCCGGACCCTGGCAAACGGCGAAGCAATCCGCCGCCGCCGGGAATGTAACGGCTGCGGGTACCGTTTTACCAGCTATGAGCGGATCGAGGACAAGCAGTTCATGGTGGTAAAACGGGACGGCAGACGGGAACCCTTTGACAGGCACAAGCTTGAGAAGGGAGTCCAGCGGGCCCTGGAAAAACGGCCCTTTTCTTCTATGCAGATTGAAGAACTGGTTAATGACATCGAGGATCAGGCGGCGATTTTAGGCCGGGCAAACCACGAAATTGCCTCCCATGCCCTGGGAGACCTGGTCCTTGAGCGAATCGGCGGCCTGGACAAGGTGGCCTATATCCGGTTTGCTTCGGTATACCGGCACTTTGAAAACTTAGACGAATTTTTGGAAGAAATTCATAAGCTGGGAGCCCCCAAGGGGGATTCCGCGGAGGAACCATGATACGCAGCGTTGTAAAACGTTCCGGGGAAGTTGAACCCTATAATCGCCGGAAAATTCTCGATGCCATTGCCAAGGCCTTTGCCGCGGTGAACGCCGGCGCGGCGGATGAAAAAAAATTCGAGGACCTTACTTCCAGGGTGGAAGATCTAATCCTTGCCATGATGCGGGACCGGCACCCTAATTCGATCCCGGCGATTGAAGAAATACAGGACATGGTTGAAACCGCCCTTATCGAGGGCCGGGAAACCGCCGTGGCCAAGGCCTATATTCTGTACCGGGCCCGGCACGAAGCCCTGCGGGACGCCAGGGCCCTGATGCTGGATATTGACGCCACCATGGACGGTTATTTAAAGCAGTCCGATTGGCGGGTTAATGAAAACGCCAATGTAAATTATTCCCTGGGGGGATTGATCCTCCACAATTCGGGCAGCATCACCGCCAATTACTGGCTAAAAAATATTTATCCGCCGGAAATTGCCGCCGCCCACCGGAATGCGGACTTTCATATCCACGACCTTTCTATGTTTTCCGGGTACTGTGCCGGCTGGTCCCTGCGGCAGCTTATCGCCGAAGGACTGGGGGGGGTGCCGGATAAAATTTCCAGCAAGCCCGCCAAACATCTTTCCACGCTGATGCAGCAGGCGGTGAATTTTTTAGGCTGCCTCCAGAACGAATGGGCCGGCGCCCAGGCTTTTTCTTCCTTCGATACCTACATTGCCCCCTTTGTCAAGGCCGGTTCCCTGTCGGACAAGGAAATTAAACAGTGCCTTCAAAGTTTTATCTTTGGGGTCAACACCCCAAGCCGCTGGGGATGCCAGGCGCCGTTTACCAACATCACCCTGGACTGGACATGCCCCGAAGACCTGCGGGATAAGAGGGCCGTGGTGGCCGGGGCGGAAGTGGATTTTACCTACGGAGACTGCAAAGAAGAGATGGACCGGGTAAACCGTATTTTTATTGAGTTGATGCTGGAGGGGGACGCCGCGGGCCGGGGTTTCCAGTACCCCATCCCCACCTACAACATTACCGCGGACTTTGACTGGGAAAGCGATAATACCCGGCTTCTTTTTGAAATGACCGGCCGCTACGGTACCCCCTATTTTCAAAATTTTGTCAACTCGGACCTCAATCCCGGGGATGTCCGCTCCATGTGCTGCCGGCTTCAACTGGACAAGCGGGAACTCCGCAAACGGGGGGGCGGCCTTTTTGGGTCCGATGAACTTACCGGCTCCATCGGGGTGGTAACCATTAATCTTCCCCGAATTGGATACCTGGCAAAAAACAGGGACGATTTCTTTTGCAGGCTGGAAAATTTAATGGTCCTGGCAAAGGAAAGCCTAAAGATCAAGCGGAAGGTGGTAGCCAGGCTGCTTGCGGCGGGGCTGTTCCCCTATACCGGGCGTTACCTGCGGACCCTGGATAATCACTTTAATACCATAGGCCTCGTGGGAATGAACGAATGTATCCTTAATTTTCTGGGCCGTACTATTACCATCGCCGAACCGGCGGGAAAAGATTTTGCCCTTCTGGTGCTGGACTTTATGCGCCGGAAACTTTCGGACTTTCAGGAAGAAACGGGGGAACTCTTTAACCTGGAAGCGACCCCCGCGGAATCCACCAGTTACCGCCTGGCAAAACACGATAAACAGCGCTACCCCAATATTATCAGTTCGGGGACCACCGAACCCTACTATACCAACTCTACCCAGCTTCCGGTGATGGAAACCGACGACATCTTCGACGCCCTGGATCTACAGGAGGCGCTCCAAACCGCCTATACCGGGGGAACGGTCTTTCATGCCTTTGTGGGGGAAGCCATAGAGGACTGGCGGGTCTGCCGGGATCTGGTTAAAGCCATGGCCTTTAATTACCGGATCCCCTACTTTACTATTTCGCCGACCTTTTCGGTCTGCCCCGTTCACGGCTACCTGCGGGGCGAACAGTTCTTTTGCCCCCATTGCAAAGCGGAAGAGGAGGCGCGGCTTCGCCGGAAGATTAGCGCCCTGGAGGAAGAACGGGAGGCGGCTTTGGCGGTCTAGGATCCTGTCGCACTTGTAAGAAGGATAACCGTGGGTCTATTACATGTTTTAGTTGGTGTTACCAATAGTAAGCGCCCCCAAGGGCGGGTAGAGACCCACTGTGAATAGATTTTATGTAAATAAGGAGTGTTATATGAGGAACCTTGAGCTT
Source organism: Spirochaetaceae bacterium (assembly GCA_031277165.1). Classification (GTDB taxonomy): domain Bacteria; phylum Spirochaetota; class Spirochaetia; order Treponematales; family Breznakiellaceae; genus JAISLT01. Next base: position 42,624 of record JAISLT010000054.1, read on the forward strand.
ATCGAAAGTGAACTTGCCGCGGCCAGGGAGGCCCTTGCCACTGTCAAGGGAACGCCCGCGGAGGTGTACAGCCGGATTGTGGGATATTACCGGTCTGTACGAAATTGGAACAAGGGGAAGCGGGAAGAATACGGAGAACGGGTGATGTTTAAGCCGGATTCTTCCCTGCTGGTTTCCTGCATGCCCCAGGGAGGGGGAAGGACGGAACGGGCGGCAACGGGGAATTCCCCGTCCGAATTGCCCGCCGAAGCCGGACATGCCGGGGAAAACCGAATGCTTCTCTTTGTCCGGCCCGCCTGCCCTGCCTGCCCCTCCGCCAAAGCGGCGGCGGGGCAGTTGGGGATTCCCCTGGAACTGTATGACGCCGATACCGACGAAGGGTTGGCGGAGGCGGCGCGGAGGAACGTCCTGTCCACCCCCACGGCGATTCTGCTTTCCCCCACCGGGGAGGAATTGGGCCGGGCCCGCAATGCCGAAACCATTGCCCAACTGTCCGCCGCCGTGCCGCAGCCGGTGGCGGTATAGTTGACCGCCGGGGTCGTCCTCCGCAAGACCAGTCTTATCGACTATCCCGGTCTTGTTTCGGCGGTGATATTTTTCCCCGGCTGCAACCTCCGCTGTCCTTGGTGTCACAACGGGGAACTGGTTACCGGCACGGCCCCAATCGCCGGTTCCATCCCCCTGGAAGAAGCCCTGGGGCGCCTTGAAAAGCGCCGCAGGGTTCTGGGGGGACTTGTTTTATCCGGCGGCGAACCCACCCTGGTTCCGGAACTTCCGGAACTGGTGGGCCGGATAAAGCTTCTGGGGTTTAAGGTAAAACTCGATACCAACGGCATGCTGCCGGAACTGCTGGAGAAGCTCCTTTCATCGGAAAAAACACGGCCCCACTACATCGCCATGGATCTAAAGATAGCCCCGGAGCGGTACGGCCAGTTGAATCCCCAAACCAGGGGGGCGGCGGAACGTCCGGGGGATAGGGGGGAGACGCAGGATGCCGGCGAGCGCCTTAGACGCAGCGCCGCATTGATCCGCCGTTCCGGGCTTGACCACGAATTCCGCAGCCTTAGGCTGCCGGCACCCTATTTCGGCAAGGAGGATCTGGCGGCGCTGGCGCCCCTGGCAGGATCGAGCCCCTGGCATATACGGCCCTTTGTTCCGGGGAACTGCCTGGATCCCCGGTGGAACGGTGAATGAACCCTGCCGGACCCCCTTGCCTTCCCCCCTCCTGCCGGGTTTCAATGGGGATGTGATAAAAGAAGAAAAGGTCCTCCTGGCCGCCTTTCTGGACGCGGCGGAGGATTACCTGGCCGGAGGGTACCGTAAAGACCGGGAACCCTGGGAATATACCGGCGACCCTCCGGTGGAGGAATTGTCCGCGGAAAGGGCCCGGCAAGTACCGGCGGGGCTCCGGGGGGAACCGCGGGAAGCTCCCACGGAGTTCCCGGTAAGCCCGGCGGGGCATCGAGGGGGACCCCGGGGGACTCCACCGAAACTCCATGTAAGCCCGGAAAATACCGGGGCGGACCCGGAGGACAGCCTTGAAAAAATTGCCGGGGACATAGACCGCTGTACCCGCTGCGAACTCTGCAAAACCCGGACCCATACGGTGCCCGGCGAGGGGGTCCCCCATCCCCTGGTGATGGTTGTGGGGGAAGGTCCCGGAGCCGAGGAAGATGCCTCGGGAAGGCCCTTTGTGGGCCGGGCGGGACAGCTCCTGGACCGGATGCTGGATTCCAGGGGAAAGATAGGCCTTTCCAGGACAAGCAACTGTTATATCGCAAACATAGTAAAGTGCCGGCCCCCGGGGAACCGGAACCCCCAGCCCGGCGAAATTACCGCCTGCACCCCCTTTCTTATACGGCAAATCAAGATCCTTATGCCTTCGGTTATCCTTGCCGCGGGAAACACCGCCGCCAAAACCCTGCTGGACAGTACCGAAGGAATTACCCGGCTTCGGGGGATCTTTACGGTGTTTTCCGGGGCCCTGTTTATGGATCCCCCGGTACGGATCCCCCTGCTTCCGACCTTTCATCCCAGCGCCCTGTTAAGGGATGAAACCCTTAAGGTTCCCGTTTGGGAAGATCTAAAGACCCTTCGGGCAAAACTCTGCGAGGTTGACCAAGCCTATGCCGCGGAGATGGCCAAGACACCCCTATGAGCAGGGTAAAACGTCCATGACCTGCCTGGAGGTCGTCTTCAATATACCCCTGGGCCGGTCCTACACCTATCTGCCGGACGAAAAAGGAGAGGCCCGTACCGGCAAGCGGGTGATGCTTCCCTTTGGCCGCCGGGAAAGCCTGGGATACGTGGTGGGGGAACTCCAGGCCCTTCCCCCCGGCCTGGACAGCGAAAAACTAAAGCGGGTCCGCCGGGTGGTGGATCCGGAACCGGTTTTTGACGGGGCCGACATTAGCCTGGCCCGCTGGATGGCGTCCTACTATTTTTGCGGCCCCGGCGAAGCCCTCGCGGCGATGATTCCCTCCGGCAGGAGAACGGGCAGCTATTCCGCCTTTTCCGACGAGGAAACCGAAAACCTTATACTGTCGGCGGAACAGCGGCAAGCCCTGGAGGGCCTTCTGGAAGAGGCCGCCAGGGCCCGCAGAAAAAAAGACGCCGAAGGCCCGGATGAGGGGGGCGCCGCAAAAACCCCGGTAATGGCCTACCTTTACGGCATCACCGGATCCGGCAAGACCGAGGTGTATCTGCACCTGGCGGAACGGATCCTCCGGGAAGGAAAATCCGTTATTTACCTGGTGCCGGAGATCTCCCTTACCCACCAGACGGCGGAACTTATTGGCCGGCGTTTCGGCGCCGCCGCCACAACCCTCCATTCAGGAATGACCGGCAGCGAACGGCTTACCGAGTGGATGAGGATACGCCGCGGCGAGGTTCTGATTGTGGCGGGCCCCCGGAGCGCCGTCTTTGCGCCGGTACGAAACCTGGGGCTGGTGATTATCGATGAGGAACAGGACGGATCCTATAAATCGGGGAACACCCCCCGGTACCATGCCCGGCAGATCGCCATGCGCCGCTGTGCCGGCGAGGGAGCCCTGCTGCTGCTGGGATCCGCCACCCCCTCCGCAGAAGCATGGGAAGGCATGAGGGGGGGCTCCATTCGGCGCTTCAACCTAAGCGTCCGCCTGGCCGGGGGTACGCTGCCCCAGATTATTCCCGTGAGCCTTGAAAAAACCGAGGGCTGCCTAACCGGGGAATTAAAAGAAGAGATCCGGACCACCGCCCGGATGGGCCGGCAGACTATTTTGTTCCTTAACCGCCGGGGATTTGCGTATTTTTACCACTGCCGTAACTGCGGGTTTGAACTAACCTGCAAACGCTGCTCCGTTTCCCTTACCTACCACAAGAGCCGCCACCGGGCGGTGTGCCATTACTGCGGGTACGAGAGTTCCCCCCCCCTTTTTTGTCCCCAGTGTGGTTCCCTGGAAGCGGGATTTACCGGCTTCGGCACCGAGTTTATCGAAGAGGAAGTACGACGGACCTTTCCCGATCTTCAAATTAGAAGGGCCGACGCGGACACCACCGGAAGAAAGGGAAGCCTTAAAGAGATGCTCGACATTTTTAGGGCCGGAAGAATCGACATACTCCTGGGGACCCAAATGGTTGCCAAGGGACTTAATTTTCCCGGGGTGCGGCTGGTGGGGGTGATTTTTGCCGACACGGGTCTTCACTTGCCGGACTTTCGCGCCGCGGAACGGACCTTTTCTCTTTTGGTCCAGGTCGCAGGCCGGGCGGGCCGTTACTTTCCTGACGGCAAGGTGATAGTCCAAACCCTTCGTCCCGCGGATCCGGCTATTAACCGGGCCTGCGTTCTGGACGTGGAAGGCTTCTACGAAAACGAACTTCGCCAGCGCGCCGCCCTGGGGTTTCCCCCCTATTCGCGGCTTATCCGCTTTACCATCCGATCCCGGAAAGAAGAACGGGCCGGAAAAGCCGCCGCACGGCTGGCAGCGCTGGTACGGCGGGCCCTTCCCCCGGGGGCGGAACTGCTGGGCCCCGCAGAATGTCCCATCGGTATCCAGAACGGCAGCTACCGCCGGCAGATCCTTTTACGGGGAAAATCCATGGGGCCCCTGCACCGGGCCGCCGCCATTGCCCTGGACCAGTATGGGCAAAACAAGGATCCGGGGGTTTACCTTGAAACGGATGTGGATCCGGTTAATCTGCTCTAAGGTTCTGTCCAAATGAATATAAAAATCCACGAAGTGTGACAGGCTCCTAGACAATTACACCGGATTTTTGGGATACTTAAGGGCTATGACAGAATCTTTGGAAGACTATCTTGAAATGGTAAGTTTCCTTTCCGATGATGGGGCCGTCCGGGTAACGGACATTGCATCCCGGCTGGGGGTTTCTAAACCTTCGGTGCTTAATGCCCTTAAAACCCTGGAAGAACAGGGCTTGCTGGAACACGGGCGTTACCAGGGGGTTTCTTTAACTACCAGGGGCAGGCAAAAGGCCTCGGAGATACGAAGACGGCACCACTTCCTTACGGATTTTCTGATCCGGGTGGTAGGGGTAAGTTCCCAAACCGCAGAGCGGGACGCCTGTAAAATGGAGCACGTGCTTTCGCCGGAAACCCTTAAAAAAATGCAGGAAATGAGCGTCCGAAAACGCTGACAGCCTGCTGCATAGGAGTTTGTCCAAGATAGATAGCGATATGATGGACAAAGAAGGGGCGCTGATATGACGGCTACATGAAAAGTTTAGTGCCCCACCCTGCGCCGGAAGACAAAGCGTTCATGGAAAAAAATAGCCGCCGCGGGTACGGAAAAGCCGGTGGTTCACCAAGGTTAATTAACAACACACGGATAGCCGTCCCCTTGACAAAGGGGTAAAATTTGTTTAATGTGCAGACCTGTACTAAAAAAGGACGGGCCATGAAAACAAAACGGACGGGGAGTTCCTTCAATTCCCTCAACTCAAAAAGAAAACTGGAATCCGTGTTTCTTTTTACCACCGGGAAATGCAACGCCAAATGCGCCAT
>JAISLT010000069.1 GCA_031277165.1 Spirochaetaceae bacterium
AAATATGATGAAATAATAATAGAAGCGGGAATTTATTCCCATAAAAATAAATTAATAGATAAAGGTGTTGGATTAATAGACACGATAATATTAATGCATGGAATAAAAAGTAATTCAAAAATATGGACAATAGATAAGAGATTTTTAAAAATAATACCGGAAGAGTTAAAATATATCGCCGATAATTAACAACGGCAACTGCGCATAACAGGGCTGTTTACGCTTGGCAGTTGTTTGCGCAGCAATTTTAAGAGCCGATAGACGGCTCGGCCTCCATTGCCCAGGTCAGTCGCTCTGCTCATTCCCACGGCTCCTTCACCCACATTTTGCCGGCCCTGGTCTTGCTGCGCAAGCCCTTATCCGGGCCGCCGCGATGTTTAGTCCACCGGCACAGAGTGATCAGGCCGTTGTTGCGGGGCGATCAACCCGCCGACGCATCGGCAAATTCCTTTTCAATTTCCGCCGAGGGTCTGGGGGTAATAAGGCTTACGATCCAGATAACCAGGGCGGAAAAAATAAAGGCCGGCAGCAGTTCATACACGGCAAAAATTCCCCCGAGCTTGGCCGCCACATTTTTCCATAGTACCACCATGATCCCCCCGGAGAGCATACCGGCCACCGCCGCGGGAAGGGTAGTCCGTTTCCAGAAGAGGCTGAACAGGATCAGGGGACCAAAGGATGCGCCGAACCCTGCCCATGCGTAAGACACGATCCGAAAAATTGATTCGTTCCCCGAAAGGGCCAGGATCACCCCAAAAACCGTTACCGCCAGCATGGCGATCCGGGCGATCCACATGACCAGGGCTTCATCGGCATCCTTCTTGATAATCCCCTTTACTATGTCGTTGGACACCGCCGAAGAGGCAATCAGCATGTAGGAATCGGAAGAACTCATGGAAGCCGCCAATATCCCCGAGACCACAATCCCCGCCGCCAGCGAGGGGAAGAAGCGGATGCTTAGGTGGACAAAGATCGTCTCGGATGTTCCCGCACTGTTAAGAAGGCCGGGCAGGTAGGCCCGTCCGGCAAGGCCAATGACAATGGCGGCGAACATAGAAAGGAAACACCATACCACCGCGATATTCCGGGATTTGCGGATATTGGAGGTTTTGTTGATGGCCATAAAGCGGAGCAGTACCTGGGGCATGCCGAAATAGCCCAGCCCCCAGGCCATGGTTGAAACAATGGTAAGGAAACTATAATCGCTCCCAGGCCCAAAGAGGGGGACGCCATTGGCCGTCTGCTGGATCCCGTCAACGGTATCGGGTCTTGCGGAGCCGAAAATATCCAAAAACCGGGGGAAATCCTTAAGGTTTTCCTTTATTCCCCCAATGCCGCCGGCATGGAAAACACCAAAACCCATAACCAGGAGCAGGGCGCCGATCATAAGAAAGCCCTGGATCAGGTCGGTGGTGCTTTCGGCCAGGAAGCCCCCCAGCAGGGTATAGAGGGTAACAAGCACCGCCCCCAGGATCACCATGGCGGCAAAATAATCTTCCGCACCGAAGATATAGCCAAAGAGTTTTCCAAAGGCAACAAACTGGGAACTGGCGTAGATAGAAAAGAATATGATGATGATCAGCGCCGCCAGGGCCGTAAGTACACGGCGCTTGTCATGGAACCGTTTGCTAAAAAAATCGGGCAGGGTAATGGCGTTATCGGCGATCTGCGAATAGGTCCGCAGCCGTTTGGCCACCACTGCCCAGTTTATCCAGGTGCCGATAAAAAGCCCCAGGGCGGTCCAGAAGGCCTCTCCTATACCGGTAAAGTAGGCCACCCCCGGCAGACCCATAAGAAGCCAGCCGGACATATCCGACGCTTCGGCGCTCATGGCGGCAACCCAGGGACCAAGCCCCCGCTTTCCCAGAAAATATTCCTCGGGATTACTGTTGCTCCGCCGGGCATACCAGAGCCCTATGGCAATCATCACCAGAAGATAGGACCCCATCCCGATAAGGGTTTGAAGATTGGCTGTACTCATGGCTGCTCCTTTTTTCTACGGTTACCGGATGATCCGTAATGAAATGATACGTAAATAAAGGACAAAAATCAACATACCGCTGCAGCGAGACGGGACTGTGCTACGGGGTATGGCGCTACATTGGAAGGCGGAACAATAATTAAAGTTACCTAGACAAAGAAGGACAGAGTCCGGTAATTGTTGACAGGGATAAGCAAACTCCTAGATACAGCCAAGAAAAACCGGCCGTATTTCCTCGGGATCGGAGCTGTTTTTTAAAATATCCATCACCGCGTCGTTCTGTAAAAGCTTTACCAGATTCCGCATCAGGAGCAGGTGGCTTTCCTGGGGGGCCGCTATGGCCGCAATAACCGTTGCCGTCTGTGCTGGGCCCCAGCTTACGCCCTGGGGAACCTGCAGCACCACGACCCCCCTTTTACGGATCATGCCCTTATTGTCCTGGGTCCCGTGGGGAATCGCCAGGCCCTTGTCCAGGTAGGTGGACGCAATGTACTCCCGCTTAAGAAAACTTTCCATATACCCCGGATCAACGCAGCCCGCCCCTTGAAGCAGATCGACCGCCTCCTGCAGGGCGGCATTCTTGTCGGGAAAGGAAAGGCCGGTCCGTATTATCAATTCTATATCTGCTTCCACCATATAAAATATAACCGGTAAGGGTTTTTTTTCCAAGACCCCGCCCGGTAAGCAATACGCCGGGGTCTTCCAAAATTACGGGGTTTTGGGGGACCCCCTGTAAACTCCCATGCTTATGCGGCAAGGCGCAGCAAACCCTTAGCCGGAGACCACAATATTGACAAGCTTATCCGGTACAGCGAAGAGCTTTGCCACGGTTTTGCCGCCGGTCCATTTTTGCACCCCCGGCAGGGACAGGGCGGTCTTTTTAAGTTCCTCCGGATCCGTTCCGGCGGGGGCGGTAAATTTGTCCCGGATCTTTCCGTTAACCTGTACCACCACCGTAACTTCGCTGTCCGCACAGAGTTTTTCGTCCCAGCCGGGCCAGGCTTCCTGTGACACCGATCCTTTTCCCCCCAGCCTTTCCCAGAGTTCTTCCCCCAGGTGGGGAGCATAGCAGGAGATCATTTTTACCAAGGGCGTCCAGAGCGAAACGGGGACTTCCTTAAGTTTAGCAAGCTCATTGGAATAGATCATCATCGCACTGATCGCCGTATTAAAGTTTAGGCCTGCGGTGTCGCCGCTTACCTTCTTGATTGTTTTATGAAGAAGCCGCAGCAATTGATCCTGCGGGGAGGGGGATTCCCCGGCGGAGGCCCCGGATGCCGCCGGGCCGCCGGGCTCTTTCCCGGCGGGGACATCGCCGCCGGTTCGGACCTTTTCGCCGATGGCCCAGAGCCGCTCTAAAAAACGGGAGACCCCCACAAGTCCCGCGGTAAGCCAGGGCTTTGTTACCTCCAGGGGGCCCATGAACATTTCGTAGACCCGCATGGAGTCGGCCCCGTAGTTTTTTATAATATCATCGGGGTTAATCACATTGCCCCGGCTTTTGCTCATTTTCTGGTTGTCTTCCCCCAGGATCATCCCCTGGTTTACCAGCCGCTGGAAGGGCTCCTTGGTGTTAACCAGGCCCAGGTCGTAAAGGACCTTGTGCCAAAACCGGGCGTAAAGCAGGTGCAGTACGGCGTGTTCCACCCCGCCCACATAGAGATCCACCGGGGCCCAGTAGTCGATTTTATCCTTCGCCGCAAATGCCCCGGGGTTCTTCGGATCCAGATAACGAAGGTAGTACCAGCAGGACCCGGCCCATTGGGGCATGGTGTTGGTTTCCCGTTGGGCCTCTCCGCCGCAGCGGGGGCAGCTTGTGTGTATCCAGCCCGGAATATTTGCCAGGGGAGATTCGCCGGTACCGGTGGGGGCGTAGGATTCTACCGGGGGAAGCACCAGGGGAAGTTCCTTTTCCGGCACGGGGACAATGCCGCATTTTTTGCAGTGTACAATGGGGATAGGTTCCCCCCAGTACCTTTGGCGGCTAAAGATCCAGTCCCGAAGCTTATAGTTTACGGTCCGCTTGCCCAGGCCCCGTTCCTCAAGCCATTCGGTGATCCGTTTAATTGCATCGGGGGTGGCAAGTCCGTTAAGGTGTTCCGAATTTATGGCCCAGCCGTCGGCGGCGGTACACTCAAAAACCCCTTCGGGGTTTTTGTTGGAAGAATCCTGCGGATCCTCCGTGGGCGTTTCCGGCGGGGCGGGGGACACCACCCGGATAATGGGCAGATTAAAGGCCTTGGCAAAATCCCAGTCCCGTTCATCGTGGGCGGGAACCGCCATAATCGCCCCGGTGCCGTAGGAGAAGAGCACATAGTCGGCGATCCAGACGGGGATCTTTTTTTGATTTACCGGGTTAACCGCATAGGCCCCGGAAAAAACTCCGGTCTTTTCCTTGGCCAGATCGGTCCGTTCAAGGTCGCTTTTTTGGGCCGCCCTTTCCAGGTATGCGGCCACGGCGGCCCTCTGTTCCGGGGCGGTAATTTTTTCGACCAGGGGATGTTCCGGCGAAAGCACCATGTAGGTAACGCCGAACAGGGTGTCGGGCCTGGTGGTGTAAATTTCCAGCCCCTCCGGATAACCATCAATGGAAAAAGTTACGTTGGCCCCCTCGGAACGGCCAATCCAGTTTCGCTGCATCAGTTTTACCGGCTCGGGCCAGTCAAGGCCCTCAAGATCCGCCAAAAGCCGTTCCGCATAGGCGGTGATCCTTAGGATCCACTGGCGTATCCGTCTTCTGTGTACCTTTGTTCCGCACCGTTCGCAAAGGCCGTCCTTTACTTCTTCGTTGGCAAGCCCGGTCTTGCAGGAGGGACACCAGTTGATGGGGCTTTCCGCTTCGTAGGCCAGGCCCTTTTCAAAAAGCTTTAGGAATATCCATTGGGTCCAGCGGTAATATTCGGGGCTGGATGTGTCTACCTCGCGATCCCAGTCGTAGGAAAAACCCAGGGCCTTAATTTGGCTGCGGAATTTATTTATATTTGCCGCGGTGGTTGCCGCCGGATGGGTTCCGGTTTTGATGGCGTAATTTTCCGCCGGAAGCCCAAAGGCGTCGAAGCCCATGGGGTGAAGCACATTGTACCCGTTCATCCTAAGGTAACGGCAGTAAATGTCCGTGGCGGTGTAGCCCTCGGGGTGGCCCACATGAAGCCCCTGGGCGGAGGGGTAGGGGAACATGTCCAGCACATAACGGCGTTTTTCCCTGGGCGCTGCGGGGTCCTCCATGGCCTTGAATGTTTTGTGTTCATCCCAGTACTTTTGCCATTTGGGCTCTATGATGTCGAAAGGATACATGATAAATAAACTCCTGTGGTGTCCATAGTACCGGTAATTGGCCCTTGTGCCAATTGAGTGGAAGGCCGGGTCCATACCCCGGAACCGCCGCCCGGTTTTTCCCGGGAGAACACACGGGGCGGTACAGGGCGGGTTACCGGGGTACCGGCTGCCGGGGTTTACCTGGAAATAATCAATATAAACCCCTGTTTTTAGATTAACTTGGGAGCCATTGGGTGACAGCATTAACCGGTTATGATATACTAATTTTGTCAGGAACAAGCGCCGGAAACGGCCGGTTTTCGCAGAAAACCCTTTGGGGTTAGATGGAAGGAGGTTCCCATGAGGATCCGGGCTTTTACTACTTTTTCAAAACCATTCCTCTTTTTGGGCCTTTCCCTTGCCCTTTTCCTTACCGGATGTTTTAACCCCCTGGACTATAAGGCCCCCGATGATGGCAGGGGCCTTATCCACGTTACCCTGCCCGGCGCCGGCACGACAAAAACAGCGATAACCGGCGAAAGCGGCCTTTCCTACGAGCTAAGCTTTTCCGGCCCCGGCGGCCAAAGGGTGGATAAAACCGCGTCCTGGGGCGAAACCTGCACGGTGGAGGTAAACCCCGGCGCATGGACCGTCACGGTTAAGGCCAGGGATGCGGCGGACTCAAACAAGATAAAAGCGGTTGGGGAAACCCTTGTCAATGTACAAGCCGGAAGCCAAAACAACGCGGACATCAAACTGGCCGTATATACCGAGGTAGATACCTGGGCGGGCCTTAAGACCGCAATAGAAACCAGTACCCAGGGGGATTCCGGCTATGCGGACGAGTTTATTGTGATTACCGGCAATTTAAACGCCACCGAGGCCATAGTATTTTCGCATAACAAGACCCTGACAATGGCGGCCCCTTCCACTGTCTCAATCACACGATCGGGGTTTCCCGGGATACTCATCGAGGTAAACGACAGTACCCGTGGGGCCGAGCTTATTCTGGGTTCACCGGCGTATCCCGGCGAAATAACATTTGACGGCAGCAGTTCAGGAACAGGCGCGTTAATTAAGATAAGCAGCGGTAAACTGACGATGAACAATGGGACAACCCTTACCGGGAATACTTACAGTGCGGTATATTGTATGGGTAACGGTACGTTCACTATGAACGGAGGAAAAATAACCCGAAACTCAGCGAGTAGCGGCGCGGCCGTCTATACAACCGGCGAATTTATTATGAACAGCGGTGTTATAGGAGGGTCCGCCGTTGACGCAAACAACGCGACAATGCTTGGGGGCGCTGTTTATATTACAACGGCCAATGGTCAGTTTACCATGAACGGAGGGGAAATAAGTCATAACACCGCCGGTACCGGTGGCGGCGGCGTAAGCGTTAATTACAACGGCGCATTTACCATGAACGGCGGCCTTATCACCGCAAACACGGCAAGCGCCGGAGCGGGCGTCTTTAACTCCGAAACCTTCAACATAGGCGGCGCCGCCCTGGTTGCCCCGGACAATGACGTATACCTCGCGTCGGGTAAAACGATCACGGTAACTGGGGCGCTTACCCAGTCCCCCGCAGTTACGGTAACACCGTTCTCCACCGTCACCGGTACGCAGATATTGACGCTGGGTTTTCCCGCCGGAACCACAGGGAAGGTGGCGTTTACCGATCCGGCACATGCATTGGACGCGGCGGGGAAGCTAATAACCCCGGCGCTCGTTACCCTGTTTTCACTTAACGGCAAAGTTACCGCGCCGGCCAAGGGCGCCGGCCCGGTTACAACGGGGATAGACACAACAGAATACACGGGAACCGTCGCCTGGCAGGATAGCAGCGGAACCGCGTTTACCGGTTCGGTTTTTGCACCCGGCACAGTATATAAAGCCGTTATAAACCTGGCGGCGAAAACCGGCTATACCTTTAACGGGCTCGCGGCGGGCAATTTCTCGTACACAGGAGCAGCGGCGGTAAACCAGCCGGCGGGAACCGGTATCAACTTAACCGTTACGATTACATTCCCCGCCACAGCGGTGATCGCCGGGGATCGAAAAACCATTACCGCCAGTGGTAAAACCTTTGCCATGCGCTATGTGCCCGCCGGTAGTTTTGAGTTCGGATACGGTACATATACCTCTACACTAACTAAAGGCTACTGGATAGGGGAAACCGAAGTAACCCAGGAACTGTGGCAGGCAATAATGACCGGAAGCGAGGGTAATCCAAACCCAAGTACCCGGAACTCCGATCCCGCAGCCGGTGAAGAACAGGGCAAGCGGCCGGTTGAAACCATCAGTTGGTACGATGCTTTGGAATTCTGCAACAGGCTTAGCGCGGCCGTCGGCCTGGAGCCTGTCTACACTCTTACCGTTATTTCCAGAGATACCGATGATCACTATATCACCAACGCAACGGTAAGCGTTGACTGGACCAAAAACGGCTACCGCCTGCCCAGGGAAATGGAATGGTGGTGGGCCGCGATGGGAGCCAGCACAGCCACAGGCGCCGCCGAAAAAGCTTTCTCCGGTTCAACCGGATCCAATAATATGGAAAATTATGCGTGGTACCAGGGAACCTTCGATGAACATTATACACATCAAGTAGGAAAAAAACAGGCAAACGAGTTGAATATTTACGACATGACCGGTAATGTTTCTGAATGGTGCTGGGATTGGCATGGGACAAGTGATTTTTTTAATAATCATACCGACTATATAGGTCCGGTAAGCGGGACAACGAAAGTTGTAAAAGGTGGACATTGCGAAGCTTTTCCTACCCCCTGTGCTTTAGATCAGAGAGCCAACTGGGCTCAGGCAAATCCCGCAAATTACATTGGACTTCGTATTGTTTGCAATCAGGAGTAGCCGTGGGACATTCCGGGCCCCGTGCGGCAATCGCCTTATGCCTGCGGGTTCTACGCATTGCCGGACTTTGACAAACTTGAAGGGGAGTTCCCCTAAAAAACTGTTTCGGCTTATTTTTGGCCATTGGGTGACAGCAGTAAGCGGTTATGGTATACTAATTTTGTCAGGAACAAGCGCCGGAAACGGCCGGTTTTCGCAGAAAACCCTTTGGGGTTAGATGGGAGGAGGTTCCCATGAGGATCCGGACTTTTACTACTTTTTCAAAACCATTCCTCTTTTTGGGCCTTTCCCTTGCCCTTTTCCTTACCGGATGTTTTAACCCCCTGGACTATAAGGCCCCCGATGATGGTAACGGCCTTATCCACGTTGCCCTGCCCGGCGCCGGCTCGGCAAAGATGATGCTGGCCGGCACATATAGAGACGGCCTTTCCTATGAGCTAAGCTTTTCCGGTCCCGGCGGCCAAAGGGTGGCCAAAACCGCATCCTGGGGCGAAACCTGCACAGTGGAGGTGTCGCCCGGCCTATGGACCGTCACGGTTAAGGCCAGGGATGCCTCGAACAACGAAATAGCGATTGGGGAAGCGCTGGTTGACGTACAGGCCGGAAGCCGGAACAACGCGGATATTAAAATGACCGTTTTATTCCAGTCCGATTTAACCGGTACGTTTAATCGTCCGGTGGCAGGGGAAACCCCCGCTGCTGCCATAACCTCAACAACCCAATATACGGGAACCATAACATGGTCGCCAGGTGACTCCACATTTTCCACAGGTACGGTATACACGGCCACGGTCACCCTTACCGCCAAATCCGACTATACCTTCTTTGACGGGGTCGAGGCAAACACCTTTACATATACAGGTGTAACAAGCGTAATAACCACTGCGGTAAACAGCGGAACCGCCACCGTCATGGTCACGTTCCCCTCTACTGTTCCTCCTGTGGCTGTTTCCTTATTCGATTTAAGCGCCGCGTTTGAAGCTCCGGTGGCAGGCGCTGTGCCGGATACAACGGGAACGGACACGGTCCAATACACGATGGGAACGGTCGCCTGGACGAAAAGTGACGGGACTACCTTTGCCGGTGATTTTCAGCCCGGCACGGCATACAAAGCCGTTGTAACCCTGACAGCCAAGTCCGGCTATACCTTTACCGGAGTCGGGTCAAACAACTTTACATACACCAACGCGGCGGTAAACCATCCGGCGGTAACCGGCGCCAGTTTGGCCGTCACGATTATTTTCCCGGCCACAGCGGCCACGGTAACCAGCACTAGTTTAAGCTCTGCGTTTACCGCTCCGGCAACCGGGGGAATCCCCGCCACATCCTTAACCGGGTCCCAATATACGGGAGCCATAACATGGTCGCCAAATGACGCCGCTTTTGTCGAGGGAACGCCATACACGGCCACCGTCACCCTGACAGCCGAAACCGGCTATACCTTTACCGGAGTCGGGCCAAACAGCTTTACATACACCAACGCGGCGGTAAACCATCCGGCGGGAAGCGGCGCTGCTCTGACCGTGACGGTCACGTACCCCGCGACAGGATATATACCCATTAGAACCCAGGCAGACCTTACAAATATTGCTGGTAACCGGAGTGCAAAATATATTCTTATGAACAATTTGAATATTCCCGGTTCTTTTGCTTCCATTTGTACTAACGCTGCTCCATTTAGTGGAACTTTTAATGGTGGCGGTTACAGCATAACGATAGGCAGCATATCCGGCTCCGCATATGTCGGGCTGTTTGGGTCCAACAGTGGGACAATAAAGAACCTGACTGTAACAGTTACTACGGTGACAGGGACCGGTGGTTATGCCGGCGTCATCGCCGGAAAAAATACAGGTACCATAACAAAGTGCTCCGTTAACGCCACGGTAAACGCGAACGATCGGGCCGGGGGCATCACCGGGAGTAACTGGGGAACAATAGAGGATTGCCAAAGCGCCGGTTCCGTTACTACCACGGGTAGTGATGATAGGAATGCGGGGGGAATTGCGGGGGAAAACAGCGATAACGCCGCCAGCGATCCGAAAATACTGCGTTGTTTCAGCAGCGCTGCCGTTACGGCAGGATCCACCAATGCCGGCGGTATCGTGGGCTTCCATGCGAAAGGTACCGTGGAAAATTGCTATAGTACCGGCTCGATAACAGCTAACACCAATGCCGGCGGTATTGCCGGGGCTGCAGATACTTATACAATCATAACAAAATGTTACAGCAGATCCGCGATAAACACCAATACAACTACCGGTAATGCCGGGGGCATCGCGGGATACCATGACGGGGCCGTAGAAAAGTGTGTCGCGCTTAACACCCAAATTAACGGTAACAGTATCTCTACTTACCGTATAGCCGGTTATATAAATACGGATGCTGAGCTTGATAACAATTACGGCCTTACCGGTATGGGCGGAACAAATCTTAATACTACAAATGAAAAGACCACTACCGGCAGAAACGGAGCGGATGTGTCATCCGGAAGCAGCGCCGGTCAATACGGCAATCAATCATTCTGGGCTTCCCTGGGATGGGCTTTTGGGACCAGTACTTTGAACCCCTGGACGTTTACCGGCGGTTTACCCAAGCTGTACTTCGTACCATAGCATTACTGTGGTACTGAAAGGGATGAACATCCAAACCGTAAAAAGACCAGGAGGAGCAGCCGTGAGATATTTCGGATCGTGTGCGGTAATCGCCGTGGTTTTTCTCTTTCCCGTCCTGTCCCTTTCCGCCCAGACGGCGGAAGAACTGGACAGGATGCTGGAAACCCCGGCGGTAAACGCGGCCCAGGCCGCCCGGTTTGTGCTGGGCGCGGCGGATCTGCTGCCCGAATACCTTTTCGGCGGGGACGCCGAGGACGCGGCCTATACGATGGCGGCGGAAAGGGGCTGGCTTAGGCTCGGCCCCGGCGACACGATGCGCCTTAAGGACGCGGCCTTTCTGGTAATGGGCGCGTTCTCCCTTAAGGGGGGAATCATGTATTCCATTTTCCGCAATCCCCGTTACGCCTACAGGGAAATGGTGTACAAAAAAATCATACAGGGCCGCGGCGATCCCGGTTTTACCCTTTCCGGGGAGCGGCTTTTGCACATAATCGGCAGGACCCTGCGCTATTCCGGCGAGGACGAAAGGCTTGACGCGGAAATGGGCGGATTGAACAACCCTGGGATTCCGGGGGCCTTCGGCAGATGAAGTATCCGCTTTTTGTAATTATGATCCTCTTTGCCGCGGTGCCGGGAATTTTTGCCCTCGATTACGGCGTCCTGGTACGCGAAGAGTTCGAAGCGGAAGCCCCGGGCGGGGAAACGGACCTGAGCTCCAAGACAACGGCGGCCCCCTGGTTTTCCCTTCCCCTGGGAAGCCGGGGGGATCTTTCCTTTTCGGCGGGGATCTCGGCGGACTGGCGGCAGGAAACTACGCAATACATCCCGGAACTTTTCCGGCTGGAACTGTCGCTTCGGCCCCTTTCCCCGCTGGCGATCCGGGCGGGCCGTATCTCCTACGAGGATCCTTCCCTCTTTACCGCGAAGGGTTATTTTGACGGGGTAAGCGCCGCCGCGGATATTGGCAGTGTCCGGCTTAGCGGGGGGCTTTACTATACGGGGCTCCTCCACAGGGACAGGGCGAACGTCAAAGCAAGCCCCGGCGATCCGGTTAATTACGAAGCGGAACTTGACTATGGTGATTTTTCCGGCACCTACTTTGCCCCCCGCCGTTTTCTGGGGGCGCTTCAAAGCGAGTTCCCCGGGTTTATTACGCCGCGGGGAACGCTCCACGCGGGGGTCCTGGCGCAGTTCGATTTTTCCGATGCCCCGGACAAAGTCAATTCCCAATACCTCCTGTTCCGGTATGTGGTAAATCCCCCCGGAGGTTTCGACATTAGCCTGGCGGGGGCGGTGGAACTGATCGAGATTGCGGGGGATACCAGCGGGGCTTTCGCGTCGTCCCTGGAGGCCGGCTGGGCGCCGCCCACGGCCCTTTCGGACAGGGTCTCCGCCGGCTTCCGCTGGGCTTCCGGAACGGGATCGTCGACGGCGGCGTATTTTCCCGTTGTCTCGGAGGCCCAGGGCCATATACTAAAACCGGATTTTTCCGGGATAATGACACTGCGGGGAGGCTACCAGGCGCGGTTTCTTCCGTCCCTTTCCGCCGAACTGGGGATGGGGTATTTTCTAAGAACCGATTCTTCGGCCTTTTCCAGTCCGGATCTGGAGGGCGATTCCTACTTTCTTGGGGGGGAAGTTTTCGCTTCCGCGTTGTGGGTTCCCCTGGCGGATATTTCCTTAACCCTGGGCGGGGGGGCCTTTTTTCCCCAAACAGGAGCGGCCTTCAGGGACGGCGCGCCGGTGCGGTGGCTTTTTTCCCTGGGGACCATATTTTCGTTTTAGGAGCGTATGATGAAACAGATTCTGGCGGCGGCATTGTTTTTTTTAGCGGCGGGAATTTTTGCCCAGAGCTCCCGGACGGCGGAAGCGGTTATACGGGATCTGGCCGGTGTCGTGGAGGTAAAGGCTCCCCGGGCCGCGGCCTGGACCCCCGCCTATAAGGGGCAGGCGCTTACCGGCGACACGGTGGTTTCCACGGGCTTTAAAAGTACCGCGGTTATTGCCATCGGGAATTCCGTGCTTACCGTGCGCCCCCTGACCCGGCTTTCCCTGACGGAGCTTTCCCGTATTCAGAACAGCGAAAAGGTAGAACTCAATCTCCAGACCGGCAGGATCCGGGCGGACGTAAGACCCCCCCAGGGCGGAAGGACCGATTTTACGGTCCGCAGTTCCGCTGCCACGGCGTCGGTGCGGGGGACAACCTTTGAATTTGACACGCTGAATCTTTCTGTCAACGAAGGTACGGTGGAATTTTCCGGCGCTTTCGGGGCCCCTGTACTGGTGGATTCGGGCAGGTTCAGCTCCGCCGCCGCGGACGGCATAGATGGAGCCGGGGTTTCTACTCCGGTGGAGGGCCGGGGTCTAAAGCCGGAACTTCCCCCGGGAACAAAAACCGCCCTTCCGGAAAGCGGAATTGCCCCCGAAACGGAAAATTCCATAGAGTTAAGTGTTACCATACATTTTTAGCCCATGCCCCACTGGAGAAGCGCCCTCATAGGATTTTCATCCGCCGTTCTCTTTTCGATTTTTACCGTCGCCGGTCTGTTTGTCCCCCTGGAAAACCGGATCTACGATCTGTTTCTTAGGTTCCGGCCCAAACGGGAAAGGCCTAAGGAGGTGGTGTTTCTTGATGTGGATAACGAAGCGATAGCCTTTAACGGCGTTTTTCCCTGGCCCCGTTCGGTCATGGCCGACGGCCTTCTGCGGCTCAAGGAATACGGGGCCAGGGTTGTTATCTTTGATATTGAGTATGTGGACAGGGGCCCCCAGGGGGTCGACGCCATCTACCTTGAACAGGGCCTTCCCCAGGACTTTAACCGGACCTTTTCCGGCATAAGCGATAATGCGTCGACCCTGATCAATTCCCTGCTCCGGGGCTACATTTCCGGGGCCGCAGCGGCGGAGTACGCGGAGGAGCTTTCCCGGTCCATCGACGAAGAGCGGGAAAGCCTTTTCCAAAGGGCCGCCGCCGTGGCCCGGGACAACGACGAATACCTGGCAAAGACTTCGGCGCTGTTCGGCAATTCCTGGGCAACGCTGAACCTGCGGAGCAGTCCCCTTGAGGGGGAACAGGCATCCCGGCGGAGCATGGCCCAGGACCTTTTTTCCTTCCCCGTGGATGCCGCGCCGGACGTATACGGGGGCGATTTTGTGGATGTTCTGCCGCCGATTCCATCGTTTGCCCGGGCCGCCCGGGGGGCGGGCTTCACCCGGGCCTACGTGGACAGCGACGGCGTCAGGCGGCGCATCGATCTGACGCAAAGGGTTGACGGTTTTTGGTATCTCCAGCTTGCGATTGCCCCGCTGGTGGAGATCCTGGGAAGCCCGGAACTCCATCTGGAACGGAAGAAGTTGACCCTAAAAAACGCCCGGCTTCCTTCCGGGGAGCTCAAGGACATCGTCATCCCCCTGGATTCCGGCGGCCGCATGCTGCTGGACTGGCCGCTTACAAGTTTTGAAAACAGTTATACCCACTTTTCCTTTGCCGCCCTTTCCCGGCTGGAACAGGCCGAGGCGGAAATCGAACGGGCGGTGTCGGTTTTAAGTTCTTCGGAAAACCTCTATGCCTTTTCTTCCTACGACGATTCCATCGCCGGCGTACCGTCCCTCCTCTACCGCGTCGAAGAGCTTCTGCTTTCGGCCGGTGCGGCAAAAGCCCAGGCGGTTTCGGACAGCTCCGATGCGGCCTTTCAAAGCTACCTTGATTTGCGCGGCCAAGCCTGGGAAGCGCTCTACGATTTTCTTGACATCGGGTTTGAGGGAAAAATAAAGGCCCTGGGGGAGGAACTCGCCGGGCGTTTTTCCGGCGATTCGGATCTGATCCGGGAAGAATGTGCGTACCTTGAAAGCGCCGCCGGAAACCTGCGGGCTAACCTTGAGGATTTTGACCGCATTCAAAGCGGCTTTTCCGGCTTCCTCGAAGGCAAATACTGCATTGTGGGACAAACCGACGCCGGAACCACCGACATCGGGGTTAATCCGTTTTACAACGAATACGTCAACGTCGGTACCCAGGGCGTCGTGCTGGACACTATCCTGTCGGAATCCTTTATCAGCTTTGTTTCCCCATGGTGGAACGCCCTTTACACAATCGCCGTGACGACGCTTTTAATTTTTTCCCTGGCCTGGCTTGGTCCGGGTTTAAGGGCCGCACTGGGGTTTCTGTCAACCCTGGTGGTTCTTTTCGCCTCCCTGTTTCTTTTTATGTTTTCCGGTATTTACCTTGGGATCGCCGGTCCTGTGATGGCCCTGCTTCTGGCCGCCGTCTTCCGTGAAGTTATTGCCCACGTAATTTCCGATCGGGAAAAAAAGTTTATCCGCAAGGCCTTTTCTACCTACGTGTCCGACGACGTGGTCAAGGAGATAATCGCCGATCCGTCCCGGCTCCAGCTTGGGGGCGTCAAACGCCACATGAGCGCCCTTTTTACGGACATACGGAATTTTACCACCGTCGCGGAAAAGCTTGAACCGGAGGATCTGGTCAGCCTTCTGAACCGTTACCTTACCGCCATGAGCGACGTGATCCTTAAAGAAAAGGGAACCATCGACAAATACGAAGGGGACGCGATTATAGCCTTTTTCGGCGCTCCGCTGGACCTTGCGGATCACGCGTTCAGGGCCTGTATGTCGGCGATCGCGATCAAGCGTACCGAGAAAGAGCTTAACAAAACCCTGCTGGAAGACGGACTGTCTCCCGCCCCGCTTTTGACGCGCATCGGCATTAACACCGGCAGCATGGTAGCGGGCAACATGGGTACGGACAACAAGATGAACTATACGATTATGGGAAACACGGTGAATCTCGCGTCGCGCCTTGAAGGGGTCAACAAGCAATACGGAACCTGGATCCTTGCCGCCGAATCCACGATTCGGGAAACGGGAAACCTGCTTCTTACGCGCAGGCTTGACCGGGTCCGGGTGGTGGGCATCAACGAGCCGGTTCGGATTTATGAACTAATGGAAACCATGGAAGCCGCGGAGGATTGGCAGAAAGAAATTGCCGCCCGCTTTGAAGAAGCCCTGATCCTTTTTGAAAAACAGGACTGGGCGGGAGCGGCGAAAGATTTCGGCGAAATTACCGCCTTTGCCCCGGCGGACAATCCTTCACGGTTCTACCTTAAACGCTGCGAAGACTACCTTAAAAACCCGCCCGGCGCAGACTGGGACGGGGTGTTTGATTTGCTTGAAAAATAGCGCCCTTGAAAAATAACGCCTGCGTTCCGTGGCGAATAATCCGCCGGTTTCCCGTTTGGTTTAGGCGCGTAAATCCCGTTGACAGCGCCCTTCCTTTTTTGTAAGCTTAAACTAACTTATC
>JAISLT010000057.1 GCA_031277165.1 Spirochaetaceae bacterium
CAGCGAGAGCCGCAAACAAAGCGGAGAAAAGGAGTTATTATGGCCATGACAACGATAACCGTAAAGGCTGGACAAAAGCCGACTAAAGAGCAGATCAAAAGAATCCGGGCGGCGGCAAAAGCCCCCATAACCTATACGCCGGATTGCCCGGAATCCACCCCGGAGGCCCTAGCCGAATTTGCGGCTAAAGCGCGGGAACAGCGACAGTCCCTTAGGCGTACAAAGCCTGCTGTCACTATTCGCATGACACCGGAAGTTTTGTCGAAATACAAGGCCCTGGGCCGGGGCTACACCGGCATCATGGCCGATGTGCTGAACTATGTGGCGGATAACCCGGAGATTCTCTCAAAAGTCCAGGGCTAAACCCTGCCCCGGATTACCCGGTATAACAAACCAGCCCCGCGCCGTCCTTGTGTATTTGGTTCTCCCACAGGACAAAACAGGGAAGGCGGTTCCGGGGCTTTTTGTTTACCGATACCTTGAAAGACCCATAAACACCCTAAACAGTGTAAACAGTTGGCCCGGAAAGCCAAGGTACACAGCAAGGTACATTACTCCCCGGATTCCCCTCATTTTCTGCCTAAACATACCGGTACATGAATAAACATCATGTAACATCGGAACCGGGGTAATTCATTATCCTGCAAAGAATTACGCTGCATTATTAAACAGTGTGATACACCGGTAAACAGGTCTGCGCCACGTTTACACCGTGGATGTCCGGGGTTCGAATCCCTGCGCGCCCAAAAGAATATTTTACAGCCGTTGTATGCAGGGATTCGAAGGGTTTTGCCCGCCGACCTACGGGAGGAAGAGGCGCCAGGGATGGCGCCGGAAGGGCAAAACCCCGGCCTGGAGTGAGCGGCAGGAGGGCCGCGAACGGAAGGCGAATCCCTGCGCGCCCAAAAGAATATTTTACAGCCGTTGTATACAGGGATTCGAAGGGTTTTGCCGCCGGCATTTTTATGGGTAACGCGGGGCCTGTTATTTACCGTTCCCCTGTGGTATACTTGTACAGGAACGAGGTATTTTTGGAAACAGGGATTACCATAGTCCTGGACAATAACGAAATTCTCTCCCGGGTCTGCGGTGTTAATGATCAAAACCTCAAGGTTATTGCCGGTTCGCTGGGGGGGCAAATCTGTACCAGGGGTAATGAAATTTTCTTTACCGGGTCTGATCAAAGGGGAATCAGCCGGTTTAAGACGGTGATCGATAACCTGGTCCATGCGGTGCGGGAAGGGGAGGCCCCTTCCACCGAATATGTGGAGGCCCTGGCGGGGAATTTTTTGCCGGAAGATGGCAGAGAAGGGGGCCCCGGGGTTCTGCGGGACAATCTTATCCAGATCCCCCAGGGTTTTTCCAAGGTATTTCCCCGGAGCAGGAATCAGGCCCTGTTCATTGAGGGCATGCGAAAGTACGACATAAGTTTCTGTGTGGGTCCGGCGGGGACCGGTAAAACCTACCTGGCCATTGCCGAAGCCCTGCGGCTGGTGCTGTCCAAAAAGATCCGGAAGCTGGTGTTGACCCGGCCGGTGGTAGAAGCCGGGGAAAGCCTAGGGTACCTGCCGGGGGATCTCGCCCAAAAGATCAACCCCTATCTTCGGCCCCTCTACGATGCAATGGAAGCCCTGGTTCCCTACGAAGCTATCCGGCGGCTGGAGGACATACGATCCATAGAAGTGGCGCCCCTGGCCTATATGCGGGGGCGCAGCCTAAACGACAGTATAGTGATCCTTGACGAAGCCCAGAATACCACCAAAGAACAGATGAAAATGTTCCTTACCCGTATAGGCCAGGGGGCCCGGGCGGTAATTACCGGGGATACCACCCAGATAGATCTGCCCCGGCGTACCGATTCGGGGCTGCTCCATGCGCTTTCCATCCTAACCAAGGTGGAGGGAATATACTTTGCCTACCTTAACACCGCCGATGTGGTGCGGAATTCCCTGATAAAAAAAATAATTGAGGCATACGATGCCGAAAAAAATTGATTTTTCCTTTTTGGGTTTATTAAAGCGCTTCCATGTCCCCCCCATGCGGCGGGGACCGGTATTGGCCGCCCTGGGGGCGTTCATCATCGGGTCGACGGTGATCCTTATTACCGGCGGGCAGCAGTCCTTTCGGCTGGATGAATTTGAGGCGGGAAAGGTGGCGGACCGGGATGTGGTGGCCTCCGAGCCCGTTTCGTTCGTTGACGAACGGGCCACCAAGATTCAAAGGGAAGAGCGGATACGGACCGTACCGGCGGTGTTCAAATACTCGATCCCCATTAATAACGAAATGCGAAGGACCTATGACCGGTTTGTCCTTCTTTCCCGAACCCTGTTTAAAGAAGATATTTCCAGGGAAGAATACGTGCTTAAGGTTGGCGGGGACTTTCCCAACCTTTTTAGCGAGGAGGCCCTGTCGGCGCTGTACCAGGATCCGGATCGGGAAGAATCCCTTGCCTCGGGCCAAAAGCTGCTGGAATTTTTTATTGAGGCGGGGATCTTTTCCCTTCCCCAGGAGGACCTGTCCGCCTACAACAGGGATACGGCGGAACTGCTGCACAACTATGGGGAGCGGATCGAGCGGGAACGGATCGACTATGACCAGATCCTTACCCTGGACAGGCTTGACGGCGCCATTGCACGGTACATCGAAGACGAGCGGCTTTCCGCCGGATTTTCCGGCGGTGCGGGAAACATAGTCTCTTCGCTGCTCCGGGAAAACGTTTTTTTTTCTCCCGCGGATACAAAACAGCGGGTTTCGGAATTGAACTCCCACCTTGAACCGGTCCGCCGGTATATCGAGCGGGGGGGCAAGATTATCCGCCGGGGCTTTGTTATTACCGAAGAGGAAATGGAAGAACTAAGGGCGCTGAACCTTTCCCTGGAAAGAAGGGATCCCCGGCTTGTGGCAGGGCAGGCCCTGCTCTTATTGGTGCTGTATCTGCTGCTGATCTTCCACATGGGGAAGCGCATCACTGGGCGGATCCTCCGGCCCGCGGAATGTTATATGATGACGATCCTGTCGGCGGCGTATTTTATCGGCGCCGCGTTAACCAACAAGTTTGTTCATCTGGGGGCTAACTTCCCTGTTTCCATACTCCTTCCCACGGCGCTGGTGGTGATGCTCCCGGCGATCCTTATGAGCTTTCCCCTGGCGCTGGTTACGGCCATGCTGCTTCCCCTGGGGGCCTTTCTTATCGAAGCCTTTGACACTTCATCGTACATCGTGGCCCTCTGTTCCGGGGTTGTTGCAGCCCATGTGCTTCAGGGAAGCAAAAAACGGATGGATCTGGTTAAGGCGGGACTTCAAATAGCCGGCGCCAATGCCGGGGCGGCCCTGATTGTCCTGCTTTTTAACCAGGCTGCGGTGGTGGAATATCTGCCGGTAATTTTCTGGGCGGCTTTTAACGGCATGGCTTCGGGGCTTTTAGTGATCGGCATCCTGCCCGTCATAGAACAGGCCCTAAATGCGGTAACCCCCTTTAGGCTTATAGAACTTTCGGATCTTAATTCCCCCACCCTAAAGCGGCTTTTTAATGTTGCCCCCGGAACCTACAGTCATTCGGTTATGGTGGCAAACCTGGCGGAAACGGCATGCCAGGAAATCGGGGCCAACGCGCTCCTGGCCCGGGTGGGCTCCTATTACCACGATATCGGCAAGATGGAGCAGCCCGGTTATTTTGTGGAAAACCAGACCTCCTATAACAAGCATATGAATATAGCCCCCCGGCTTTCGGCCACGGTTATTCGAAGCCACGTTAAACTGGGTATTGAAAAGGCCCGCAGCCTT
Source organism: Spirochaetaceae bacterium (assembly GCA_031277165.1). GTDB lineage: Bacteria > Spirochaetota > Spirochaetia > Treponematales > Breznakiellaceae > JAISLT01. The sequence goes on from JAISLT010000057.1 coordinate 3,784, forward strand.
GGCCTGCCCGAGGCGATCATCGCCTTTATTGCCGAACACCACGGCAATTCGATAATTACCTGGTTTTATAACGAAGCCCTTAAACGGGAAGGCAGCGTAAACGCGGAGGATTTTACCTACCCCGGTTCCCCCCCCCGATCAAAGGAGTCGGCGGTGGTTATGCTGGCGGATATAACCGAGGCGGCCACCAGAACCTTAAAGAAACCGACCATGGCCCGGCTTGAAAAATTTATCCAGGGCCTTTTTGACGCCAAGGTAGACAGCGGCCAGCTTTCCCAATCGGATTTAACCTTCCGTGAACTGGAGACCATTAAAAGGGCTTTTATAAAGGTCCTAACGGGGTACTATCACTCCCGGATAGAATATCCCAAAATCCCGGAGACCCGGCCCCAGACCGAAGATGGGGCCGCAAAAAACAAAAAAGAAGCCACGGAAGATAACGGGCAGAAATGAACCGGGTTGAAATCACCTTTGAGGGAGAGATCCAGCCCTGGCAAAAAAAGGCCAAGGTCTTTATCAAAAGGATCCTCCATAGGCTTGGAAAGCGCAATTGGGACCTGTCGGTACTGTTTTGCGGCAGCCCCCGGATCCGGTCCCTTAACGCCCAATACCGGGACCGGGACGAAAGTACCGACATACTTTCCTTTTTTCTGGGAGAAACCAGCGGAAACCGCTTCCTGCCCGGGGACATTGTTATTTCCCTGGAAATGGTCAAAGAAAATGCCGAATATTTTGCCGTTTCTCCCGATGAAGAGTTACGCCGTCTGCTGATTCATGGTATCCTTCATCTAGGGGGCATGGATCACGGCGGCAGCGACCCCGGGGAGCCCATGCTGGTTCTGCAGGAAAAGCTCCTGGAGGAATTTTCGCTCCTGCACATTATGGAATAAGGAGGAACGGTGAGGCCGTCCAAAAAAGTAGAACTCGACAAAAAAACCCTGGCATCCCTGGAGTCGGATCAGCAGGAGATGATCCGCGGCATAGTAGAATTTAAGGATACCACCGCCAAGGAGGTGATGGTCCCCCGGATCGACGTGGTGTTTCTTTCTTCCGCCGCTTCCCGGGAGGACCTGCTAAAAACCATTGTGGAAAGCGGCCATTCCCGTTTTCCCGTGTACGAAGAAACCATCGATAATGTGGTGGGAATTCTCTATGTAAAGGATGTCCTAAAGGCCCTGGTAAAGGACGAAAATTTTGCGGTGAAGGATCTGCTGCGCAAACCCTTTTTTATTCCAAAATCAAAGCACATAAACGAGGTCCTTAGGGAATTCCGCCGCCGCCGGGTCCATATTGCCGTGGCCATGGACGAATATGGGGGAGTTTCCGGAATTATCTGCATGGAAGACATTCTGGAACAGATCATCGGGGATATCCAGGACGAATTTGACAACGAAAAGGAGGATATCCTTAAGCTGGAAGAGGGGGTTTGGCTCTGCGACGCCCGGGTAAATTTGGAGGACCTTTCCGAGGAGCTGGGCATACCCCTGCCGGCGGAAAAATTCGATACCCTGGGGGGCTTTATCTTTGATCTCCTGGGGAAAATTCCGGTAAAATACGAAAAGGCCCTTTACGGCGGGAATGAGTTTATCATTCAAAATATGGAGGGCCACAAGATTGGCATGGTTAAAATTATACGCCATTCCGGGGATGAATAGGCACCGGGCCCGATGGACGCAAAATAGTTTGTTCACCGTAACCGGTGCTGTGGATGGATGCTAAACAGCCTGTCCGCCCAGTACCGGTGCGGCGGCCGGATACAAAATAGAGGGTAAGAAAACTTCTAAAGACTTTAGTTGTTAGAAGTTCCCAGATGCTAAAAACGGGAGGGGAAACGTGAAGGCCCTGATTATCATTGTTTTCTTATTTGTGCCATGGATGTCCCATACCCAGGGCAAAAGTGCCGGAGCCTTCTATAACGAAGGGCAGGCCGCTATGGTTCAGGAAGAATGGTATGATGCGGCGGAGGCTTTTCTGGAAGCGCTCCGGCTTAATCCGTCCCATGCCGAAGCCGCCGGATCCCTGGCCTACTGCTACTACGAGCTGGCGGAATTTGATCAGGCCCTAAACTGGGTGCGCAAGGCCCGGAGGGCGGCCCGGGGAAGGCTGGAACTGGCAAATTTGGAAGCCCGGATCCTTATTGCCCTGGGACAGCTTCCGGCGGCTTCGCAAATTATCGGCGAAGTGCTGGCCCGGGAGCCCTACAACCGGGAAGCTCTTTTTGCCCAGGCCGAGATGGACATAGCCCGGGGCAGGTCCGGCGAAGCGGTTACCCGGTACCGGGAAGTTGCCCGCCGGTACCCGGAGGATCAAAACATCCTCCTTTCCCTGGCCCTTGTCTTAGGATCCCTGGGGCAGCATGAAGAGGCCCGGGGCTATATAGACCGGGTCCTGGCTCAGCACTCGGAGGATTACCGGGTCTACTACTATGCGGCGTACCTGAGTTCCCGGGCAAACAGGGTTGTCGAAGCGATCCGCCATGCGGAGCGATCCCTGGCCTTAAAAAGTACCTTTACCCCCGCCCGAAGCCTCCTGGCAAACCTCCGCTACCGCCAGGGTCAATTTAACGAGACCGCCGTTTTAGCCGACGGGATCATCTCCCGAAACCGGAACGACACCGGCGCCTGGTACCTTAAGGGCATGGCCCTGTCCCGGCTGGGCCGCCGGCAGGATGCAATTTCCGTCCTATCCACCGCCGCCGCCATCGCCGCGGAGGATGAGTTTATCCGTACCGCCCTGGAGGATCTGTTGATCTCGGGAACCAGCCTGGAAGAACAGGGCCGCCGCCGCTGGGCCGCGTGGCACTTTACCAGGGCCCGGGATTTTAAATCCCGGAATTTAAGCGACCAGGCTCTGTTTGAATACCGCCGGGGACTGCGGCTTAATCCCTATGCCCAGGAACGGCAGGAATATGCCGAGATCCTCCGGGTCCAGGGCTTTCCGGCCCGCTTTATGGAAGAACTGCGGTTTATGCAGGACCTGGGCCTGGGAAACCAGGGGATTGACGATGCGGTAGAAGTCTACAGTTCCCGGCTTTCCACGGCCCTGTACCGCCGCTGGCAGGCGGATCCTCTGCTGGTTACCAAACGGCACTGGAAGATAGGGGTCTTCTCCCTTGCCTCCCAGCCGGTCTCGTACCATGCCGATGGGGCGGCGGTGGTTTCGGGCTATCTAAAGGACCTTTTGAGCCACCACAGGAATATTATCCCCCTGGAGGGGGAACTGCGGCAGGGTTCTTTTTCCACCGCCTTCCGGGCCGCCCGGGAGGGAGGGGCGGACTACTTTCTGATCCTTACGGTGATGGAAAACGAGCGGGATATTTCCCTTAGGGGGGAACTCTTTGTGGGCCGCACCGGATCCCCCGCGGGAACCTTTACCGCCTACCGGACCGGTCCCGACAGGCTCCGTAATGCGGGGCGGAATATTATCGATCAGCTTAATACGGCCCTTCCCTTTCGGGGGGAATTGGCGGTCCGGCGGGTCAACCAGGGGCTGATCAATAAGGGCAGGGCCGATGCGGTAAAGGCCGATGCGGTCTATGACATAGTTAAAAAGGGCCGTATCTCGGTTAAGAACGAAGGGATAGGGCTGGTGTACACCGAAGCGGATGTGGTGGGAACCATCACCATCCGGGAGGCGGACGAAGAGGTCTCTGTGGGAACCCTGGCAAAAAACGGATTCTATGACCGGATTGAACCGGGGGACGAGGTGATCCTCCAGAACGAAACGGCCCGGATTCCCCCCTCGGCCCAGGGGACAGCTTCGGACCCGGAACTTCGGGCCCTGCTCCGGGCCCTCCGGTAAAATGTCCCTGTAAAAGGAGGCTTTCCCAAAACTTCAATTTTTGGGAAAGCAATTTTAGATGTAGGACCGGAACTAACCGGGCAAAATGATTCCCCTGTGGATACTGTCCGGCGGTGGTAGACAAGGGTAGAATAGGAGTGTTGATGAAAAGAATCCTCCCCGCCCTGGGGCTGTTTTTTATGTTTGCCGTTTCCGCTCCCTGCCAAGAGATACGTCCCCCGGAATGGATCCAGGGAACCTGGTACATGGAATACCGGGGGGAACTTTTGGAGCTTATTTTTCTTCCGGAGGATATTCTTATAAACGGCGAGAGCCTGAGGGGAATGATAGAGGCCGGGGACATTGTGGACTATCAGGAAGCCCTGGACAGCGAAGCCTATTCCCTTAGGGCCGAGTATGCCGGCGGCTTCTGGTGGGTTGAACGTTTTCCCAGGCCCTCGATGACCTCGTCCTATACCGACCAGAACGGTTTGGGGGAAAGCCTTTTTTACCTGCGGGGTGAGGGCCTTTCCCCAAAAAACGCCGGAACGCTTCCGGAGGAATAGGCCCATTCCGCAGGGTTTCTGCGGAACGGCGGCGGAGGTCTGTTATCGCGGTTCCGCAGAATAGCACAGGGTCCCTACCGGTTCTGAGGAATATCCGGTATGGATGCAAAGCCCTTTTCCAGATCCTCGTCTGTGGGAATTTTGTCGGTAAGGGTCTGGTCGTTGTAGGACATGTAGGCGCTTAGGTCAAAGTACCCTGTACCGGTAAGGCCAAAAAGGATAACTTTTTTCTCCCCGGTTTTCTTGCACTCCAGGGCTTCGTCAATGGCGGCCTTGATGGCGTGGCTTGATTCGGGGGCGGGGAGGATCCCTTCAACCTTCATAAATTTTACCGCCGCGTCAAATACCTCTGTCTGGGTTTCCGCCCTGGCTTCAAGCAGCCCGTCCCGGTACAGCCTGCTTAGGACCGAATTCATTCCGTGGTACCGAAGGCCCCCGGCGTGGTTGGCCGAGGGAATAAAACCGTTCCCCAGGGTTTGCATGCGCACCAGGGGGGTCATTTTTCCCGTATCGCCAAAGTCGTAGGCGTAACGGCCCCGGGTAAACGAGGGGCACGAGGCGGGTTCCACCGCAATAAACCGGGTCTTTGAAGACCCCGCGATTTTTTCCCCCATAAACGGGGCAATAAGCCCCCCAAGGTTTGAGCCCCCGCCGGCACAGCCAATGATAATATCCGGGGTGATTCCGAACTTGTCCAGGGCGGCCTTGGCCTCCAGCCCGATAACGGACTGGTGGAGCAGCACATGGTTAAGGACGCTTCCCAGTACATAGCGGCACCCGCCGGTTTTAACCGCCGTTTCCACGGCCTCGGAAATGGCGCATCCCAGGGATCCCCCCGTGTCCGGATCGCTTGCCAGAATTTTCTTACCCGCTTCTGTGGTATCCGAAGGGGAAGGAATGACCCTTGCCCCGTAGGTTTCCATCACCGCTTTGCGGTAGGGTTTCTGTTGGGAACTAATCTTTACCATGTAGACCGTAAGGTCAAGGCCGTAGAAAGCGCAGGCCATGGACATGGCCGTTCCCCACTGGCCCGCACCGGTTTCTGTGGTAAGATTTTTAAGACCCTCTTCCTTGGCGTAAAAGGCCTGGGGCCCCGCAGAATTAAGCTTATGGCTTCCCGAGGTGTTTGTGCCCTCAAATTTGTAGTAGATCTCGGCGGGGGTTCCCAGGGCTTTTTCGAGGTAATATGCCCGGATCAGCGCCGAAGGCCTGTAGGCCCGGTAGAAATCCTGGATGCCTTCGGGGATAGGAACAAGCTTGGTGGTGTCGTCCAGTTCCTGACGGACCGCCTCTTTGCAGAAGACCGGTTCCATATCGGCCGCTGCAACCGGTTTAAGGGTTCCCGGGTGCAGGATAGGATCGGGTTTGTTTTTCATTACCGCCCGGAGGTTGTACCAGTATGCGGGCATTTCGTCTTCGGAAAGGTAGATTCTTGTGGGAATTTTGCGGATCATATTTTTCTCCTAAAAGTATATATTCGTTCCAAAACCTCCAGCGGTAACGATTCTATATATAGAAACATGTACACCGGCCTTTGTCAATCCCCGAATGAAAAATATTTCTGAAATGCCAGTGTTTGGAGAAATGCCCCCGGAAATTTTATATGGCGGGGTTGCTGTAAAGTCCAGTATAGCCGATTTCGAAATGCGGAATTTTTTTGAAGTGCAAGTTTTATGGCAAAAAACCCTCGTAAGGAGTCAGGTAGCCTAAAATCTTGCGCGGTCGATTGTTATTCCGTCCGTGGGGTACATACCCAAGAACCCGCTTACGCGGGGGAAGGTATAATGAGCCTCCCCGGAGCAGAGCTCCGGGGTATTAAACCAGACTTTCGAATAAAAAACAATGCAACAATTAATTTTTTCATAATTTTCTCCTTAACGGGTGTTTTATATTAGGCCGCACAAGCGGCCTAATACCCCATCTTCCGTAGTGCCTCAAGATTATCCCGTGCTCGCTGATGATTAGGATCGATCTGTAATGCCTTCTCCCAATCCGCGCGGGCGCGGTTGTAGTCGCCTTTGTCCCTATACGCAACGCCGCGGCCGTTATACGCATTCGCATGATTCGGGACAAGTTTGATAGCCTGATTGAAGTCGGCGATAGCGCGATCATTGTCCTTTTTGTACAAGAAATATACAAAGCCACGGCTGTAATACGCATTATCATAATTCGGGTCAAGTGTGATAGCCTGAGTGTAGTCGGCAATAGCCTGGTCATCGTATCCGTTGCTGATATACACCAAGCCGCGGCTGTAATACGCAAAAGCAGAATTCGGGTTAATTTTGATAGCCTGATTTAAGTCGGCGATGGCCCGGTCCGAGTCCAATTTTTTATCATACGCATCGCCCCGGTTGATATACGCCAGAGCATAATTAGGGTCAAGTTTGATAGCCTGAGTGTAGTCGGCAATTGCCCGGTCATAGTCCCCTTTGTAGGAATACGCATTTCCGCGGTTGTTATACGCTCCCGCATTATTAGGGTCAAGCTTGATAACCTGATTATAATCGGCAATAGCGCGGTCATTATCCTCTTTGTGAAGATACGCCAAACCCCGGTTGTGATACGGCGCCGCATAATTCGGGTCAAGTCTGATAGCTTGATTGTAGTCGGCAATAGCCCGGTCATAGTCCCCTTTATTGAGATACGCATTGCCGCTATTGTGATACACCGGCGCATAATTCGGATTAAGCTTTATTGATGCGGTAAACTCCTGTATCGCCAGGTCGTATTCACCGCGGGAAGCAAAAAGAATGCCCCGGTCAAGGTGCGCTCCGGCGGT
>JAISLT010000009.1 GCA_031277165.1 Spirochaetaceae bacterium
CCCCCCCCCCCCCCCCCCCCCCCCCCCCCCCCCCCCCCCCCCCCCCCCCCCCCCCCCCCCCCCCCCCCCCCAAGCCTTTAGAAACTACCGCAAAACAGCCACAGGGAGAAAAAACAACAGGGTCCTTGGGAACTTGCATAGCAAGTAGTTTATCCCTTTGGTAAGCCAATGTCAACGGGTGTCGGGTGGGCCTAAAGTTACATTTTAAAATGAGGCATTTCGGGTGGCACAAGTTCCCGCAGTGTCCGCCCCCAAGGGCCTGTTCCATGCGGGCCCCCATGCGGCGGGGTCCCTTGTCCTGGTCCGCAAAAAGCCGGTATACTCTTTAGAAATGGAAAAATCCCGCCTTATGGTTCGAGCGGCTGTTTGTATGTATGATTGTCTGCGCCTCGTTTTTTTGTTATTCCTTATTGGCGCCTTTTCCGGTCCCCTGGGAATGTTCCGGGGTTTTGACCGGACCCTCCCCCACATAATGCTGGCGGCCCCTAATGGGCTTTTTCCGCTTATGTCGTTCTTCCTCCTCCTTCGGTTTGAAGTTTCCAAATCCTACCTGCCCCTTTACATGGCGGGGAAAGCCCTGGCGGTGCTTTCCATGCTGTGCTGGCTGGTTTTTACCTACTGGCAGATCCAGGGGCTTTCGGAACTGCTGGCCCTTGACACTAAGCCGGAGTTTGAAAATAAAATCGAAACCATTCACCGCATGGTATGGTTTCTTCTTGTGGGCCTTGCCGATATGGGTACAATTTTAGCCATGGCCCTGCTGCACTTTGAAGTCCCCGGCAAAGAAAATTGTCCGCAGGACCCCTCCGTTCACGCAGCGCCGTATATTTCTGCGGCGGCAGAAGAAGGGGGCCGCTGATGCGCATTATTCCCATTGCCAGTGGAAAGGGGGGGGTGGGAAAATCCCTGGTGGCCGCCAATCTGGCGGTGGCCCTGGCCCAGGCGGGTCAACGGGTGGTGTTGGCGGACATGGATCTGGGGGCGTCGAACCTGCATCTGGTTTTGGGGTGCCAGTCCCCGGCCAGGGGAATTGGTACCTTGCTTAATAATACCAAGATCGATTTTTCCCAGGTAATCTTACAGACCGGCATCCGGGGCCTGCGGTTTATTCCGGGGGATCAAGAAATACCCGGCATGGCAAACCTTAAATCGTTCCAGCGCCAGGCCCTGGTCCGGCGGCTCCTTTCCCTGGCCCCGGATACGGATATTCTTATTCTGGATCTGGGAGCGGGGACCCATCAATCTATTTTAGATTTCTTTCTTCTTTCCGGCAGGGGAATAGTGGTCAGTTCCCCCGCGGTAACCGCCACCCTTAATGCGTATGTTTTTCTAAAGAACACCGTATTCCGCCTTATGTACACGGTATTTAAAAAAGGGACAGAGGCCTACAACTATCTGGAGGGGGTCCGCAAAGACAGCTCCGGAAAACAGCACCTGTACATTCCCCAGATACTTTCGGAAATTAACCGGATCGATCCCGAATCCCACAAAAAATATTTCGATGCCGCCGCCCATTTTCAGCCCCGGCTTATTATGAACATGATCGACGATCCCAAGGATGCCGATGTGGCCATGAAGATCCGCCGTTCCTGCGAAGAGTACCTGGACATTAGGGTGGAACATCTGGGGGTTATGTACCGGGATTCGATCCAAGACACCGCCCTGGCGGCGCGGCTGCCGGTGGTGCTGTACAAACCCCAGGCGGTAATCTCCCAGGCCATGTACCGGATTGCGGACAAAATACGGGAATCGGCGGATGAAGAATTTACCCTCACGGACGAACATATTAACGGAAGCTTTCAAGAGGCCGCCCTGGAGGCGGAAATTGACTTTGATGCTAAAATGGAATATGTGGAAGAACTGCTCCATACCGGGGCCCTTACCCAGGGGGATCTTCTGGAAACCGTAAAATCCCAGCAGCTTGAGATAAACAAACTCAAGAAGGAAAATAATTTTTTAAAGCACAAGCTTTCCCAGGGATTCAAGACATAAACCGGGGTAGAACATGGCCGTTATCGCAAAGGGGAATGCGGAACTCATAATAAATCAGGAAGAAACCGAAGTAAAACTTCTTTTTACCCCGGACCCCCAGGGTTTGGGCTGGGACATCGATGCGGTGTTTAAAATTGCCCGGGAAAAAAATCTTAGCCCCCTGCCTGCGCCGGGGGACCTTGAAAAATTTATACAAAGGGCGGCCCGGTCTAAGGTTCCCATGGAAACAACGCTGGTCATGGGCCAGCCTGCGGAACCGGCGGCGCCGGAAACAGTGGCCTGGGAAACCCTGGCCATTCCCCAGGACATTGTCCCCTTTAAAGAAGCGATCCTGGCCAAGGCGAAACCCCCGGACATTTTTCGGACCCGGATCGAACGGGTAAAACGAACCACGCTGGTTACAAAGCCGGGAAAATTCCCCTTCCTAAAAGCCAAAGAAGAAATTGTGGAGGTCTGGGACAAAAAAGAAATTAAAGAGCCCCTGCAGGTGGATGGTCAAATACGGGATCTTCGCTATGCCGGCCGGGATAAAAAAATAGGAACCCTGGCCTTGGCAAAACCGGGCAAGCCGGGAAAAAATATATATGGCCGGCCCATAGTTCCCCCGGCCCCGGCGGATCCGCTGTTCTACCTGGGGGCGGGGATCCGCAGAGAAAAAAATGAACTGTGGTCCGGCTGTCCGGGCTTTGTCCGCATCGGCGAAAACTGGGCGGATATTGTCCCCCTGGCAAAACCGGACTGGAACATTACCCTGGGATCCGACGGGATTACCCGGTTCCTTACTTTTTATCCCGGGGATTCTCATTTTACCCCGCCGGATGCAGAGGCGATCCTGGATGCGGCCCGGAAAAAGGGGGCGGAAGAAGAGGCCCTGGTAAACCCTGCGGAAATAAACCTGGCCATAGCCCGGTCAATGCAGACCGGAAGGGAACTGCTGGCCTTTCCCCTCTTTATCACCCTGGAGCCGGAGGCCCGGGTGGAGGTTTCTGCGGACCTTCAACGGGCGGAACTTTTTCTGCGTAAGGGTACCGCCGGGGCGCCGCCCCTGGAGATGGGCCGTATATCCAGGGCCATTAAAGATTCGCGGGTTCAGGGTTTTAATGCGGAGGAATTAAAAAAGGCTGTCCATTCCTTTATGGAAGGCAGCGCCCTTACCTTGCGGTATCTTTTGGCGGAGGGCCGGGGGGCCACCAGGGGGGCGGATAAGGAGGTACTCCTTTTGGCCAAGCCCCTGGAGGCGGAACTTAAAACAGCCCTGCTTGCCCGGCTTGGGAAATTACAGACCGTGCCCGATCCCCGGCAGGGATTTCCCGCCTCCGAAGCGGAACAATTCTGCCTGGTGGAAAAGGGGAGTATCCTGGCGCAGATAAGCCGACCCGCCCAGGGGGAACAGGGCAGGGACGTATACGGGGGCCTTATTCCGGGGCTCCCCGGCAATGATCCGGAATTAAAGCTTTTTAGGGGCCTTTACCAGCGGGACGCGGATATTGTGGCCGACATAAGCGGCCTGCTTCTGGTTAAAGGAAGCGGCAAAGTGTTTTGGGGAACCATCATCGATTACCGGGATGCCCAGATTACGGTGCATATAACGGAAGACGACATGGAAGCCTCGGCGGATCTAACCGGCGAACGTGGACCGGGCCGGCCCCTGGCGGAAGAGGGGGTGTACCGGGCCCTGGCAGAAGCGGGGGTAACCAGGGGCATTGATAAGGAGGCGGTGGAAACCGCCTGCAAGCTGGCGGTTCTAAAGGGAAGGGCCCTCCAGGTAGTGGCCCGGGGAGAAGCGCCGGTGGCCGCCGGCGGGGTAGAGATAAACTGGCGCATCCCGGTCCGGGCTTTGCAGAACAAAATTTCCGTTACCCCCGGCATGGTCCTGGCGGAGCTGCATGAATCCGCCCAGGGTAAAAAGGGCTTTACCGTCCGGGGAAAAGAACTGGCGGCGGAGGATCACCGGGACCTTGTCTGGGATGGGACCGTCCTTGCCAAAGAAGACGGGGGCCTCAAGATCCTTACCGCAGCCCAGGGGGGTGAACTGGTCTTTGACGGCGCCCGGGTGTCGGTTGTTACCCTTAAAGAAATTAAGGGCGATGTGGAAACCGCCGCGGAAAACGTCCGGTTTCCCGGCGAGGTACGGATCACCGGCAAGGTGTACCCCGGCTGCAGCGTCATGGGCGGAAAGGATATTTTTATCGGCGGCAGCGTCGAAGGGGCCCTGGTTTCCTCCGGGGGCAAGGCGGTAATAGTCCAGGGAATCAACGGCCGCGGCAAGGGGGTTGTCCGGGCCCGGACCACCATAGACACGGCCTTTGCCGAGGCCGCCACATTGCTTGGGGTAGAGGATATACGGATTGTGGGCCGCTGTATTTCCTGCCAGGTAAAGACCAATGGCCGGGTACTGCTTACCGGCGAAAACGGCCGGCTGGCTGGGGGGATTTGCCGGGCCCGCCGGGGAATTCGGGCCGCCGAACTGGGGGACGAAAAAAAGGGGGGCGCCGAAATTTCCTTTGGGCAGGATTATCTGATCCAGGACCAGATTGAAATGGCGGAACGGGAACTGGAAAAGATCCGCGCCGCCCTGATAAAAATCGAAAAAACCATACAGGAAACGCCGGAAAACTCCCCGCTGTTGGGGGGCGCCCGGACAGAAAAGGTCCGGATCCTTAAATTAAAGGAACAGTACTCCCTGAAAATTTTTACCCTCCGGGAAAAATTCGAAGAACACCATGAATCGGAAATAGCCGTAAAAGGGATCGTCCATCCGGGGGTGGTCATGGAAAGTCATGGCCGGTATTATGAGATCACCGAAAAAAGACAGGGAGTTGTCTTTTGGTTTAACAAAGAAACCGGGCGGATCATGGAAAAGAGGTTACAATGATATTGGCAGTTCAATTTCCCTCCTGGCTAAGGCCCGAGATTATTCCGGGGCTTCCCTTCCGCTGGTACGGCCTTATGTACCTGGTGGCCTTTGGCATTGCCTGGCTGCTTTACCGGCAGCAGGTCCGGGAGCGGAATTTTCCCATAAGCGAAGAACAGCTTTCGAGCCTTTTCTTCTGGGGGATCCTGTCCCTGGTCTTGGGGGCCCGGATCCTCTCTACCATGGTATACGAAACCCATGTGGCGTATTACCGGCAGCCCTGGCTTGTTTTTTGGCCCTTCCAAAACGGCCGCTTTACCGGCCTTTCGGGGATGAGCTACCACGGCGGGGTTATCGGCGGCATTTTGGCCATTCTAATCTATTCCGCCCGGCATCGTTTTGATTACCGGGAAATTGGGGACATGTTTGCCGCCAGCATACCCCTGGGGTATACCGCCGGCCGGCTGGGTAACTTTATTAACGGTGAACTGTATGGCCGGGTTACCTCAGGACCCCTGGGGATGATCTTTCCCGGGGCGGAACTTTCCACCCGGGAGCGGTGGGTCCGGGAGCTGGCGGAAAAGATGAACATCCCCGCCGTGGGGGATTTTGTCAACCTGCCCAGGCATCCTTCGCAGCTCTACGAAGCCCTCTTTGAAGGGGTGGTTCTGTGGATTATTATCTGGCTGCTGCGGAACAAAAAACCCTTTAAGGGGTTCCTGGTGGGAATCTACCTTGCCGGATACGGATTCTTCCGTTTCCTAATCGAATATTTTAGGGAGCCCGATGCAGACCTGGGGTATAGAATTACCCTGGTTAAAACCAGGGTACCCCCGGCGCTTTTTACCTCGCCCTTTAATTTTTCCACCGGTCAGATATTCTGCTTTGCCATGATTGTCCTGGCCCTGGTGTGGCTGCTTATTGCTTCCCGGCTTCCGGACAGGGAGCCGGTCCGCGTGTACCCCCCGGCGGGCGGGGATGCCGCGGAACGCAAAGAAGAAAGCCGCCAAACCAAACGCGGAACAAGAAAAAATTAAGCCGGCAGGGTGTAGCATCTATATGGGCGTCATATCCTGCTAATCGCCCCCGTCCAATACCGATTTTACCCGCTTGATCAGCGCATCGGGGACAAAGGGCTTTACGATATATCCCTCCGCTTCAAAGGCCATGGCTTGATCGATAAATTGGGGATTAGCGTGGCTTGTGACAAAAATTACAGGAATGTTTTTAAACTCAGGGTTTCTTTTTAACAGCCCCAAAAATTCCAGGCCGGAAATTTCGGGCATTTCAATATCCAGCAGGATAAGATCCACCTTGACCTGTTCAAGTATTTCCAGCGCCAAAGAGGCAGATTTTGCAAGCCGGACATCGTACTCATACTGAAGGATGGCACGGATCGTGGTAAGGCTTACCGCCATATCATCCACCGCCAGAATCACCCTCTTCCCGCTTGATTTTGTCATACCGGACAGTATACTATGGCTATAAACGTTGTTGCAAGGCCCATATGTATTATTACAGTACCAGAGACAGATCCCTGTTTTTTTCCTTTAAGGACGCGGCCTTAACCGGCCTGGCCCCGGATGGGGGGCTTTTTATTCCCGGGCAGATCCCCGCTTACCGGGGGGCGGTAAAAAGATCCCTTTCTTCCATGTCCTTCTGCGACATTGCCTGCGAGACCATACTGCCCTATGTAGAAAAAGATCTGCCCCCTTCGGTTCTGGAAGAAATAATCGCCGGCGCTTTTTCCTTTCCCGCCCCGCTGGTTCCCGCGGACCGGGAAGGGGCCGCCTTGGGCGCTCCCCTGGTACTGGAACTTTTCCACGGCCCCACCGCGGCCTTTAAGGATTTTGGGGCCCGCTTTATGGCCCGGACTTTTTCGTACCTTCGCCGGGGCGAAGACCGGCCCCTGCGGATCCTTACGGCAACTTCCGGGGATACCGGCGGGGCGGTGGCCGACGGCTTTTTTGGAGTGGCGGGCATTGCCGTGACGATCCTTTACCCAAAGGGCCGGGTCTCGGAACTGCAGGAAAAACAGATCGCCGGATTGGGGGGCAATATTTCCGCCCTGGCGGTGGAGGGCAGTTTTGACGACTGCCAGACCCTGGTTAAGGCGGCCTTTGGAGATGCGGCCCTGGGGAAAAAGCTAAGCCTTTCTTCCGCCAATTCCATTAACATTTCTCGGCTCCTTCCCCAGGCGGTGTACTATGCCGCCGCCGCGGGAAAAATCCTGGGGGGCCGCCTTGACGGCGACGGAACCGCTACCCCCCGGACTCGTCCCGTCCCAGCGGGCGATGCCGCTCCGGCCCCGTCCGGGAACATTCGAACGGTCCCAATGAAAAATGCCGGTGCGGCGATCTTCTGCGTCCCCAGCGGGAATTTTGGAAACCTTACCGCGGGGCTTTATGCCATGGCCATGGGGGCCCCCATCGCTGGGTTTATCGCCGCCACCAATATCAACAGGACCGTGCCGGATTACTTAGAAAGCGGTGAATATCGCACCCGCCTTTCCCAGCCCACCATTTCCAATGCCATGGACGTGGGCGCCCCAAGTAACTTTGAACGCATGAGCGCCCACTGGAATTACCAGGACCTGCGCCGCATGATCCGCGGGGTATGGGTGGACGACGACGAGACCCGCAGTACCATCGGCGGGGTTTACCGGGATCATGGGTACTACCTTGATCCCCATGGCGCCGTGGCCTGGACCGCGGTACAAAAACTACGGCAAAGCGGCGGAGCCCTGTTACCGGGAAGCTCCGCCGGGGGCCCTGTGGCGGTGCTGGCCACCGCCCATCCGGCAAAATTTTCCGCCGCGGTGGAACCCCTCACAGGGCCCGTTCCCGTGCCGCGATCAATACAAAGGGCCCTGGATAGGACCGCCCGGGCCCGGACCATTCCGGCGGATCCGGCGGCCCTGCGGGATTTTTTGCTGGAAGACCCGGTTTAACTTCAGGGAGGCCCATGGGGGCGGATGATCCGGATGGCGAAGGTACATATACTCCATAGATTTGGGTTTGCAGGTAAAGAATCAGCTAATTACCTGCGAACAATTATAATCGGAATTCTAAGACAATTTCAAATTGTCCGGAACAAAAATACGGGGAGGTAAAACCAGGGTGCATAAACAAAAATCCCCGGGGGCCGTATTCTGCCGGAAGATTCTTTTTCTGTTGACCCTGGCCCTTACGGCATTTCCCGCCGGGGGCGAAAATCCGCTTACCGTGTACATTACCAATTCCGGCAGACGGTACCACCGGGAAGACTGTTCCTCCCTCCGGCGGTCCCGGGTTCCGGTGTCCCTGGAGGATGCGGTCCGGTCGGGTTACGAGCCCTGCCTGGTCTGCAATCCCCCGGTCCTTTCCTCCCCGGTTCCGGGCCGGGCCGGTATTTACCGGGTCAACCGGGAAGAACCGGCGGGCTGCGAGGGGGTGGATTTTTCCCGGCTTATCTGGGGGGAGGTAGTGGATCATGTGGACGGCGACACGATCCGGGTACGGATCCCTAATCCGCCGGCGGAATTGCGGACCCTCGAAACGGTCCGGCTTATTGGGGTGGATACCCCGGAAACGGTACACCCCCGGCGGGGCCTGGAGGCGTTTGGAAAGGAAGCCAGCGATTTTACCAAGACCCGGCTCTTGGGAGAAACCGTGTATCTGGCCTTTGACTGGGAACTTCGGGACCGTTATGGCCGGCTCCTGGCTTATGTGTATACCCAGGACCGGCGCTGCCATAATGCGGAAATAATCCGGCAGGGTTTTGGCCACGCCTATACCCGGTACAGCTTTCGCTTTATGGAAGAATTCCGCAGCCTGGAACAGGAAGCCCGGCAGAAAAAACGGGGACTGTGGGGATCCTAAAACATCACCGGCATAAAAAACCGCCGCGGCAAGGGGCAGGCCGTTATGCGGTCAATTTAGATGCCGTATCCCGCCGGCTGAATTTACCGGAGTTCCTTTAGCAGCTTCTGCCGTTCCGTTTCTGCGGCGGTGTGCATGTCCTCAAGCAGATCCATAATGGCGTCCACCACCGCCTGCTTTTTATCTTCTATACCGGCTGCTTCCGCCCTGTTCCGGATGTTTTCCCGGAAGGATGAGCAGGAAATCACCGGCCCCGCCGTAAGGCGGACCAGATCCTGGCTAATCGAATCTTCCATCATATCCCCCTGCCGGACATGGAGGACCTCGCCGTTGACCGCCACGGGGCACATGTAATCAAAGAGCCGGATATACGAATCTATTTCCCGGACCCCCCGTTTGGAAGAAGGATCCCAGGGACGGTAGCGGGTACCGGAAGGAAAGACCAGCACCAGACCCCCGCCCTGCTTAATGCGGATCAAGGCCCTGGTGGCGGCCCGGTTGATCCGGGCGCTGCGGATAAGTTCATCCTTGTTTTTTTCCGGATCCAGGTCCTGTAAAGAACGGCTGGGACAAATCACCAGCCGGGTGTAGGCGCTGGCAAAGGCCGCCACCACGGAGCTGTCCTCCGTAAGCTTCATCCCCGCAATGGCCACCAGGGTGTTGGCGATGGCCTCGCCCCCCTCTTCTTTGCGAAGAAGGCTGTCAAAAAGGGAAAGGTCCATATTACTGTAATGTTCCAGCAGCAAAAGACAGGAATGGCCCTCTTTTAAAAGCCCGTACAGTTCCCGGATGTTTTCCATGCCGCCGATCCCCGACCCCGGCAGAACCAGGGTGTCTACCATTTTGTCCAGCAGGGGCCGGATCTGGCTGTTCCCCGTTTGATATACGTTGTCTTCGGTAATTTTTACGGCCGCCCTTGAAAGGGCAACCGCTTCTTTTATAATATCGCGAAACGCGGTACTAAGGGTCTCCATAAATATAGTATAAGCGCCCTTTTGTCTTTTAGCAACAATTCCTTCCGGTAAGATTTTAGTATGCGGCATTACGCAATTGGCGCGCCCCCCTGCGGCGGGATCATTCAGCCCATAGCTTAACCAATTCCACCATGAGGCGGCAGGCGATTTCCATATCCGGCACCGAAACCCACTCTTTAACACTGTGGAAATTCCGGCCCCCGGTAAAGATATTAGGGGTGGGAATGCCCAATTCGGTAAGCCGGGAACCATCGGTGCCCCCCCGGATCGGCTTGCGGAAAAGCTTAATCCCCAGGCGGTCCGCGGCCCCCTCAAGTTTGGCAAGAACCTCGGGGCAGCGCCCTATGGCCTCTTTCATGTTATAGTATTGGGCCTTTGTCTCTATCTGGACTTTGCCCCCGGGGAACTGGGCTTCCACGGCCTTGGCAAATACCTCCAGGGCCGCCAGGCGCCCCTGGGCCCGGTCCAGGTCGAAGTCCCGGATATATAGCTCCAGCTCAGCACGCTCCAGGCCCCCGGAAATTTCCGTGGGGCAGTAATAGCCGTAGTAGCCGTCGGAGGCTTCGGGACTTTCCGAACGGGGAAGCATGGTGGCAAAGGCCGCGGCCATAAGACAGGCATTGGCAAGTTCCCCCCGGGCTTGTCCCAGGTGTATCACCCTGCCGGAAAAACGGACCCTGGCCATATATGCGTTAAAACATTCCGATTCTATTTCCCCCAGGGCTCCGCCGTCCAGGGTATAACAGGCCCTAAGATCCTTAAGTTTTTCCAGGGGAAACAGGGGAAGGCCCTTGCCGGTTTCTTCGTCCGGGGAAAAAATAAGAGCCACCGGACCGTGCCGCAGCTCCGGATGGGCCATAAGGTATTCGGCGGCGGTCATGATCTCGGCAATTCCCGCCTTATCGTCCGCCCCCAGCAGGGTGGTTCCGCCGGTGTGGATAATACTTTTTCCCCGTTGGGCGGCCAATCCGGGATCCGCCGCAGGGTCCAGCACCACCGGCCCGGATTCTGCATCGTCCCGCAGGACTATTTTTTCCCCGTCATAGGATTCTACCACCACGGGCTTAGGGTCCCGGCCCGGCACATCCTGGGCGGTATCCAGATGGGCCATAAACCCCAGGGCAGGTTTTGCCTCGCAGCCGGGGCTGGGGGGCAGCCGGGCGATCACATAACAGGATTCGGTTAATTCCACGGAACCGGCCTTAAAGCCCCGCAGTTCTTCCTCCAGAAGCCGGGCCAATTCCCACTGTCCCGCGGTGGAGGGGGTTGTTTCCACATGTCTGTCGCTGGTGGTCCAGATTCGCACATACCGGAGGAACCGCGTAACCAGTGAACCGGCGGTAATTTCCATTTACAAACTATAGCATTAAAGGGCTTTTTGAACTATACTGTAGGCACATGCTGATACCGGAATTTCCCGACTTTGTGCCGCTTACCTACAAGCTGCGAGCCGAAATGCACCCCCAGCTGCCCATGACCATAGACGGAGTATCGGAATATACCTTTGCAAATCTTTTTTTATTTAGAAACCGGTATCAATACCGGGTTGCCCGGATTCAGGAAAAGACCTTTATTCTATCGGGGGTTCAGCCCCCCCATTCCGAAGGCGAAAAAGAAAAGAAATTTTTCTGTACCACCTGTGCGGTTCCCGGCAGGGGTGTCCTGGAAGAACTCTTTAAAACCCACGATTTCTGGAAGGGCATTTCCGACTCCCTCCTTACCCCCAATAGGGATCATCTGGAAGCCTGGGGCCTTGAATTTACCGAAGACAGGGACAATTTTGACTACCTGTACTTACGCAGCGATCTGGCGGAGTTACAAGGGAAGAAATACCACAAAAAACGGAACCTGGTAAGCCAGTTCCATAATACCTACAGTTCCTGGGAGGCCAAACCCCTCAGTGCAGAGTTGTACCCTGTGGCCATGGGGATCCTGGAAGCCTGGCGGGATCAAAAGGGCTTTGAGGGGGATTTTGCCGCCGCGGCGGAAGCCCTGGAACACTTTAAGGGACTTTTTCTTCAAGGTAAAGTATACTGGGTGGAGGGCAAGCCCGCCGCCTGGTGTCTGGGAGAACGGCTTGCCCGGGGACGGATGTTTGCCGTTCATTTCGAGAAAGCCCTGGAGGAATACAAGGGAATCTACCAGTTTGTGAACCAGCACTTTGCTGCTTCCCTTCCTAGGTATTATATTCACATTAATAGGGAACAGGACCTGGGGAGCGAAGGGCTCCGGCAGGCTAAAATGACCTACCGGCCCTGCGGTTTTGTACGGAAGTACACCGCCGTTCTCCATTAACTTGACTAGCAGGGCAAGAATAGTTATTTTCAATGGTGGAGATACGCAAACATGTCAAAACACCAGAAAACTGAACAAACCGAAGCGGAAGTGACGGAAAAGCCGCCCCTGTCCGGCGAATCCGGGGAAACAGGAGCGGAAAACACCCAAATTCCCAGGGAACCGGAGGGAGAAAAGGCTGCGGAGGCTTCCCCGGAACAGCCGGGAACCGAAGTTCCCCCGGAAACCGGGGGCGGGGAAGAGCCCGGTGAGGGACCCCTAAGCCCTGAGGAAAAAAACGCCGGGCTCGAGGCAAAACTGGCGGAGGCCACGGATCAGTACCTGCGAAAGGCTGCGGAGTTCGAGAATTTTCGCAAGCGGATGAACCAGGAAAAGCAAAATGCCATTGATTTTGCCAACCAAAGCCTGCTTTTGGATTTAATTTCCGTCATCGACGACTTTGAGCGGGCCATTAAGGCCGCCGAAACCCAGCGGGAAGAGGCCGGGGACGATGGGGAGCGCATTGCCGCCAGCTATAACAGCCTGCTTGAAGGGATCGGGATGATCGAAAAAAACCTGGTTACCATGCTTGAAAACAAATGGGGGCTTAAGCGCTTTGATTCCGCCGGGGAGGGCTTTGATCCAAACCGCCATGAGGCCATTATGATGGAAAAATCTGCGGATGTCCAAGACCCGGTGGTAACCGAGGATTTTATTAAGGGTTATTTCCTAAAGGATAGGGTTATACGGCCTGCAAAAGTAAAGGTCGTTATGCCGGAATAAACAATTTTACACAATAATAAGGGAGAACATACCATGGGAAAAATAATTGGTATTGACTTAGGAACTACCAATTCCTGCGTTGCAGTTCTGGAAGGCGGGGAACCGGTGGTAATCCAGAATTCCGAAGGGGGCCGAACCACCCCGTCCATTGTGGGCTTTACCAGCAAGGGCGAACGGGTAATAGGACAGCCCGCCAAAAACCAGATGATCACCAACCCGGAAAACACGGTCTATTCAATTAAGCGTTTTATGGGCCGCCGGTATTCCGAGGTGGGCAACGAAATGAAGCTGGTCCCCTACAATGTAACCGAACAGGGGGATGATGTCCGGGTAGACATCGAGGGAAAAAAATATTCCCCCCAGGAGATTTCCGCCTTTGTCCTGCAAAAAATGAAGAAAACCGCCGAAGACTACCTGGGCGAGCCGGTAACCGAGGCGGTTATTACCGTCCCGGCCTACTTTAACGACGCCCAGCGCCAGGCCACTAAGGATGCGGGCAAGATCGCCGGCCTTGAGGTAAAGCGGATCATCAACGAACCCACCGCCGCTTCCTTGGCCTTTGGCTTTAACAAGGAAATGAAGCAGGACAGGATGATCGCCGTTTACGATCTGGGGGGCGGCACCTTTGATGTTTCGATCCTGGAACTGGGGGAAGGGGTTTTTGAGGTAAAATCGACCAACGGCGACACCCACCTGGGGGGGGATGATTTTGACCGCCGGATACAAGAATGGCTTATTGCCGAATTTAAGAACGATACGGGGATAGATCTTGCCCAGGATCGCATGGCCCTGCAGCGCCTGCGGGAAGCGGCGGAAAAGGCCAAGATAGAGCTTTCGGCCATGCAGACCACGGAGATCAATCTGCCCTTTATTACCGCCGACCAGAGCGGGCCCAAGCATCTGCAAAAATCCCTAACTAGGGCAAAATTTGAGCAGATGGTGGCGGACCTTCTGGAACGATCCAAGGAACCCTGCAAAAAGGCCCTGGCCGATGCGGGGCTTACCGCCGACGACATCCACGAAGTGATCCTGGTGGGGGGGTCCACCCGAATTCCCGCGGTCCAGCAGATTGTTAAAGAGTTGTTTAAGCACGAACCCAATAAGGGGGTTAACCCCGACGAAGCGGTGGCCATAGGCGCTGCCATTCAGGGGAGCATCCTTGCCGGGGATGTAAAGGACGTGCTGCTTCTGGATGTAACCCCCCTGTCTTTGGGAATTGAAA
The DNA here is from genome assembly GCA_031277165.1 of Spirochaetaceae bacterium. GTDB lineage: Bacteria > Spirochaetota > Spirochaetia > Treponematales > Breznakiellaceae > JAISLT01. The sequence continues at coordinate 13,960 of JAISLT010000009.1, forward strand.
CCCTGGGCGGGGTAATGACCCGGCTTATCCCCCGGAATACCACTATTCCCACCCGGAAAAGCCAGATCTTTTCCACCGCGGCGGACGGACAGACCGCTGTCTCCATCCAGGTGCTTCAGGGTGAACGGGAAATGGCAAACCAAAACCGGGTCTTGGGCCGTTTTGATCTGGTGGGCATACCCCCCGCTCCCCGGGGGGTCCCCCAGATAGAAGTAACCTTCGACATAGACGCCAACGGCATAGTCCATGTTTCCGCCAAGGATCTGGGAACCGGAAAAGAACAAAAGATCCGTATAGAAAGTTCTTCGGGGCTTTCGGATACCGACATTGACCGGATGGTTAAAGAAGCGGAACTCCATGCGGAGGAGGACAAAAAAGAACGGGAACGGGCCGAGGTCCGTAACGAAGCGGATTCGATGATCTACGGGACCGAAAAGAACCTAAAGGACCTGGGGGACAAGGTTAACGCCGCCGATAAGGCAAAGACCGAAGAGGCCATGGCGGATCTGAAAAAGGCCCTGGAAGGGGGCGACATCCAGGTCATAAAGGAAAAAACCGAGGCCCTTAAACAGGCGTCGTACAAGATTGCCGAGGAGATCTACAAACAGCAGGCCGCGGCGGGGCAGGAAACGCCCGGGGGCCCCAATATGGGCGGAGCAGGCCCCGACATGGGGGGCAATACCAAGAGCGCCGAGGATGCCGACTTCGAGGTAGTGGACGATAAATAATATCTCCGGCATGGGGATTTTCCCCTGCCGGAATATGGCGGACACAAGTACATAAGGATTATTGGATGGCTAAACGCGATTACTATGAAGTGCTGGGTATACAGAAAAATGCCTCTAAGGACGAGATAAAAAAGGCGTACCGTAAGCTGGCTGTTCAATACCATCCCGATAAAAATCCGGGGAACAAAGAGGCGGAAGAAAAGTTTAAAGAAGCCACAGAGGCCTACGAGATTCTGGGGGATGATCAGAAAAAGGCCGCCTATGATCAGTTTGGTTTTGCCGGGGTTGACGGCATGGCCGGTCAGGGGGATTTTTCCCAGACCTTCCGGGGCTTTGAAGATATCTTTGGCGATTTTTCCGGGATCTTTGACACTTTTTTCGGCGCCGGAGGGCGCCGGTCTTCGGGAACCGGCGGGGTCCGGCAGGGTGCGAACCTTCGCTACGATATTGAAATTCCCTTTAAAGACGCGGTCCTTGGCACCAAGGTCGAGATTCAGTATACCAAAAACGATGCCTGTCCCACCTGCAAGGGAACCGGCGCCGAAGGAGGATCGGGAAAGAAGGTCTGCCCGGTCTGCCAGGGCACGGGGCAGGTACGGCACAGCCAGGGCTTCTTTTCGGTGGCCTCCACCTGCCATAACTGCCATGGGGAGGGGTATATTATTGAAAAACCCTGCCGGGACTGCGGCGGCAGCGGCACCCAGCGCAAACGGCAAAAGATCATGGTTACCATTCCGCCGGGGGTCGAGGACGGCAAGCGGGTGGTTATACCCCGGCAGGGCGATGCCGGACCCGGCGGCGGCCCCCCGGGGGATCTGTATGTTTTTATTAGAATAAAGGCCCACGAGATCTTTGAACGGCAGGGGCCTGATCTGTACTGCGCTGTGCCGATCTCTATCACCCAGGCAGCCCTGGGGGCGGATATACATGTCAATACCCTGGAAGGAAAAACCCTAAAGGTAAAAATTCCTCCGGGAACATCCAATGGCAAACTGCTGCGGATCCGCGAAGAGGGGGTGCCCTACAGCGGCCGCCGGGGCTCGCTGTGGATAAAACTGATGGTTCAAATTCCCCAGCGGCTTTCAAAGCGGGGCCGGGAACTTCTGGAAGAATTTTCTCGCACCGAGGGAGAAAACGATTCGCCCAAACCCATACCCCTTTCGGAAATGGCCGAACAGTAGGCGGGCCTAAAATACAATGTGGGTAAAGCTCTGATCCAGCAGGATCAAAGAGCCTAGCAGGGCGGTATATACGGCAAAGCCTATTAAAGACCGTTCTTTTACGATCCGCAGCATCAATGTTATGGCCCCAAAACCAACCGCCGCCGCCGCCAGGGTCCCTGCAATAAGGGCGCCGGGGCTAATGCCCATTATAAGCCCCTCCGAGGCTGCGGGGTTAACGCTTTCAAAATGGGAAATTTCGTACAGTTCCCGCAGTTGAAGCACCAGGGCCCCCAGGATTGCCGGAACCGCCAGCAGAAAAGAAAAGCGGGCGGCCAGGTTCCGTTCCAGTTTTCGGGAGAGGGCGCCGGAAATGGTAAAGCCGGACCGGGATATTCCCGGTATAATGGCAATCCCCTGCATCCCCCCTATAAGTACCGCATCAAACCAGTCCATTTCCGCATCGTTCCGGGCACTGCCGGGACGGCGGGAAAGGTACTCGGAAACAAAAAGGGCCAGGGATGTTAAAAGAAAAGCCTGCCCCAGCCAGCGGCCGGAAGCAAAGGTTTCTTCCATCCGGTCTTTAAAAAGCAGGGCCATGGCCACGGTGGTTATGGTGGCCAATATAAGCAGGGCGCTAAGGCGCTGAAAGGGACGGCGGATAAGGTTCCACAGGTCCCGGCGAAGAACCACCAGAACCGCCAGCAATGTCCCCCCGTGAAGAAGGGTGTCAAAAAACAGGGCCGGTGCGGATATTCCCAGAATTTTTTGAAACAGCACCAAATGTCCCGAACTGCTTATGGGAAGAAATTCCGTAAGTCCCTGGATTATTCCCAGAAAAATTGCTTCGATAATATTCATATACACCAATAGATTTAAATTTGTCAGGTTAAGAATTGGTTCATTCTTTATCTGCAAACAATTGCAACCGGAATTCCCGGACATTCGCAGAATATCCGGGAATACGCTACCTAAGGATTACCCACCTGCCGTCGATCCTTGCAAAGTACAAGTCCAGGTCGTGGCGCCGGGTTCTTCTTCCTTCCCGGTAGGTAATTACCAGCGCCGGTTCAGGAAAACCTATGCGTCCCTGAACTATTTTTACCAGCCTGTCGTCGGCGGTGGAAAAATAGCCGTAGCGGCCGTAAAAGGGGTGTACCGTATAGGCTTCCTTTTCCATTAAACCGCCGTAGAGTTCCGCCATTTCCGCCCCAATCGCCGCGGGGGTGGTAAACCGGGCCGCGGCAAGATCCGAGTACTTAATCTTAAAAAGGTTTTCAAGTTCTGCCAGGTCTTTTTCGGTAAAGGCCCTGCGCAGATCCTCCGCCAGGACCGCAATCGCTTCTTGATCCTCCCGGGGCAGGGCGCCGGTGGAAGAAATAACCTTTTCGGCCCTTTCTACCAATACCCGGGGAAAGACCGCCGGTTTAAAGGTTTCGTACATTGTGTAGGGGTAGGATTCGGCCGTGTCGGGCACCGCCGGCACGGGCCATTGGTATTCCCCCAGGATCGTATCGTTGGCAAAAAGCTTAAATGAAGCGGAGGATGTTCCAGCGGCGAATTTTACCCCCTCGGGCCAGGCGATGCTTATGACAATTTCGTTTTCCCCCGAAATCATCCAGTCGTTAATATCCACCTGGGATGCATGGGTCTTCCCCTCCACCACCAGCAGTTCAGCGCCGTTTACCAGAAGATTAAAGCCCACCACGCTGGAAGAAATGTCAAGGTAGTAACGGTACGCTTTTTGTGGGGCCTTTTCTATAACCGGCAGCAGCAGTGGATCCCCCTGGGAATGAACACAGGCCCCGCATACCATAAGGGCCAGCAAAGCCCCGCCAAAGAATCTCATAGCCTACTATACCAGATCCGGGTTATTTTGGTTACCCCCTCCCTCCCCCCGCGGTCAAGCGGGGGCGCCGGCGTCAACCTAAACCGGCTTTGCGGCGGGTGTAGACATCGTAGAAAACCGCCAGCAGAAGGATTAGGGCTTTAACCACATATTGGTAATGGGTCCCCAGGTTCATTAGGGACATGCCATTGTTAATCGCCGACATAACAAGGCCTCCGACAATAACCCCTATTATTGTTCCTATACCGCCGGAGGCGGAAACGCCGCCGATGTAACAGGCCGCAATGGCATCCATCTCGAACATATTGCCGGCCTGGGGAAGGGCGCTGTTCATGTATCCGGTGGAAACCACCGCCGCCAGGCCCGTTAAAAGGCCCATAATGCAGAATACAATAAAGGTAATAAATTCGGAGTTAATGCCGGAAAGCTTGGCGGACCGGGCGTTCCCGCCCACCGCATAAATGTACCGGCCCAGAACCGTGTTGTTCATTATAAAGTGGAAGACCCCCACGGTTACGCCCAGGACAATTACGACGATAGGAAGCCCCCGGTAGTCGGCAAAGCGTTCCGCCAGGGTTAGGGCCAAAACGCTGATAATAATAAGTTTTACCATAAAAAGGCCAAAGGGGGAAACTTCAAAGTTATTGGCGATTTTTTTCTGCCGTCCGGAAAATTCGGCGGCCCAATAGAGCAAAAGCAGGACCCCCACCACCACAAAGGCCGCGGGATAGTGTCCAAAGAAGGTGTTTTCCAGGTGAAGCAGTTCGTCCACGGTCCCGGTGGAAAAGTAGGAATATTCGTCGTCTTGGAAGCTGACGGGGTTTACATTGGTAACAATATAGGTAAGCCCCCGGAACAGCATCATCCCCGCCAGGGTAACAATAAAGGCCGGTATTTTGGGGTATGCGATAAACCAGCCCTGGAAGGCCCCTATGACAAGGCCCATAATCAGCGCCGAAAGCACCGTTAAGGGCATTCCTATCTGGGTATTGTAGACAAAGGCGCTTAGGGCCCCCACAAAGGCGCAGACCGAACCTACGGAAAGGTCTATCCCCAAGATAATAATACACTGGACCATCCCGGTGGCCAGGATAAGCACATAACTGTACTGGAAGAAAATGTTGGTAATGTTCCGGCCGCTGAAATTCCGCCACTCCGCCAGGGGACCAAAGATCAGCATGATCAACCCCAGCATAATAAACATGGAATAGTTTCTTAGGTTGTTTCTAATCAGCGTCCGGGAATTAACCGTATGAATAACTTTGCCGCTCATAAGCTCTCCTTATTTTTAGCCGACCAATGCCATATGCATGATCTTTTCCTGGCTTGCTTCCTCGTGGGTTAGTACACCCTTAATTTTGCCCTCGTTCATAACATAGATTCGATCCGCCATTCCCAGGGCTTCGGGCAGCTCGGAACTGATCATAATGATGCTTTTTCCGGCGGTGGTAAGATCGTTCAGGATATTGTAAATTTCTGTCTTGGCGCCCACGTCAATGCCCCTGGTAGGTTCGTCCACAATAAAGATATCCGGGTCCGCCGCCAGGGTGCGGCTTACCACCACCTTTTGCTGGTTGCCCCCGGAAAGGTTCCTGGCCATCTGGTTAATCGACGGGGTTCTAATGTTAAGCTCCCGGCGGTACTTTTCTGCCCTCATGCTTTCTTTTTTGGTGTTAATAATCCCAAACCGGGAAACCTGCTCAAGGCTGGAATTGGAAATATTGGTCTTTATGTCTTGAATTAGAATAAGTCCCAACCCCTTGCGGTCTTCGGAAATATACCCCAGCCCCGCCTTCATGGCCGCCTTGCTTGAGGTAAGGTGCAGGGCCCTTCCGTTAATGTACAGTTCCCCCTCGCTGCGGTACCCGTAGGATCTGCCGAAGATGCTCATCATTAACTCTGTCCGGCCCGCACCCATGGGGCCGCAGAAGGCCAGGATCTCCCCTTTTCTAAGAAAGAACGACACATTATCCACCACCCGAATGCCATGGTATTCGGGGTGATACACCGACCAGTTCTTAACTTCCATGATCGTGTCCCCCGGCGTACTCTTCCGTTCGGGGAACCGGTGGGTAAGGTCCCGGCCCACCATGTCCCGGATAATTCTGGCTTCGGTAAGTTTTTCCTCCTTAACGTTATAACTGCCGATAGATCTGCCGTCCCGCAGGATCGTTATGGTGTCCGCCACCTCTAAAATTTCGTTTAGTTTATGGGAGATCATTACGCAGGTAATTCCCTGCTTTTTAAATTCCAGGATAAGTTTAAGAAGCTTTTCGCTTTCATCGTCGTTCAGGGACGAGGTTGGTTCATCCAGGATCAGCAGATCTACCTTTTTAGAAAGGGCCCTGGCAATTTCTACCAACTGCTGCTTGCCAACCCCCAGCTTACTCACCAATGTTTCCGGGGGCTCCTGGAGCCCCACCTGTTCAAGGTACTTTTTAGACTCCTGAATATAATAATTCCAGTTGATAATGCCAAAGGTGGTCTGCATGTGTCCCAGAAAAATATTTTCGTAAATAGAAAGATAGGGACTTAAGGCCAGTTCCTGATGGATTATGGCAAGCCCCTCTTTTTCGCTGTCCTTAACGCTATGGTAATTTGTTTCTTTTCCCTTATAAAAAACTTTTCCTTGATAATCCCCCTTGGGATAAACCCCGGAAATAACGCTCATTAGGGTGGACTTCCCTGCGCCGTTTTCGCCGCATAAAGAATGGATTTCTCCCCTTTCTATTTTTAAGGAGATATCCTCCAATGCCCGGACCCCGGGGAAATCTTTGGTTAGGTTTTGAATTTCAAGTATATACTCACTCATGGCTTTCCCTTTTACATTTATAGAAAAATCCGTCCGGCATGCCGGGGGCGGTGGTTAAACCCGCTGCTTACCCCGTGCAGCCTGCGCCGGGGTCTTGGCAAATAAAAAGGCGGGAGAAAAGGGTGGTATCCTCCCGCCAATAAAGGTGTGTTTTACCTTCCGGTAATTTGAGAAGCCTGAGCAGCCTCGTAGAATCCCGCATTTACGGGGACCCTGATATTGCTCTTGGTAACCAGGATAGGATCGAGCAGGTAGGTGTTGACAACCTTGCGGCCCGTATCGCCAATCTTGGCAAGATCGCCGGTGGCCAGAACTGCCCCGGGGATCCGGACGGTGCGGCCCTTAAGGACCTGATCGGCCAAAAGGATGGCGGCCTCCGCCAGCTTGTTGGTGTCTTTAAATACCGTGCTGGTTTGCTCGCCGTTCTTAATGGATATCATGGAATCAAATTCCGCATCCTGCCCGGTTACTACGGGAAGTTTGGACCGGTATTTCGCATCGGCCTTACAAGCTTCGATGATCGCCCGGGCCAGGGTGTCGTTGGGGGACAGGACCGCATCTAAGGTTACGTTCCGGGCATCGTTGCTAAGAAGATTTTCCATTCTGGTCTTGGCAATAGGCGCCTGCCAGTTTTCGGTGGCGATCCTCTGGAAGTTGGCCTTGTCGGCGGAGGTCCGGGGATAGGGTCCCACCACCTTAAGAACGCCCTTGTCCACGTAGGGGTTAAGGATGCTCATGGCGCCGTCGAAGAAAAAGAACGAATTTCCATCGGTGGGTGAACCGGCAAAGAGGGTAATGTTCTTGGGAGCGGCGGCGGTGGCGGATTTAAGGTTCAAGGCGCTTTCAATGCTCTGGCCCTGGAGCTGTCCGACCTTGTAGTTGTTAAAGGTGATATAATAATCATAGTCCGCCGAGTTGGAAATAATCCTGTCGTAGGCGATGACCACGACTTTATCGCGGGCGGCTTCGGCAATAACCGAGCGGACGCCGTCGTTGAGGCATCCTACCACCAGGGCCTTGGCATCCTGAGTTAGGAAGCTTTGGATCTGCTGATTCTGCTGGGTCTGGTCGGCGTTGGCCCACTGGACCTCCGCACGGTACCCGGATTTTTCGGCAAAAGCCTTAAGGGCGTTACCGTCTTTTACCCAGCGTTGGACGTGGGTTTCGGGCATGGCGATGCCGATAAAAGTCCTGTTTCGCTGGGCAAAACCAAAACTTGCCGCTACTGCCAGAATCAGCAGTACGAGAGCAATCTTTTTCATATTTTCCTCCATAAAAAAATAGAATAGGATAGGATAATTCAGCCTATGCCGGTTCTACCCAGGGGGGAATCGTATTTTTTTGATAAAAAGCTGTACTTTTACCGTTTATTTACCCGGGGGCAAGATAAAGAGGAATTTATTAACATCAATATTTTACTATTCCGTGTGTTACGATTCCGTTACGGAACGCTGATAGTGCGGAACACGTCCTCCCGGGAGTGGAATCCGTCCCGGATTATCACATCTATGTTTTCTTTATAAATTGCCGTGGATTTTTCCAGATAGGCGGGGATCATGATCCCGCTTTGGTTATCCACCATGGAATCCGGAGGGGGGAGATCGGGTTTTTTTTCCCCAGCGGACCTTTGGCCCAGGGCCACCGCCAGCCGGGCCGCCCGTACCCCCAGGCTTCCAATGGGTTTATAGACCGTCATAAGCTGGGTTCCCTCCACAATACGCTGGCAGCTGCTTAGCTCCGCATCCTGGCCTACCACGGCAATTGTTCCCGCCAAGCGGCGTTCCGACAAAAGCTGGATGGCGGCCCCGGCGATGGCGTCGTTGCCGCAGACTATGGCGTCAAAATTTGTGGTCTCGTTGAATATGGCCCCGATTTTCTCCAGAGCTTCGTCGGAACTCCATTCTTCCAGCCATATTTCCCGGTCTATCCGCACGGCCCCGGACTTAATAAAGGGGTCCATAACTTCATAGAACCCGGCGTTGATCTCCGCACTGTTGACATCGTGGATTGAACCGTTTACCACTAAGTATTTGCCCTGGGGTACCGCCTCCCGCAGCGCTTCGCCAAAGTACCGGCCCACTTCCCGGGAGTCGAAGGAAATATACGCATCCAGGGGAACCCTTTGAATAAGCCGGTCGTAGGCAATAACGGGAATGCCCGCATCTTTTACCTGCCGGATTGCCCCGGCGATAAGCTCCGTATCGTGGGCTATGACCACCAGAATATCGATATTCTGGTTTACCATGTAGTTGATCTGGGCAATCTGCTCCCGGATGCCCCCGGCGGAAAGCTGGACAATAACATCCGCCCCCAGTTCCTGGGCGGCGCCGGTAAAAACCTTTAGATCTTTGTTCCACCGTTCAATAATAAAGGTGGCAGTGGCAATGGAAAAACCTATGGTCAGCCGCGGTTTTTCCTGGGGTGAACGGAAATTCCCCCCGGCGCCCTGCGGTTCGGCGGGAACACCGGGCGCTCCGTTCCGGAAAGCGCCGGAATCACAGGCCGTGGGACACAGGCCCAGAAGGACCGTCAAAAGGACTATGCCGGTAAGCCCATATAAAATCCCCGGTTGGGGCCGGCCCTTACAGGGGGATTGCATGGTAAAAGTCTAAACCGAAACCGGGGGAAACACAAGACGCCGGGTCTAAAGATATATTTTAAATGGGATCCTTCCGATGCAAAGTGCCGCAGGCTCCTATGGTTTTACATCCGTGGGCAGCCGGCCCCGGATCTTTTTGAATATCTTGGTAAAATAATTGGGATCATGGTATCCCACCGCATAGGCCGCCTCTTTTACCGATACGGAAGATTCCCGCAAAAGCCGTTCCGCCTCGGCGATCCGCAGGGCCGTAAGATGATCAACGAAGGTGGTTTGCAGGTGTTCCCCAAAAAGCCGGCTTAAATGGGCGGCGGATATTCCGGCGGCATCGGCCACATCTTTAAGCTGAATTCCCCGGATGTAGTTTTCCCGGATAAAGGCCAGGGCCTTAACCAGCGGCAGGGGGTAGTTTCCAGAACGATCACTATTTGCCTTTAGGAGCAGTTTGTCAAAATGCACCTCGGCCCAGCGGCGCCATGCCCCCAGATCCTTTAGGTCCATAATCTCCGCCGGATCGAAGGGGACAGCCCCGGAAGTTTTTTCTCCGGCGGAAGAAAAGGCGGAGGACCAAACGCCGTAGATATCATCCAAAAGCAGGGTAAAGAGGGAGACCATCCTTAGTTTGGCGGTGTTAAAATCCGCAGAAAAAAGGGGCTCCCATAGGGCGCTAAAGAGGGATTTTGCCTCCTCCGGCGGAATGCGGCCTATTTTTTCCCGAAGCCGGGTTACCTGTTTTCTTTCCCGGTCCCAGGAAGCGGCTACCCCCCCCCCCCCCCCCCCCATCGGGTGGCGCCGGGAAAGTTCCGTTAAGGCCTCGTTACAGGAATTATACAACTCCGGTCCCCGGTATAATCCCCCCAGGCCGTAATACCAGGTGATGGGACTTAAAAGGGTTTCCAGCATCTTTACCGTTTTTTGCCTAAATACGCCGGGGTTAATATCTTCGGAAATTAAAAAAAGACCCCTGTTTAGGATCACATCGTATATGCAGGGGTACTTGTATAGAAGTTTCTCCGCGGCCAGGGCGCACCATTTTTCCGGGTCTGTCTCTATTTCCAAAAGCAGGGTTATTCCCCAATCGGAAGGCAGGGACAGGCTTTCCCGGTACTGCTCCCAGGTTTCTTCCCCCATGGGGATCCAAATGTCCCGGCGCATTAACCGCAGTTTTGGGTTGTCGTACTCCGATGTTGTGGGGGGCAGGGAATGGAGCTGATCCAGGGCCTTGTTCAGGGTTTCAAAGAAGGTACGCTTGGAAACGGGCTTTACCAGGTAGGCAAAGACGCCCAGGGGTATGGCCCGCTGGGCCAGATCAAAACGCTCGTAGGCGGTGGAAAGGATGCAGATCATCCGGGGGTACTTTTTGTGGACCTCCTCAAGTACCGAAAGGCCGTTTATGCCCGGTATGTTAATGTCCATAAATACTATGTCCGGTTCTGTTTCGTAGATTACCTTTAGGGCCTCGTAGCCCGACCGGGCCTTCCCTGCCAGGGTAAAGGGATTGTCCGCGGCGGCGGTTCCGGAAAAGTTCTTTAGCATAAACTCGTAACTTTCCAGGACCGGTTCTTCATCGTCCACAATTAAAACGCTATACATGGTTCCCTTTCCGTATCAATGCGGATAAACACGGTGGTTCCCCCGGGGCCGGCTTCAATATCCACCACCCCGGTGTCATCGGGATAGAAAAAGTACAGCCGTTGAATCACATTTTCCAGGCCCATAACCCGGGAAACGGAGGATTCGTCTATGGGCTGGGGATGGAGCAGTTTTTTTACCCTTTCCCGGGACATTCCCGTACCGTTATCCTGCACCGACAGAACCAGCCGTTTTCCGTTCATGCCGGCCCGGACGGTAATGCGGCGCAGAAAGTCTTCTCCGGCGTCTTTAAAGGCATGGATTACGCTGTTTTCCACCAGCGGTTGAAGGATCGAAACGGGGACCTTATATGCATCCAAAAGCTCTTCGGCACATTCCATGACCAATGTAAGGTTCCGGGGAAAGCGTACCCGTATTAGGTAAAAGTAATAATCCAGCCCCGTAATTTCGTACCGCAGGGGCACAATAATATCCTTATTTCTAATAATATGCCGGAAAAGCCGGGCCATGTAATCCATGTATTCTCCGGTTCTGTCCGCCCCTTCCACTATGGCAAGCTGCATGCCGGTGTTTATGGTATTAAAAAGAAAGTGGGGATTCATCTGGGCCTGCAGGGCGTAAATTTCCATATGCCGTACCAGCCCTTCCATTTTCATGTTCCGCAGTTTTTCCCGCATATATTCCTGCTTAATATTTTCCTGCCAGCGTATTTCTTCTATGTATTTGCTTATTTCGCCCTTCATGTGGTTAAAGGCATCTATTACCCGGTCAAACTCTTCTATCCCCCGGCCCGTCTCCATATCGGGGATGTTAAAATTTCCCGAAGAAAGTTCTTTGGTCATGGCAGAAAGCTTTGTCAGGGGATTGGTAAAGCGGTTGATCGAATACAGCAGGATTAGGACGGAAAAAACCGACATGGAAATAATAAAGATAAAATTCCATAGCTGAAGGGCCCCGGATTCCGCCAGAAACTGTTCGTAGGCCCACAACTGTGAACGGTACCGTTCCGTGCTTAGGGCGTCAATTTCCCGGTTGATGTATTCCTTAAGGCGGGCCATCTCTTCGTAAATTGCCGTATACGCTGCAATGTTCCGGCCCCGCTTTTCTTCAATGGCCGTTTCCGCCAGGTTAAGGTAATGAAAAATAAGGGCGTATAATTCCCGTTCCTTTAGATCCAGGGGATTTCCCAGGATCTGCCGGTATCCGGGAAGTTTTTGCCGCAGGTTCTGGGTGTCAATAAAAATTTGAGCCAGGGCATTGGAAGATCTGGTGGAAAGGAAGGCCATCAGGGGACCCTCGTAGGCCGCCAGATCATCCTGGATCGATTTAAGAAACCGTTCCTGTTCAAAGTTCCGTTCGGAAAGTTCCTGGATCTTCTGGGCGCTGAATAAAATATAGGCGGTGCTTAAAACCAGCAAAAAGAACGCCCCCAGGGTACTTAGGACAATCTGAACTCTAAAGGACCGGTAATAGGGCTTCATCGTTTCCCTCTCTAGGAGCCTGTCGCACTGGTGGATTTTTTACATATTCATGAAAAAAATCCCGATTATCGGGCTCCTTTGGCAGTTTGCAAGGTATAAAAATTCACTTTGTGAATTTTTATACAATTTATGCGCGAAGCGCAACAAACTGCTAGGAGCCTGTTGTACTTGTGGATTTTTTACATATTCATGAAAAAAATCCCGATTATCCGGCGTCCCTTTGCAGTTTGCAGGGTGTAAAAATTCACTTTTGTGAATTTTTAGATAATTTATGCTCGAAGCAACAAACTGCTAGAGGTTTTTGCCGGTAATTATGTCAATCCCCGTGTCGATGGAGGTGGAGGTATAACCGGTGGTCCGCAGGGCGGTGATGGACCGGATCGCTTCGTATCCTATCCGTTCCGAGTTAATTGTCACGGAGCAGAGAATGATTCCCTTTCGTATATTTTCGATAATTTCCGGGTCGGAACCAAAACCGATAACCTGCATCCGCCCCACCAGGTTCATGTCCACCAAGGTTTGGGCCGCCGCGATGGTATCCGCGGAGTCGGTAAACACAATGGTGTTAATGGGAAAGGCCTCGGCGGTGTCCTCCGTTAGTTCCTCACTTTCCCTAAAAAGTTTTACTAAAAGGGCCTCCGCATCCAGGGGGTTAAAATTGGTCCTTAAGCGCATAATCGGCCCGGAAAGCTGATCCCCCAGGGCGGCGGAAATCCCCATCTCCACCAGTTCCCGCTCCGCATAGATTCCCGGGGACTTATCGCTGTACACTATGGCAAGCCGCACCGGACGCAGCGCCGCACCGGACGGAGTTGTGCCGGATGAACCCGGCCCGGGCGGGGCCGGATCGGATCCATGGTTTTGAAGGATAAAACCGATGCGCCGGCCCATATCGAAGTTATTTGTTCCGATAAAGGGCCAGGGCTGATCACTGGCCAGGTTGTGGTTTATCAGCACCACCGGTATCTGGTATTCCCTAAACTGTTCCATCTGCCGCCGGGCCAGGGTATCGTCCAGATAGGGGCAGACAATTACCCCGTCTACTCCGGTAAAGGCCGCCGTTTCCAGTTCGTGCTTAAGGGGATCTATCGAATGGACAGATACCGCCGAATTAAGTTCCCTGGCCGCCCGTTCCGCCCCCAGGATAATTCCCTTAAAAAAGGTGTTCCGGTTATCGGGAAGGTACAGGGAAAAATGGTAGATCAAGGCCGGTCCCGGATCCGGGGCCAGCACATAAACCTGCCGGGCCTTTACCATAGAAAAGATAAAGGCCGTTAGAGACAAAAGGCCCGACAGGACCATGCCCAGGCGGAGCAGTTGTTTCACCGGATAAGTATACTCCCCCTGGGGCTGTGCTGTAAATGTTGCGCCGGGAACATGGGCCTACAGCCCCAGAAGATACTGGTTAAAGACGTTCTCCAGGTATTCCTGCTTGCCCGAGCTAAGACCAGCCCTGCCATATTTTTCGCCCCCCAATTTTGCCAGATCGGTAAAGCTTAACTGGCCGTTTTCAAACTTGGCCCCGTCCCCGGTATTAAATGAAGCGTAGCGTTTTTTTAAAAATCCGGGGATCACCCCATCCTTGATGATCCGGTGGGCGATTTCCAAGCCCACCGCAAAGGCGTCCATGCCGCCGATATGGGACAGGAACAGATCTGCCTGGTCAATAGAATTCCGCCGAATCTTGGCGTCGAAGTTAAGGCCGCCGGTGGTAAAGCCCCCGGCCCTAAGGATGGCGTACATCGCCAGGGCCGTCTCATAGTAACTAAAGGGGAACTGATCCGTATCCCAGCCGTTGATAAAATCGCCCCGGTTGGCATCCACGGAACCAAAAATACCCAGGGCCGCGGCGGTTTCCAGTTCATGGAAAAAATCGTGTCCCGCCAGTTCCGCATGGTTGGCTTCAATGTTTACCCTAAAGTCCTTGTCCAGGTTGTAGGTTTTAAGGAACAGGGCCACGGTTTCCACATCGTAGTCGTACTGGTGCTTGGTGGGTTCCATGGGCTTGGGTTCCACGTAGAAGGCCCCCTTAAAGCCCTGTTTGCGGGCATAGTCCCTGGCCAGGCCCAGAAAGCGTCCCAGATGGTCCTTTTCTTTTTTAAGGTCCGTATTAAGCAGGCTCATGTACCCTTCCCGGCCGCCCCAGAAGGTATACCCCTGGCCCCCCAATTCTATGGTGGCGTCGATGGCCGCTTTTACCTGGTTGGCGGCAATGGCAAGTACCCCAAATTCCGGATTGGTGGCGGCGCCGTTCATATACCGGGGATTGTTAAAAAGATTGGCCGTGCCCCACAGCAGTTTAATCCCCGTGGCCCTTTGAAGTTTCTTGGCCTTGGAGACCATGGAAAAAAGATTTTTTTCGCTTTCCGCCGGGGTATTTCCCTCGGGGGCCATGTCCCGGTCGTGGAAACAGTAGAACTGGACCCCCAGCTTGGTAAAAAATTCAAAGGCCGCATCAAGCTTATGCTCCGCCGCTTCCATGGGGTCCGCCGCATCGCTTGTCCAGGGATGGGAGTGGGTAAGGGCCCCAAAGGGATCGGTCCCGTCGGCGCAAAAGCTGTGCCAGTAGGCCACGGCAAACCGAAGATGATCCCGCATCTTTTTTTTACCCACCAGTTTGTCGGGGTTGTAATACTTAAAGGCCAGGGGATTGCCGCTCTTGGGGCCCTCGTATTTGATTTTACCGATCTTGGGAAAATATTCTTTTTTCCCCACATAGTAGTCCGCCATGTTTTTCCTCCGTTTAGAGATGGCGCTGCTTCAAAACCGCGGGCTTAAAGCAGCCGCCGTAGATTTAAAGGACCGTCCATAAAAATTTCTATTCCGGCAGTCCTGTTTAGTTTTGTCCATAATGTAGACACATTAGAGCCAATACTATTTATAAAGAGGGCTTAGGGCCCCTAAATACCGGGAATACGCTTCATAGGCTTTGTCGCAGGCTTCTGCGGTCCTTTCATCGGGCTCTACCAGGGGGCCCTCTAACACCACATGCCGGTCCACCAGCTCTTCTATCGAGGATCCCGGTGATCCCCCCGCCGCCGGGTCCCCGGCGCAGGCCAGGCACCACAGGGCTTGGATGGCCCCCCCCATGGCCGCCGCCTCGGTTCCCGCGGGGACCCGCACGGGAAGCCTAAGCACATTGGCGGTGATGGCCTGCCACAGGGAACTTTTGGCCCCGCCCCCGATAAGCCTAATTTCCCTGGCCTTAAAGCCCAGCTTGTTAAAGCCCTCCATGCCTATCCGCATGCCAAAAATTGCCGATTCCAGCGCGGCCCTGGCAATGTTTTCCCTGGTAAAGTTGGCCGCGGTGATCCCGTTTATACCGGCCCTGCCCTTGGGAAGATTCGGGGTCCGTTCCCCATTAAAGAAGGGAAGCACCACAATACCCTGGGCGCCCACGGGGGCCTTGGCCGCCTCGGCATCAAAGGTTTGTACATCCAGCCCAAAAAGGTTCCGGAATTCTTCGCTGGCCACGGTGCAGTTCATCGTACACAGCAGGGGAAGCCAGCCCCCGGTGGAGGAACAAAAAGCCGCCAAATTCCCCGTTTGGTCTATCACCGGCGAATCGGAATAGCCATAGAGGGTCCCGGATGTTCCCAGGCTTACGGTAAGAAAACCGTCCCGAACCGTACCGGTTCCCACGGCCCCCATCATATTATCCCCCCCTCCGGCGGCCACGGGAATACCCTGGGGTATGCCAAATTCCGCCGCCGCCGCCGCCCGGACCGTTCCCGCCGGTGCGGAGGGTTCCACCAGCCGCGGCAGACAGCCCGCCACCGCCGGGTCTATGAGGGTACAGATCCGTTCCGACCAGATCCGTTTCCGCACGTCGAAGAGGGCCGTCCCCGAAGCGTCCCCGTATTCCGCGGTATATTCCCCGGTAAGAAGAAAATTCACATAGTCGTGGGGAAGCAGAATATGGGCAAGGTTTTTAAAGGCCCCGGGTTTATGCTTTTTAAGCCACAGCACCTTGGGGGCGGTATATCCCGGCCGCATAGGAAGCCCCGCATCGGCGATGATCCGGTCTTCGCCCCCGGCAGCGGCGCTAAGTTCCCCGCACTCCGGGGCGGTGGAGGTGTCGCACCACAGCTTAACGTTGTACAGGGCCCGGCCCTGTTCATCCAGGGGCACAAAGCCATGCTGCTGCCCCGAAACTCCAATGGCCAGGATGGTCTTTTTGGCATCCTCCGGCAGGGCCCCGAAACATTCCCTAAGGGCGTCCTGGTACCATTGGGCTTTTTGCTCCCTGGTTCCGTCGTTTTCCGCTATCATCCCTATGGCTGCCTGGGAGGATGCGGCGATCCTCCCCGCCTCGGGATCATACAGAACCACCTTGCAGCTTTGGGTTCCCAGGTCAATTCCACATACAGTTTTCATCGCTTCCCCTGGACCAGGGTACCCGCATTTACCGGGGCCCGCCATAACAATTATTGACAAACCATATCTATTATTGATATTCTTTTGGGATACCCTTTGCCGGTGGAATGTGCCGGGGACGATGATGACCATAAAAGATGCGGTGTATGTCTATAAGCTTGTGGGAGGCGATAAGCTTGCCTGGCACGGACGCTACCATACCCACGATACCGGGGATTACGAGCTCCATCTGTTTTTAGAGGGAAAGGGCCAGTTCTTGCTGAACCGCGCCAAGTACCACATCGAAGGAAACCGGCTCTTTTTAACCAAGCCCAGGGAATTTCACTCCATTTTGCCCGATGCGGTCCGGCGGCCCATCACGTACTATGCGATTCTCTTTGAACCGGGGGAACCCGAAGGGGGGGATCTTGTTTCCCTTCTTGGGGGCGCCCGGGGGCCCCTTTCCATTGAAGGGCGGGAACGGTTCCTTTTGGAAGATCTGTACCACCTGGCGGGGAAACAGGGGCCGAGAAACCGCCGGGCCGCGGAATATCTATTGTTGAGCCTTCTGTTCCGCTGGTACGGCCCGGCAAAAACCGGGGAACCGGAACGGGACGCCCAAAAATCCGGGGCGGAGGGGACCGGCCCCGGCGGGTATGTGGACCGGGCCCTGGAGATGATGGAACGCTCGGTCCGGGAAAAGCTTACCGTGACTGCCCTGGCGGACAGGCTTGGCCTTTCCGGGGAACACCTTATCCGGCTTTTTCACCGCAGGCTGGGAATTACCCCCTTTCAGTATTTTACCCGGCTTAAGATAGAGGCCGCATCTTCCTACCTTTCCGGCTCTTCCCTTACAATTCAATCCGTGGCGGAACACTTTGGCTTTGAAAACCCCTTTCATTTTTCCAGGGTGTTCAAAAAATGTACCGGCCTTTCCCCCATGGATTACCGCAGGACCTTTGCCGCCAAATAGGAACCACCCCGGAAAAACCGGGCAAACAGACAGGGCGGACTAGGCAGAACAGAACAGACAAGGCGGCACGGCAGGGGTAAGCAGCCGCTTACAGCCCCGCTTTAAGGGCAAAGATCGCCACCTGGGTCCTGTCCCTAAGCCCCATTTTTTGCAGTACCGAAGAAACGTAGTTGCGGATGGTTCCCTCGGACAGGCGGAGCCGTTGGGCTATTTCCCGGTTGGTTAAGCCCTGACCTACAAAGCTGATAATCTGCTTTTCCGCGGGAGAAACGGTCCCCGGCAGTATGTGCTTAGACCGGTGTTTTGCCGAATTTTCCCCGCAAATTTCCTGCCGCCTAAGGGCCGAAACTCGCCGTTCCGCCCGCAGGTCTCCCCGGGACTTTAGCACATCCCCCTCCAGCTGCTGGGCGATCTTGTTGAACCGCGAGGCTATTTCCGATGCCATAAGCTGCCCCCCATGGTATACCGTCCGGATTGCATGGCACAGCAGTTCCGGGGCAGTCTCTTTAGTGATAAATCCCGATATTCCGTAAAAAAAGGACGAAAAAAAACGCCGTTCCGTATTGGCATCGGAGTTGCCAATAATCGAAGTTCCCGGCGACCGGTGTTTGATAAGAGAGACGGTTTTAAGCCCCTCTCCCATGGGCAAACCCATATCTAAAAGGACAATATCCGGCTTATACGCGTCCACAAGCTTTAGGGCGTCGTAGCCGTCGCTGCCGGATCCGGAGATGGTAAAATCCCTTTGACTGGCCAGACAGGTTTTAAAATAATTCATCCATTTGACCTGTCTTTCGATGATTACAATTTTTATCATTCGGGGTCCCGTCAGAATTTACCGGAATTCTACCATTTTTGCAATTGCTCTGCAATTTTTCTGTCCTTCTTTTCTGAGATTTTTTGACATTTGTAATCTACTATTGGTATATATATCGACTAATAGGTGTAATTATTCCTCCTGGAATTCCCCAACCCCGGCGGAATTGGGGGAATTTCCATGCCCATTGGGGCTTTCCCAAAACTTCAATTTTTGGGATTGGCTCCTTTACATGATTGTTCTTTTCCGGTATACTGATAGTTTGTTATGGGGTTGAAAATTCCGGGCCCAGGGACTTGCCTGGGGAACTTGTTTTGATAAGGAAGGAGCAGTATGTCACGGAGCTGCGATATATGCGGAAAGCACACCGTTACCGGCAACTCGGTAAGCCATGCTAAAAATCGTACCCGGCGGGTTTGGAAGCCGAACCTTAAAAAGGTAAAGACCGAAATTAACGGCGCCACCGTTACCCTTAAGATATGTACCCGGTGTTTAAGGAACGATCTTATTGTAAAGAAGGTGGGCCGGTCCCAAGCCCCGGTTACGTAAACCCCCATTGGCCCGGATGGAAAGCGGCATTCAAGTAATAACCGGGACTTTTATCCCGGTGGATGATTTTGATTCCTTTACGGTCCTGGGCGATCCGGGCTGCGACGGCCTGGGGGCCGAAATTGTATCTACCTTTGTCCGGGGTTTAAGGGGTCCCCCGGCGGTTCCGGCACAGAAGGGAAGTTTTCACCTGGTGGTGGGGGATATTGTTCCCTTTGGCTCCCGGCTGTTTTACCGCAACATGGCGGAACTGGTAAATACCGTGGCGGACAGGCCGGTTTTTATGGTCTGCGGCAACCACGACACGGATTACTACGATGACTACTTTGGCCTAAGGGACTATGCCCTGGCGGACCGCAGGACCCTTATCGTCGTACTGGACAACTCCAAACGGACCGTTTCCGGTCATTCTCTGGAGGTCCTGTCCCATGCCCTGGAACAGTACCGGCGGCCCAACATTATCTTGGCCATGCACATTCCGCCCCCAAACAGGGTTTCCGGCAATTCAATTTCCCCCGAAGAATGGCAAAAGATCGCCGCGGTCCTTGCCCCCTGCCGGGACCGGCTGCGGTATATTATCTGCGGGCACCTGCATTCCTATTTTGAGGATACCCTGGAAGGGACAAGGCTTATTGTCTCCGGCGGCGCTGGGGCCCGGATCGAAGAAGAACCGGGAATTCGGGCCCCGTATAATCATGTGGTGGAATTTTCCTACGATGCGGGGGGGATCCTTTCCCACACAAAACGGGATATTTACACGGACCAGGAAGGCCCCGGGGACCCCAAGATACAAACCCTGCTTTTTAATGCCTTTTCCCAGGAATGTATGGCCCATGTCCGGTATAAGCTCTATGCGGAGGATGCGGAAAAGCGGGGCATGAAAAATACCGCAAAATTATTCCGGGCCGCGGCAGATTCGGAGTGGTACCATGCCAGGAACTTTTATTCGGCCATGCCGGGTTTACAAGAACCGGTTCCGGGCATTGAAGAAAGCATAGGGAACGAGCGCCGGGAAGTTGAGGAGATCTATGGGGCATGCGTGGATTATGCCCGGGAACAGAAATTGGGACTTTCCGCCTATGCCTTTGCCGATGCGCTAATGGCAGAAAAGGTTCACCTGCGCTTATTCCGGGGGGCCCTCAAGCAGCTTCAAAGGGATAAAGACATTGCCGGGGAATCGTACTTTACCTGTTCATCCTGCGGGTACACCTTTTCGGGGAAGGAACACCCCAAAAACTGTCCCGTCTGCGGCGCCCCCGCGGACAAGATTATCCCGGTGGTGTAGCCCCCTTCGCCGAAAAAATTGCCGGGCCATGGGCGGTCGAAATGCCCTGTTTCAAATGTACCTTTAGGTCCCGGCCTTGCCCGGCGGGGATTTTTTTACTATTATGTGTCCATGAACTCCGAGGAATTACGCTCCAAATACATAGAATTTTTTGTCCGGCACGGCCATGCCCGGATAGAAGGCAAATCCTTAATTCCGGAAAATGACCCCACGGTGCTTTTTACCACCGCGGGGATGCATCCCCTGGTGCCCTACCTTTTGGGGGAACCCCACCCGGCGGGGACGCGCCTGGTGGATTACCAGAAGTGTATTCGAACCGGCGACATAGACAGCGTGGGGGATTCGAGCCACCTAACCTTTTTTGAAATGCTGGGGAACTGGTCCCTGGGGGATTATTTTAAGGACGGGGCCATTAAAATGAGCTTTGAATTCCTTACTTCCCCCGAATGGCTGGGGATTCCCCTGGAAAAGCTGGGGGTAACGGTTTTTGCGGGGGACGAAAACGCCCCCAGGGACGAGGAATCCGCCGCGGCCTGGAAGGGGCTGGGAATTCCCCCGGAAAGGATTAGGTACCGGCCCAAGGAGGACAACTGGTGGGGCCCCGCGGGAAGTACCGGCCCCTGTGGCCCGGATTCGGAAATGTTCTACGATATTGGCAAAGAACCCTGCGGGCCGGACTGCGGGCCCGGCTGTTCCTGCGGCAAATGGCTTGAAATCTGGAACGACGTGTTTATGCAGTACAACAAAACCGAAGATGGCGCTTACGAGCCCCTGGCCCGCAAATGCGTCGATACCGGCATGGGCATAGAGCGGACCGTTACTATCCTAAACGGCAAAAAATCCGTCTACGATACGGAAATTTTCACCCCCATAATTTCTGCGGTAATGTCGGTGATGAACCCCGGCGGCTATACCTACGGCGATGACGACCGCAGGGACCGGTCGATCCGGATCATCTGCGATCATGTCCGGTCCTCCACCTTTGTGCTGGGGGACCCCAAGGCGTTAAGCCCCTCCAACGTGGGGGCCGGCTATGTACTCCGCCGCCTTATACGCCGGGCGGTACGGCATGGCCGGAAGCTTGGCATAGAGAGCCTGGTACCGGTGGCCCAGGCGGTGGTGGACAAGTTCACCGGGCCCTACCCGGAACTGGCGGCGAACAGGGACTCTATCCTGGGGGAATTAAGGCGGGAGGAGGAAAAATTCCTTGAAACCCTTCAAAAGGGCGAGCACGAATTCGAAAAACTCCTGCCCAATCTGTTAAAGGATCCCAAAAAGCTTATGTCGGGACGGCTGGCGTTTAAACTCTACGATACCTACGGCTTTCCCATCGAACTTACCGAAGAAGTAGCCCTGGAAAGGGGGCTTAGGGTAAACCGCGCCGAATTTGACGAAGCCTTTAAAAAACACCAGGAACTTTCCAAGGCCCAGGGGGGTCAGGTTTTTAAGGGAGGCCTGGTAGATCAGGGTGAAATGGCCGTTAAGTACCATACCGCCACCCACCTGCTCCACAGGGCCCTGCGGATGGTTCTGGGGGATCATGTGGCCCAAAGGGGCTCCAACATTACCGCGGAACGGATGCGGTTTGATTTTTCCCACCCCGCCCCCATGACGGTACAGGAGCTTAAAAAGGTCGAGGATATTGTCAACGGGCAGATCGCCCAGGACCTGCCGGTGACCATGGAAGTGATGAGCCTGGACAAGGCCCTGGCCGCCGGGGCCATAGCCCTGTTCGGCGAAAAATACGAATCCCAGGTAAAGGTCTATACCGTAGGCAAAAGCTCCGCCGATTTTTTTTCCAAAGAAGTCTGCGGGGGCCCCCATGTGGAACGCACCGGCGGCATGGGCCGCTTTAAAATTCAGAAGGAACAGTCCTCTTCCGCCGGGGTCCGGCGGATCCGGGCGGTGCTGGAACCGGCCGGTTAAGCGCTGGTTTTTGCAGTAAATCTGTGGTAGGGTAGGGTTATGAAACGTTTTATATTATTTGGATGGATTTTTTTTACGCTGGCCGGCCTGTGCTTTGGGCAGATTGAACTTCAGGCGGTGGCTATTGTCCGGCTTTCTAAAACAGAACAGATTACCGTCAAACAATTCAAGGAATATGTAAACTGGCTTTCCATTTCCAAGGCCATGACCACACGGAATGCCAACGCCCAGCTTACCGAAACCGAACGGCGGCAGGCCCTGGACGAGCTAAGCAACCAGTTTTTAGCCTGCCAGGCGGCGGAACAGGAAAAAATCACCGTCACGGACCGGGAAATAAACCAGTACTTTGATCAAAGCATTAAAAATTTTTCCGAAGGGCTGGGCCAGATGCTGGGACATGCCCCCACGGAAGCAGAAATAGACACGAACCTGCAAACCAGGACGGGGATGAGCCGGGGAAGCTACCGGGAACTGATGCGGCGGACCCTGATAACCGAAAATTACCTGCGGATTAAAAAAAAGGCCCTTTTTGACGGGGTAAAACCCCCGGAGGAAACGGAAATTCAAACCGTGTATAACGAGGTAAAGGGCAAAAGTATTTTTGAAAACGGCTTTACCCGTCCCGACACGGCCCGGGTAAGGATGTTAATGGTTCCGATCCGCAGCGCCGGCGAAAAAAGCGCCGCCCAAACAACGGCAAATAACCTGGCCCGGCAGATAGGAAACGACGCCGGCAGATTCGACGAAGCGGCCCGGGATTTCCGAAAGCCCAACTCGGGCTACTTAAGCGTGGACAGCTTTGTGTATAAACACGAAAGGATACGCCAGGCCCTGGGGGCCAATTTGGTGGACACCGTTTTTGCCCTAAAGCAGGGGGAGGTTTCCCGGCTGGTGGAACGGCCCGACGGTTTTTACATTATCAAGGTAATGGAAACCTACCGCGGAAAAGTCCTGGGCCTGGATGACATCTATAATCTGGAAGATCCCGAATCCCGGACGGTGCGGCAGACCATTGGCGCCGCCGAAGTTCAGCGGCGGTTTATGCTTACCCTGCAGCAGGCGTCGGAAGAATTGGTGGCGGATCTGCGAAAGCGGGGCAGCGTTCAAGTTCTGGACGAAACCTATGCCAAAATAACCTGGTAATGGGGTCTCGGCGTAAGGGACGGATTTTGGCATTTCAAGCCCTTTATGCCTGGGGAATAACGGGGAAGCACAAGGGCCTGGGGGATCTGCTGGAGTTTCCCTGGCTGGACGCGGAACAGCATAAGACCCTGGGGGATACGGCGGATTTTTCCCGGCTTCTTATTACCGGCGCGGTGGAACATATAAAAACAATCGACGGCATGATCCGGCAGCATCTGGCCCATTGGGACTTTTCACGGCTTAATCTGGTCGATCTGGCCCTGCTGCGGCTAAGCATCTACGAGCTGCTGTTCCAGACCGCCGTTCCCCCCTCGGTGGTAATTGACGAAGCGGTGGATATTTCCAAGGAATACGGTTCCGACGATTCCTACCGGTTTATTAACGGAGTGCTGGACGGAGTGCGGAAAACAATTCAGGAGGGGACCCATGGATAGCAAATCCGCCGCCCTTCTGCGGGGCGTGTGCCTTTTGGGGCTTATTGTTTCCCTGGTCCTGGCGGGGGCGCTGTTCCTGTTCGCGTATTTTGGGGGCATCCCGATCCTGCCGGCTCCGGCGGTGCGGGGCGATTCCTTTACCCAGGCCCTGCAGGACTATGACGCCCGGGTCCTGGAGAATCCCCGCCTGTCTTCCCGGCAGCGGAATGGGCTGCTTGATTCGCTGGAAAAAAAAGCCCCGGATACGGAAAGCACCCTGTCGGTGTTAAAGCGCCGCCGGGCCCTGGCGCTTCACTCCGAAACGGAGGGGGAACTCTACCTTGCCGCCTATACCGGCGCCCTGGGCCGGGCCCGCCGGGCCTATCCCTTTTCCGCCCGGGTGGGGGCCCTGGGGGCGGAGTTGATTATCCTAAACAACCGGGGCCAGGCCCTTTCCGGGGAAGCGGCGGCGGAAATGCAGGAACTGGCGGCCCTGATGTCCCAGGGGGCGCTGCAGGATCTGTCCCTGGCCTTTTCTGTCTACTCCGGCGCCATGGGCGATCCCGCCGCGGCCCAGCCGCTTCCACGGGAGCTGTTTTCCCTGCTTTGTTCCATTGCCCAGGGGGAAGAACGGGAAAAATACACGGTAAATTACTGCATTAAAACCCTTTTGGACGGGGATGTCCACGAAGCGGAGATCATGGTTAACGGCCTTTTTGATTCCGGCGGCAGGGTAAGCCCCGAAACCCAGCTTTTTGGGGGGGAATTTTTCTATGACCATGGGAATTTTTACCGGGCCGCCGAGTTGTTTTCGGCCTTTACCAGCGACCGTTTCCTTGCCCGCCAGGGGGATGCCCTGTGGCTGGGGGGATTTATCGAGCAGGCCCGGGGATTATGGAAGATAGCCGCCGCTTCCGGCGAGGGAAGAACCGGGCAGTTCCAAGGAAACCCGGACCAATCCGCCGGGGATCCGGGCCGCCGGCCCATGGAGGAATCGGATCCTCCGGCGGTAAGGGCCCGGGTTCTTTACAACCTGGCTTCCAGCGCCGGGGATGCCCAGGAAGAGGGACAATGGCTGGAACAGCTCTTTGCTTCGGACTCCCAGGATCCTCCGGGGCGAATTTTTGCGGTTATCCGGTATTCCCGGCTTGTGCCCCCGGCGCAGGCCCTAAGGATCCTGGACCAGACCGATCAAACCGAAGGGCTCTTTGCCCTGGAACTGCTGCGAAGAAAGAGCGAAGACTGGACCGTGGATCGCACGGTGGCCGAGACCTGGCTGCTTCTTAACGGCCATCCCCAGGACGGAAGGCTGTTTGAATGGGCCGCCTGGTACTTTACTTTTCAACGCCGTTACGAGGAAGCGGCCATGGTCCTGCGTAATGCGGGGATCAACCGGGTGGAAGGCCCCTGGTCGGCTTTGCACCGGGCCTTTGCCCGGATGCGGGAACGGAACCTGGAGGAAGCGGAAAAGATCCTGCGGAGCATAGTCCGGGCGCCCCAGGAAGGCCGGAGCCAAAGCGCCCCAGGCCGCAGGCAGCAGCCCCTGTGGCAGGCCGGCGCAAACCTGGGCCTTGTGCTGGATATGGGACAAAAGCCCCAGGAAGCCCTGCAGTACTACGAAATTGCCATGGCCCAGCTTTCCGGGGGCGGCCGGCTTTTTGCCCAGGGAAATTCCGGCGAAGAAGCCCGGACCGGCCAGGGCATACCCGCGGCAGGAACTTCCCTGGAAAGACGGGACGCCTCCCGGGTGCAGACCCGGATTGCGGGGATCCTCCGGCTCCTGGGAAGGGAACAGGACAGCCTGCGGGCCCTGGATTATGCCCTGGACCTGGATCCGGAAAACCTCGAGGCATCCTTAGAAAAGCGCCGCCTGGACAGCAGCCAAAGGTTCCAGTAAAACGCCTTGACGTACCGGCTTAGTTTTTTTATATTAGATGCAATCCAACTAATATTATATTTGTCATCAGGAGGAAGATATGAAGGTTAAACCCTTAGCAGACCGGGTTATCGTGAAGCTCGAAAAGAATGAGGCTAAAACCGCCGGTGGAATTATTATTCCCGACACGGCCCAGGAAAAGACACAGCAGGGTACGGTTGTAGAGGTGGGACCGGGAACGGAAAAAGAAAAAATCACCGTAAAAGCCGGAGACAAGGTGATGTACGATAAATACGCCGGAACCCAAATCAAAATCGACGGAGTAGAACATCTGATCCTTAAAATGCAGGATGTGGTGGCGATTATCGAATAGATTCCACGGCGGCTTTAGAGTTTCAAACGGAACTGCTCCAAAACGGTAGTTTTGGAGCAGTTCAAATAGCAAATTTTGAAGCCGCATGGTTCTTCCGGTGATACTGCTGCTGTCCGGACTGCTGCGCTTCGGCACATTTCCATGAAATTTTGCGCCGGAGCACAGTGTAAACTGCCGGCGCCGGGTTTTTGTGTCATAATGACCCGCAAATGGTCCGGTTTTTCAACCGTGTGTCAAAATAGCTCAAAATCTTAGGCAGAGCAAGAAACTATACCCTCCGTAACGGAGATAGCTCTTCATTTAATTCCTTATATAATAAGGACTTACAATAAAGTTTACGAATTTCCCTCAATTTTTAACCACTTGGCACGGAATTTGCTTACCTAATAATGAAAGGATGTGATAACCGGCCAAAAACCGGTTTTAGGGGTTTAGGCGCAAAGCGCAAAAACTATCGGAAGACAAGGTAAGAAGCACACGGAGGCAGACATGACCGCGACGAAAAGAAAGACCGGTACGAAGAATGACAAGAACACCCTGGCCATGTATCTAAGGGAGATTAATAACATCCCCCTTTTGACCAGAGACGAGGAAGAAAAATGCGCCAGAGAGGCTGTCGCAGGAAACCTGGCGGCTCAGCATAAGCTGGTCAGCGCAAATTTGCGTTTTGTGGTAAATGTGGCAAAAAAATATCAGGGCCAGGGCATACCCCTGGAGGATCTGATTGGCGAAGGAAATCTGGGGCTGCTTAACGCCATTAAACGGTACAATGTTGATAAGGGATACCATTTTATCTCCTACGCCGTATGGTGGATTAGGCAGGCTATTTTAAAGGCCATCTGCGAAAAATCCAGGATGATCCGGCTGCCCCTGAATAGGGCCAATGAGCTGGTACAGATTGAAAAGGCACGGCGGCTGGTGCAGGAGGGGGAATCGGAGCTGAAAGAAGTGGCCCGGCTTCTGGATATGGATGTGGGCCATGTGGAGGATCTGCTGATGATCTCCCGGGATATGGTATCCCTGGAAAATCCGATTTACAACGAGAAGGATTCTTCCACCATGGGGGATTTTATCGAAGCGGTGCATTACCAGACCCCGGAAGCGCATGCCATGGATGCGGTGATGCACGACGACATTGAACTTGTCCTGGGCAATCTGGACAAGAAGGAGGCGGATGTTATCCGCTTCCGCTACGGCCTTGGAAACAGGCCGCCCCTTTCCTTAAAAGAAATAGGGGACCACTTTAATCTTACTAAAGAACGGATCCGGCAGATTGAAAAAAAGGCCCTTATCCGGCTGCAGCGCACGGCCTCCCGCAGGGTACTGGAAACGTATGTGGCATGAGCTTTATTCTGTCTTTGAAGGTACAAAATGGATTACGAAAAATTTACCATCAAAGCCCAGGACGCCTTAAACGAAGCTACCGCCATTGCACAGCGGGGCGATCATTCACAGGTTGAAACCGAGCATATCCTTAAGGCCCTGTTGGAACAGGACGAGGGCATTGCAGGGCCCCTGGTCGAGCGGATAGGGGCCAACCCCGCCCAGCTTTTACAGGAAACGGATATGTTGATCGCCGCCGTTCCCAAGGTCTACGGCGAGGCGGCCCAGCTTTATTTTTCCAGCGCCGCCGGAAAAGTCCTGGCCAAGGCCGAGGCGGAAGCGGCCGCCCTAAAGGACGAATTTGTTTCGGCGGAACATATACTTATTGCCATTGCCGCCTCGGACGGGAAGACGGGGGATGTTTTAAAGCGCGCCGGGATCAACAAACAGGCGATACTTGCCGCCCTTAAGACGGTCCGGGGAAACCAGCGGGTTACCGATCAAAACCCCGAAGAAAAGTACCAGGTACTGGAAAAGTACTGCCGGGATCTTACCGCCCTGGCCCGGCAGGAAAAGCTCGATCCGGTCATAGGCCGGGACGAAGAGATCCGCCGGGTAATGCAGGTGCTGTCCCGGCGGACAAAAAATAACCCTGTCCTTATCGGTGAACCGGGGGTGGGAAAGACCGCCATCGCCGAGGGCCTGGCCCGGCGGATCGTCGCCGGTGACGTGCCCGAGGGCCTTAAGGGGAAAAAGCTCCTGGCCCTGGATTTGGGGGCCCTGGTGGCGGGGGCAAAATTCCGGGGAGAATTTGAGGAGCGGCTTAAGGCGGTGATCCACGAAGTCCAGGCCGCGGAGGGGAAGATTATCCTCTTTATCGACGAGCTCCATACCCTGGTGGGGGCGGGGGCCGCCGAGGGCGCCACCGATGCGAGCAATCTGTTAAAGCCCGCCCTGGCCCGGGGGGAACTGCGCTGTATCGGGGCCACCACCCTGGATGAGTACCGTAAACATATCGAAAAAGATGCCGCCCTGGAACGGCGGTTCCAGCAGGTCTATACCGCCGAACCCACCGTGGAAGATACCATTGCCATACTCCGGGGTCTGCAGGAACGCTACGAGGTTCACCACGGCGTGCGGATCAAGGACGAGGCGCTGGTTGCCGCCGCGTCCCTGTCGGACCGGTATATCACAAGCCGTTTTCTCCCCGACAAGGCCATTGACCTGGTGGACGAGGCGGCAAGCCGGCTTAAGATGGAACTGGACAGCCGGCCCACGGAGCTGGATAAGCTGGAGCGGAAACTGCTGCAGCTTTCTATCGAAAAGCAGGCCCTGGCCCGGGAGGAAGATCCCGCCTCTAAGGACAGGCTTGGCAAGCTGGAAAAGGAAATTGCCGATACCGCTTCCGAGCGGGATGCAATGAAGGCCCGCTGGGAAGGGGAGAAAAAGGACATAGAAAAGATCCGGGCAATTAAGCAGCAGATAGAGGAACTTAAAATAGAGGAAACCCGCTGGGAACGGGAGGGGAACCTTTCCAAGGCGGCGGAGGTTAAACACGGGAGAATCCCCGAGGCCCAGAAAAAGCTTAAGGCCCTGGCTGATCAGATGGAAAAAAAGCGGAATGCCGCAAACGGCGACGGTACAAACGGCGCCGCCGCGGCGCTGCTTAGGGAAGAGGTCAGCGAAGAAGACATAGCCCAGGTGGTAAGCACCTGGACGGGGATCCCCGTGTCGAAGATGCTTAAGGGAGAACTGCAAAAATTCCTGGAACTGGAAAAAGTTCTGGAACAGCGGGTGGTGGGCCAGGATGCCGCTGTGGCCGCCGTGGCCGATGCGATCCGGCGGAATAAGGCGGGACTTTCCGATGCCGCCCGTCCCCTGGGAAGCTTCTTGTTCCTGGGCCCCACCGGGGTCGGCAAAACGGAGCTGGCAAAGACCCTGGCGGACTTTTTGTTTAACGACGAAAAGGCCCTTACCCGGATAGACATGAGCGAGTACGGGGAAAAACACTCGGTAAGCCGGCTTATCGGCGCCCCGCCGGGTTATGTGGGCTATGAGCAGGGGGGGCAGCTTACCGAGGCGGTGCGCCGCAGGCCCTACAGCGTGATCCTGTTCGATGAAATCGAAAAGGCCCACCCGGAGGTGTTTAATGTATTCCTCCAGATACTTGACGACGGAAGGCTTACCGACGGACAGGGCCGGGTGGTGGATTTTAAGAACGTGATCATTATTATGACAAGCAACCTGGGATCCGATCTGATCCTTGGTGCAAAAAAACAGGACGAGGTAAAATCCGCCCTGACTGAACTTTTAAAGCAGAGCTTTCGCCCGGAATTCCTAAACCGTATTGACGAAACGGTGATCTTTAACCGCCTGGGAAAGGACGAAATCGGAAAGATTGTGGACATTCAGCTTACCCGTCTTGCGGAGCGCCTTGCCGAACGGAAAATTACCCTTAAGCTCAGCTCCGCCGCTAAGGCCTGGCTTGCCGGCCGGGGTTTCGATCCCCTCTTTGGCGCCAGGCCCCTTAAGCGGACGATCCAGGCTGAACTGGAAAACCCCCTGGCAAAGGCGATAATTGCCGGCAAAGTTACCGAGGGGGATACGGTAAGCGCCGACAGTACCGAAAAGGGGCTGACCTTTAAAAAGACCGGAAAGTAGGCCGTTCCACAAAAAGGCCGGGAGTGAGGCGAAGTTCCGTTCCCAGGGGCGGCCGGATCTTTACCCGCCGTGGGGATAGGGCCGGCGGGTCCGCCGGTTTTTAATCCCCTGGGACAGGCCGTAGAGGACCAGGGTCGCCGCATAGGGAAGTCCCAGCATGGCGGTGGAAGAGATTCCGTCCAAACCTTGAAGGCTCTGGCTAAGATGTTCAGCCAGGGCAAAAGCCAGGGATGCGATAAATATTCCCCCCACGGTGCGAAAGCCCAGGTACACGGCGGCTATGCTTATCCAGCCCCGGCCCGCGATGCCCCCGGGGGTATAGGCCCCCACCCGGAAGCACAGCACGGCCCCGGCCACTGCGGCCAGAAAAGCCGCCGCTCCCCAGGCCCCTTCCCAGTACAGGCCGGGACGGATCCCCCGTTCCTTAGCCGCCTCGGGGGAAAGCCCCGATGCCTTAAGCCGCATGCCCCAGGGGGTTTGTTCTAAAAAGAACACCGCGGCGATAACGACAAACCAGGACAGATACACCGAAAAAAAACGGCCCGAAAGAACCGCCCCTAATCCGGGGATGTCCTTGATCAGGGGAAGGGCAATATGCCCGGGGATGGCGATGTCCGGGTTCCGCAGAACCCCCTTGGTCCCAAACAACAGAACCGACAGGGTGTTGGTAATGCCCCCGGCGGCAATGTTCACCGCCAGGCCCGCTATAAAGGGATTGGCGTGGGTTTTTCGGACCAGCCGGGCCAGGCCCCAGCCGCCAAGCCCGGCGGCGCAGGCGCTTATGAAGGTTCCCCAGAGGGCCGATCCGGTCCAACCGGCAATTATCCAGGCAAAGAACGCCCCGGCACTCATAAATCCTTCTATAAAAATCCCCAGAATTCCCGCCAATTCGGTAAACAGGGTCCCCAGAGAAGCAAGGATAAGCGGCGCCGCGGAGGTAAAAAGCCGGTTTAAAAAATCAACCATGGGGCCTCCCCGAAAGATAGCGGCTGCTAAAGGGCAGAGCCGCCAAAAGCAGAACCGCGGCCTGGATAAACGCGGCGGTCTCGAACCCAAAACCCGCCTGGAGCATTGCCGTATCGGCCCCGGTCTTGATGGCGTTAAAAATAAACGCCACCGGCAGAATAAACAGTGGCTCGCTGCCCGCAATAAGGGCCACGGCAATGGCGTTCCAGCCCAGGCCCGCGGGAAAGCCCTGGTAACACATGCCGTAGGTTCCGGCCACGGCAAAAAAACCCGTAAGGCCCGCGATGATCCCGGAGCCGGCCATGGCCGGAATAAACCGCTTTTCCGCATTGATGCCGCTGAACCGCGCCAGATCCGGGGCGGCCCCGGAAATTTGAAAACGATAGCCCAGGGCGGTTCCGTGGATAAGCAGATGCAGCAAAACCATGCAGCCCAGCACAATAATGATCGAGATAGACAGCGCCGAAGGGGGAAGAATCCGGGGCAAAAGCCGGGAGGGATCAATTTTTCCGGTGGCCAGCAGGTTTCCCCCGGAATCCCGCAGAACCCCGGAAATTACATAATCCCCCAGGGGCATAAGGGCTGCCCCGGCAAGAAAGGACGTGATAAGCTCGTTGGCCCCGATCCTCTTCCGAAGCAGCCCGGAAAGGCCCCCCATGACCCCGCCGGCGCCGGCGGCTCCCAGGGCCCCCAGGGACAGCATCGCCGGACCGGAAATGCTCCCCCCGCTAAGCAGGATCGCGGCGGCGGCGCAGCCCCCCAGGTAGATTTGTCCCTCCCCTCCTAGGTTAAAACACCCTCCCCGAAAGGCCGCCGCCGCCCCCAAAGAGGCCATAAGAAGCAGGGTCATGCTGTCCAGGGTGTTTCCCAAAAACCACGGATTGGACCAGGGGCCGTAGAAAAAGACCGCCAGGGTTTTTAGCGGATCCCTGGAACCGGCCCCGATAAATACCAGGGGAATCAGAAACGCCGCCCCCAGGGGGATCAAAGCGCCAAAGGCAAAATCCCGGTACAGGGAACGGGCCGGCTTCATACCTGCCCCACCATGGCGGACCGGATCTTTTCGTGGATGGAATCGTCCTGTGCCGAAATGTCCATGGCGCCGGTAATAGTTCCGTCCCGCAGCACCGCGATGGAATCGGCCAGAGTAAGCAGTTCTTCCACGTCGGTGGAAAAGATAAGCACCGCAGTACCGGATGCGGTCTTTTCCCGCAGAAGGGCAGAAAGCCGTTTCTGGTACCGCCGGTCCAGCCCCCGTCCCGGTTCGGAAAGAACCAGCAGGGAACAGGTTTCTGCGATCTCCCTGGTTAGAAGGAGCCTTTGAAGCTGGCCGCCGGAAAAGGCCGCGGCGGGGGCCCTTTCCCTAAGCGGAACCTTTGCCGTGGTCATGACGGATCTAACCCAGGCATCCAGCTTCTTTAGCTCCAAAAAACCCCGGCGCTGAAAACGCCGGTGGGCATGGACAATTAACAGATCCCTAATAGGAAGATTAGCCCCCTCGTTCCGGGTTCCCAGGTAGGCCCCGCCGGCCCCCCGGAATGACCGGGGGTTTCCCCGGGAAAGGTCCAGGCCATTAAGGAAAAACTCCCCCGACGAGGGCAGAAAGCCCGTAACGGCAAGTTCCAGGGTTTCCAGCCCGCTGTCCCTTACGCCGGTGATGCCCATGATTTTTCCCCGCCGCAGGGTAAGGTCCACCCCCCGGATCAGGGGCCTGCCCGGTACGGCCACGCTGAACCGCCGTAAAAAAAGGGCGGGAAATTCCCCCCTGGGAAGGGGCCCGGCGGCGGCCGTGGGGGGCCCCGGCGAAAAATCAGATTTATAATCCGATTGAATACCGGATTTAACATCAGATGGAATATCAGATTGAACGGCAGCCATAGTATTCGGATGGACATCCGGCGGCGGGGAACTGTGGGAAATGGATTCCGGGCCGAACATAAATTCCCAAAGGGTTTTGCCGGAAAGGGTATCTGCCCCAAGACAGACCTGGGTTTTTCCGTCCCGAAGCACCGTGACGCGGTCCGCCAGTTTAAGGGTCTCTTCAAGCTTGTGGGAAATAAACACAATTCCCTTGCCCTGGTCCTTTAAACGGCGGAAAATTTCAAACAGAACCGCCGTTTCCACCGGGCTTAGGACCGCGGTGGGCTCGTCAAAAATAAGGTACCGCACATCCCGCAGGAGCAGGGCCAGGATCGCCGCCTTTTGGCTTTGGCTTACGGTAAGGGCCTCCGTGGGGCTGTCCATGGGAAGGCCGAAGCCAAGGCGTTTTTCCATGGCGATGATCCGCCTGCGGTGGGCCTTTCTGTCCAGCCAGGGGACCGGATGCCTGGTGGAGCCGATGTCGCAGTTTGCCCATACGGGGAACCCCGGAATTTGATGGGGATGCTGGCGGACCATGCCGATTCCCGCGGCCATTGCCTGGGCGGGGGAGGAAAAACGCTGTTCCCGGCCATCCACCGTAATGGTCCCCGCCCGGCCGCCGGATCCTGGTTTGTCCGGCAGTAAATCCCGTATTCTGTTTTCCGTGCTGGGCCGGATAAACCCCGCCATGATCTGCATCAGGGTGGATTTTCCCGCGCCGTTTTCCCCCAGCAGGGCATGGATCTCCCCCTCCTTAAGGTTAAAATCCGCTCCGTCCAAAGCCTTAACCCCATTGGCGGAAAAGTATTTCTGGATCCTCCGTAATTCCACCATCCCGCAGCCCTACAGGGGAAGCGCCAGGGCCCCCGACCGGATGCCCTCGATTATCGCAGCCTGCCGTTCCCTTAGTTCCGGGGGAACCGCCCGGATATACGCCGGATCATCCTGGATAAAATCCACATACCCATCCTTTACCCCCAGGGTTTCCGCCGCCCCAAACGAAAGGGTTCCTTCCAGGTACCGCAGGACCTGGTTGTACGCCGCCTTGTCCTGGTAAAGGACGGAACTGCCCACCACTATTCCGGGGCCGATGGCGTATCCGTTGGTATCGAACCACACAACCTTTGCTCCCCCCTCGGCGGCGGCATGGATAACCCCTTCGTTGGCCCCTCCGGCTATACAGAGCAGCACCCGGACCCCGCCCCGGATCATGTCCGCGGCCAGCTCCCCGGCCTTGGCCGCATCGTACCAGTTGCCGACGATGCGAAAGTCCACCGTATAGCCGGGGTTTATC
The DNA here is from genome assembly GCA_031277165.1 of Spirochaetaceae bacterium. Taxonomy (GTDB): domain Bacteria; phylum Spirochaetota; class Spirochaetia; order Treponematales; family Breznakiellaceae; genus JAISLT01. The sequence continues at coordinate 47,997 of JAISLT010000009.1, forward strand.
CCCTGGGCTCCCTCAAGAAAACCCGGCAGGATGATGTTGTTCATAACGGGGTATTCCTGGGCCGCCACCAACCCCACCTTCCGGGGTCCGGGACCGGCGGCCTCGCTTACCAGGGCGGCCATGGATCCGGCCATATAGGCCTGTTCCCGCTGGTTATACCGCAGGGTGTACACATGGGGATTCCCCTCCAGGCGCCCGTCCAGCAGCAAAAACCGCTGATCGGGAAACCGGGACGAAATATGGGAAACAATATCGGGCAGAGAGGGGTTGGACGAAACGATTAAATCGTAGGCCAGGGAGGCGGCCATGGCGGTAAGTTTGGTTTCCCATTCGGCCTGGTTGTACCCCCCCTCGATAACGGTTAGCTCCACCGGGCCTGCTCCGGTTTGGGCGGAATTGTACCGGTCCACCGCGGACCGGACCCCCTCGGCCAGCATTTCGTACACCGGGCTGCCGGACATTACCCCAGGGATAAAGACCCCTATGGAGCTTCCCCGGGAAGCGTCCGGCCCGGAGTTCCGGCGGCAGCCCCCGGGGATAAAAAAAGCGGCCAGGACCATGGATACCGCCAGGGCGGCGCATGCCCGATGTTTCATAAAAGCCTCCTATATCTTAGACAATTTGAAATTGTCTAAGAATTCCGATCGTAATTGTTTGTCGGGGAAGGAATCGGCTAATTCCTTCCCCGACAAATCCGGTCTATGGAGTATAAAGCCCCTTTTTGCCGGTACGGCCCGGCGGCGGCGCCGGGAGGGCAATACCCGCTTACCGGGCCGTTGGGAAAGTCTTGAATTTCAGAGTTTTTAGGGAAGGCGCCGGCGGCGGACCGCCCTGGGCGGGATTTTCTTCCATCCGGACTGTACCGTCGGCGCCGGAATTTCACCGGACTCTTGAATGTATACCCCCCCACAGCCTGCGGCGCCTTCGTAAATTTTTGTGCACCGTATGCGCGGAACGCCGCAAAAGCTGCACAGGCCGTTTAAGGGGCATAGATCCTCGCGGGCTATAACCGCCGGTAGGGAATTGCGAAACCCCGGAGATATGTCCGGAGCATCCGCTCACCCGACCCTGAAAATCGTCAGCTGGGATAATGTATAGCACAGCGTAGGATGTTTTTCAAGGGCCGGGCAGTGGGCGGGCTATAAAGACCACAGTGGGCAAAATATCAAGGTTTTACGTACCCGCAGGGGCTATACCCCTTACGTTAAGGGACCCTGGGGTTTGTGGACCGTTTAATCGCCTCCCGGGTCATTTTATCGCAGCGCTCGTTGTAGCGGTTTCCGTCATGGCCCCTGACCCAGCGCCAGTCCAGGCTTAATTCGCCGGCGGCCCGGTCCAGTTCTATCCACAGGTCCCGGTTTTTTACCGGTTGTTTAGCCCCGGTCTGCCAGGAATTCTTTTTCCAGTTGTGGATCCATCCGGTTATGCCCCGTTGGACATACTGGGAATCGGTATAGACCACCGCCGCAGGGGCCGTCCCGGAGGGGCCCTCCAGGGTTTTTAGGGCCCTAAGGGCGTGGATTACCCCCATTAGCTCCATGCGGTTATTGGTAGTATCCCCCTCAAACCCCGATTCTTCCGCCAGGATCGTGTCCCCCTGGGGATCCGCCCGGAGGATCACATAGGCCCAGCCGCCGGGACCGGGGTTCCCCGAGCAGCCGCCGTCGGTATAAATCTGCAGGCCCACGGCTTAATACCGGATTAGATGAAGAGCATTTGGCAGGGGACAGTAGGCAAAACCGGCCTTTGGGTCCGCTAACAGGGCCCCGGAGGAGCCACAGGCCCGTTTAACGCCCCATTTTTTCGTATATTTTTGGGCTTTTCCCGGATTCCGGGGGGCAATTCCACAGGTTTCTACCATTAAAGAGCCCCGCAGGGGTACCGCGGCCCGTAAACTATGGTGGAGCGGGGTTTCCGGAACCTCCAACCGCAGTTTATCCATTATTTGTCCTCTTGCGCATAATTTACTCTCTTAATCTTGACTTTTATGACCATATTTTGCTATTTTATAATCGGTCCTCTAACAAGGACATAATCCATTCAATATTATACCGTTTCAGGTACTTTATTAAAAGAGGAGAAAGAACTATGGCTAAGCAGTTGTTGTTCAATGAAGAAGCCCGGCGCAAGCTGCTTGCGGGGGTGGAGCAAATTTCTAAGGCGGTCAAGGTAACGTTGGGCCCCAAGGGACGAAATGTCCTGTTGGATAAAAAATTCGGCGCCCCCACGGTAACCAAGGACGGCGTTTCGGTGGCCAAAGAGGTGGAATTGGCGGATCCCTACGAGAATATGGGCGCCCAGCTCCTTAAAGAGGTGGCTACCAAGACCAACGATGTGGCCGGGGACGGTACCACCACCGCCACGGTACTGGCCTATTCGCTGGTTAAGGAGGGACTAAAATCCGTGGCCGCCGGGATGACCCCCATTGAGCTTAAGCGGGGCATCGACAAGGCCGTGGAAATTGCCGTGGACGAAATAAAAAAGAATTCCAAGGAAATAAAAGACAAAGAGGAAATTTCCCATGTGGCGTCGGTTTCCGCCAACAACGACGTGGAAATCGGCGGGACCATAGCGGATGCCATGGAAAAGGTGGGCAAAGACGGGGTTATAACCGTGGAAGAGTCCAAGACCATGGATACCACCATCGAGTTTGTCGAGGGGATGCAGTTTGACCGGGGCTATATTTCCGCCTACTTTGTTACCGACCGGGATACCATGACCAGCGTGTACGAAGATGTGTTTATCCTGATCCACGATAAAAAGATCTCTACAATGAAGGATATGCTTCCCCTGCTGGAAAAGGTTGCCCAGAACGGGAAGCCCCTGCTTATTATTGCCGAAGACGTGGACGGAGAGGCCCTTTCCACCCTGGTGGTAAACAGCCTGCGGGGGACCCTGCGGACCTGCGCTGTCAAGGCCCCCGGATTTGGGGATCGGCGCAAGGCAATGCTGGAGGATATAGCGATCCTTACCGGGGGCGAGGTTATTTCCGAAGAATTGGGGCTTAAGCTGGAAAATACGGAAATTTCCCAGCTTGGAAAGGCCAAGACGGTAAAGATCGACAAGGACAATACCACGATCATCAACGGCGGCGGTAAACAAAAGGATATTCAGGACCGGATTGCCCAGATCAAGGCCCAGATCGAAGATACCACCAGCGATTACGACCGGGAGAAGCTGCAGGAGCGGCTGGCCAAACTGGCCGGCGGCGTGGCGGTTATTAATGTGGGGGCCGCCACCGAGGTGGAACTTAAAGAGAAAAAGCACCGGGTGGAAGACGCCCTTTCCGCCACCAGGGCCGCCATTGAAGAGGGGATTGTCCCCGGCGGTGAGCTGGCCCTGATCCAGGCCGCCATTGCCCTGGACAAGGCCGATACCGCGGGGCTCACGGACGATGAAAAAGTGGGCTTTAAGATTGTAAAGCGGGCCCTGGAAGAACCGATCCGGCAGATCGCCGAAAACGCCGGCCTGGACGGAGCGGTTATTGCCGACAAAGCCCGGGGAGAAAAGAAGGGCGTCGGCTTTGATGCGGCCAAGATGGAATGGGTAGACATGGTAAAGGCGGGGATCATCGATCCCGCCAAGGTAACCCGCTCTGCCCTGCAGAACGCCGCATCCATCGCCAGCCTGCTTCTTACCACCGAATGTGCCATCACGGACATTCCGGAAAAGAAGGACCCCCCGGCCATGCCCGGCGGCGGCATGGGCGGCATGGGAGGAATGGACTACTAAAGAAAAAGCCGGAATTCCGGGATATTTCCGGTGTTCCGGCCTAGCAGTTTGTTGCGCTTCGCGCATAATATTGTAAAAAAATTCACGAAAGTGAATTTTTATACCTTGGAAACTGCCAAAGGAGTCCGATAATCGGGATTTTTTGCATGACTATGCAAAAAATCCACGAAGTGCGACAGGCTCCTGGCGTCCACGGGCCCCCGCCATCGCGGGGGCTTTTTTTGGGTTCACAGTGCCGGCAGCCACGCTTGTGCGGGGGTTTAGGCATTGCTTTGTTTGTTTTGAAGAATAGGGTGGGTTTTCCGGGGTTTCTACCGGAGGGCCGGATCAGAGGAGCCTGCCGTTGTTGTCCAGGGAGCTTCCGAACCCGTGGCCGTCCACATTAAAAAACGGGTGGTAAGCGGTAAGCTGCAGGGTCGATCCAAAAATAATCGGCGCCACACCGCCCGGGGGGTAGCCGTTGGTTGTTACCACGGCGATGCCGGCGGTGTAATTGCCGGTAAAGTCGCCGATGAAGATCATTCTGTTAACCCCGTAGAGATAAACCGGGTTAGCCGGATCAAGCATCCGGGCATCCCCGCTCATTTTAACGGTTCCGGCGCTTTCCACCACAATCCCCGGCCCCGCGGCGGCGGTGTTTCCCCGGACCGTTCCCCCCTGCATGTCCAAGGTTCCCTGGACAATGCAGATGCCCCCGCCCAGGGAAAGGCCCCGGTTATCCCGGACTGTTCCGTCATGGAAGAACATTGTGCCGCCGCCGCCAATGGCAATACCGCCGCCGGTGGAGGCCTCGTTGTCCCTGATGGTTCCCCCTTTCATGGTAAAGTCCCCGTTGATCCCCACATAAACGGCTCCGCCCTGCCCCATGGGGGCAATGGCTTTATTGCCGGAAATAGTTCCGCCGGTCATATAGAAATGGGAGTTTATGCCGTCCACATGGACGGCCCCACCCAAGGTGCCGGTCTCGTTGCCGCTGATCCTTACCCCGGCCTGTACCGTAACTGTACTGCCGTTGATATAGATGCCCCCTCCGGGGTTTCCCCTTCCTCCGGTGATGGTAAGATTTTGCAGGGTTATGGTTTTTCCTTGAATGTTAATGTACAAACCCGAACGGCCAAGGACCGTTCCATTGTCTATGGTTTTGCCGCTTCCCGATCCGGCCAGGGTAAGGGTGCTAATGCCGGGGCGGGAACTTAACAAAGCGGACAGATCGATTAAACCGCTCCCGGTGGCTTCACCATGGCTTGACGGTACATCCTCCAGAAACATAATGTTAGCCCCGGCGGACAATTTCGCCTCCCATATGTCCAGGGCTCTGCCAATGGTTTTTACCGGATCCCCCCGGGTACGGCCGGAATTGCCGTCGTTCCCTGAACTAACCGCCACATACACATAGGCGGATGATGGGGCATCCCCGCCGCCGTCTTCTAAATAGTCGACCAAAGAAATTTGGAAAAGATCGCAGCCGTTGGGCATTGTCAGAAACAGCCCCAGGACTGGGATGCTGCAAAAACGCCGGATTTTTAAAACTGTGTTCATCTTTAATAAGTATAGGAAAACCCTGGGGCCGTAACAAATTTCTTGTACGGCGGCATGCCGCGGGATCCTGTCCGAAATGCCTTATTTTGAAATGTTACCGAAAGCCATGTCTTGAATAAAAACGATCCGGAGTCTATACTGCTGTGGTGGAACAGACAGTATACATAATCGGCCACCGGAACCCCGATACTGATTCGGTGGTATCCGCCGCAGCCTATGCGGCCCTTAAACAGGCCCAGGGAATAAACTGCCGGGCGGCCCGGGCGGGAAACATGAACCCCCAGACCGAGTATGTGTTTGAGCGTTTTAAGGTGCCGGAACCGGAGTATATTCCCGATCTTATTCCCAAGGCGGTTCATTATATAACGGACACCCCGGTGGTGCACGATACCACCCCCCTTTGGAACGCCCTGGAACAGATGGAAAGGGAAAACCTGCGGGTCCTTCCCATTGTTGATTCTTTGGGGATCTATAAAAGTATGCTCCACTACCGGGGTTTTTCCCGGTACATTATCTCTCATATAAATCCCCATAAAAAGGCTGTGTTTCCCATTTCCATTGATCTTATAACAGAGGTCCTTAGGGCCCAGCCCATAACCCTGTATAATTCCGCGGAGGTCCGCCGCTCGTCCATTGTAATTGCCGCTGCCTACAATAAATATTTTATCGGTCACCTTTCCCATGATTTTGAAAACGCCCTGGTAATTATGGGGGATCGGATTGATCTGCAAAGGTACTGCATTGAAAAAAAGGTCCGGGCATTAATACTTTCTAACGGCCACACCCTGGACCCGGAACTGACGGCCCTGGCAAAGCAAAACCATGTTTCGGTTATGTCCAGCCCCTACGATACATCTTCCACCGCCATGTTAATTATATACTCCGTGCCGGTGGGCGCCATGGGGGATGATACGGTTCCCCTGGCCCGGCTTTCTGATCCTATCCGCGGCCTGCGGCAGGGCCTTTCCAAGGCTCCCTCCCGGTGCCTGCCTATCGGCGATAACGAAGGCCGGATTGCGGGGGTTCTGTTTGAGGGGGATCTTATTAACGAGCCGAATATTGGGATAATCATGGTGGATCATAACGAGATGAGCCAGGCCATTGAGGGGATAGAGAACTATCATATCCTGGAGGTGATCGATCACCACCGGCTGGGGAACCTTTCTACCCGGTACCCCATTACGTTCATCAACAAGCCCGTGGGGGCCACCTGCACTATTATTGCCGGACTGTACCGTGAACAGCGGCTTCCCATGAAGAAGGAAATTGCCTCTATACTCCTCTGCGGAATTTTGGCCGACACCCTTTCTCTTAAATCCGCCACCACCACCGGTACGGATACGGAGATGGCCGAATACCTGGCGGAGGCCACGGGACTGACCATTGCGGAACTTGGCCTGGAACTGCAGGATGCGGCAAACCGTATCCACAACCGGCCCGCGGCGGAATTTGTTGCCTCGGACATGAAGGAATATTCGGAAAAGGGGATTTCTTTTTCCGTAAGCCAAATAGAGACCAACAGTCCCGAAGCGCTGATAGCCCGAAGGGACGAAATCTTTGCCGCCCTGGAAGCCCTGCGGGGGGAAAAGTATTATTTTTCTTCCCTTCTGGTTACCGATGTTACAACCCTCGATTCCCTGTTCTTTATCAGCGGCGACAAGACCCTAACCGAAAACCTTAATTTTCCCCGCCGGGAAAAAGATATTTTTATTCTGAAGGGCGTGGTTTCCCGGAAAAAACAGCTTATTCCCCTCTTATCGGAACTGCTTGAAAAAGCGGGAATATAGGGGCCCCGCGAAAAGAGCCGGCGGGTTTATCCGCATCCGGGATCTTTTCCGGAGGGGTTCCGCTGGGGCATCCGGGGATTTGCCGGATGGTTTGCCGCCCAGACGGGAATATCCCCCCGAAGGACCTCGTCAATTCCCATGGCGGCATGGAGGGACATCCTATCGGCGGCCTCTTTGGAAAGGCCCGCGCAGTGCTGGCTTACGATTACCTGGTCCATGCTAAAAAGGGGGCTTTCCGGTTTAGGCTCGGGGGTAAAAACATCGATGGCAGCCCCGGCGATAAGGCCCTCCTCCAGGGCTTTTACCAGATCGGCCTCCACGTAGGTATCTCCCCGGGCACAATTGATATAATAGGCGCCCCTCTTCATCATAGAAAAGACCTGGTAGTTAAACATGTTCCGGGTTTCCGCTGTGGAGGGGACAAGGACAATGACATAGTCGGAACTTCCCAGCAGTTCCCCCAGATCCTGGGTTAGCCGTACCTCCCCTGCCATGCCCGAAGGCCGCCGGGGATGATAGGCCATAACGTTGATGCCCAGGCCCCGGATCAATTTTTCCGCCGTCAGTCGGCCTATGCGCCCAAAGCCGAGGATCCCGGCGGTTCTGCCCGCCAGTTCCCGCCGGCGAAGGCCCATGCGGTAATTCCAATCCCCAATCCGGGTATGCCTGTCCAGTCCCAGAATGTCACATTCCAGGGCCATGACCATGGCGGTTACAAATTCCGCCACCGTGTTCCCGTTGGCCTGGGGGGCATTTACCACCCAAATTCCCTGGGATTCGGCGTAATCCACCGCCACATTGTCCACCCCCGCTCCGTGGCGGGCCACCACCTTAAGCTTGGTCCCCGCCTCCAATACCTCCCTTGGGTAACGGGCTATTCGCACCAGCAGGGCGTCGGCATCGGCGATTTCTCTGCGAAGGGTCGCTATATCCGTGGAAACCCCCACCTTCAGCTTATACCCCCGTTCCAGCAGGTAGTCCTTACCCGGTGGAGTTATATCTTCGGGAATTAATACGTGATACATTATGCACCGCCTTTTATTCGAAAGTTTGGTTTAATACCCCGGAGCTCTGCTCCGGGGAGGCTCATTCGTGTTAAGGGTTCTCTGCTGTTTTAATATACGCACCGGTTAATAAACGAAAACCCATGCTCTCGTTGATAAGGCGCATTTTTTTATCTCCATTGGAAAGGTCAATGGTCATGGCCACTATTCCGCCATTCCACGTATTCCCAATATATTCAAAGTAAGAACCCCTAAGCCTGATGGTGTTATACATGTGCAATTCCCAGGAGTTATCGGGATAAAAAAACCACTGGATATTAATGCCCGAATACCACTGATTTTCATAACCCCATGTGCCATAGAGCCTTTTGTTCTCGTTCTTTTTTGGTTCCCCCGGACCAGCTACAAAAGCCGATGCCAGCGCCTTGTTGAGCAGGATAGTATCAATACGTTCCATAACCGTCTCCCTACACTAAAGGATAAGACTTCTTTATCTTGTTGGCAAGGGATGGAAATAATTAGTATCCGCCGGTAATAATGCCACGTATATCTGTATCCATACGGCGTTCCTGCTCGTTCCTCGAAACGTTTTAACTTTTAGATTCTGTTTTATCCACTGGAAGAACAATTCTATCTGCCAGCGGGTTTTGTATATATCCGCTATCTTCTGTGCGGTATGTTCAAAATCATTGGTTGGACATATTGTAACCGTTCACCGGGGATGAGGTAAATGAGCAGCGACCGGCTGGCTAAGTTAAAAATAGAGTCTATACTGGAGAAGTGATTTGGGAAAAGATAGCGGCCGACAGGTTAAAGGTCATTGAGGAACAACAAAAAGAATTGGAAGCGTTAAAGCACTGGTACAAGAACTCAGTGAAAAGAGTGCCCGGCTGGAACTGATAAAAGAGCACGCCGAAACGCGGCAGCAGATAGAACCGGTAACGAAACCGTATCAGGTAACGGAACAATCAATATGGCCTTTATTCGAAAGTCTGGTTTAATACCCCGGAGCTCTGCTCCGGGGAGGTTCATTCAATTTCAATGTACGGCACTTTAAAACCGGAGTACGGAGAGTTGTTCTCTAACCATTCCTCCTTCCTTCGCCATCGTTGTTACAAAGTTAAATTATTCTCGTTCTTATGAGTATGCCGGTGAACGGTTACCAAGAAAAAAAAGTATGAAGGGCTTGAAATTTTTGAGAAATGGGCAAAAGGGCGGCTTGTGCCGCCGCCGGTGCTTCATTGCGACGAGACGGGGATGAACATCAATGCCGGCCGGGAATGGGTACACGTCTGTCAAACGCCGAGTATACCTATTATTACCCGTACACCAAACGGGGGAAGGAGGCGATGGATAAAATGGGAGTTTTGCCTGAGGCTGCGGGGTATTAGTCCATGACCATTGGAAAACCTACTACGCTATGGGGGGAAGACGCACGGATGATGCAATGCGTACCACCTGAGGGAGCTAACGGCGGCATGGAGCCGCAGACGCAGCCGGGAAGCCTGTAAGATCAATTGACAGTTTACCACCTTCGCCGATGCCGGATTAAACTTCAACACGTATATCCGAAAATTTAGACTTCGGAGAGTACTAGTGTCCTGTCCAAGACATTAGACGACATTATAGGCCTGTTTTGCTTTGGCAATCGAGGCAAGGATTTTATCAGCCGGCTTGGTCCAAGTGAAAGCCCGTCCCGACCGGTTCCAATTCTCGATAAAACTTTTGATTGCCTCGATCAATTGCTTTACCGATTCCCCGCTTTCCCGCCGTATCCGTTTGTTCGTCAGTTCCCCAAACCACCTCTCTACCATATTCAGCCACGATGAATGGGCCGGTATGAAATGCAACACAAACCGCCCGGCCTTCCCCTCAAGATACTTTTTCGTCTCTTCCGACTTATGCGCGGAGTAATTATCTATGATGATGTGCAGCGCCTTCCCCTGTTCGCATGCGTTGTCCAGTTTC
>JAISLT010000017.1 GCA_031277165.1 Spirochaetaceae bacterium
CTCAGAAAGGGCGATTACCGGGACATCATACACGCCGTGAAGGAGGGCCGCCCCCTCCCCGGTGTCAGCCGCTTCAACTGGAAAGACGGCTTTTATCAGGAAGAAGCGGCGACTTAAAAAGCGACCGCCGCCAGTTCCTCCGCCGGAAGGGGGCTGTCTTCAAAGTCCCCGCCGGTTTCGGGAAAACCCGCCGCCGCGGCGACCAGTTCCTGGGCCAGGGCACCGGCTTCGGTTTTTCCGGCGTTCCCATCTTTTTTGAAGTCCGGCCGGAATTCCACGTGTTCCGCCACGATGGTGATCCGGGACCGCTGTTTTCCGTCGGCCCCGTTCCAGCGGGCCTGTTTTAAGCGGCCCACCACCCGGACGCCCCGGCCCTTGCGGCCGAGGGTGAAGCAGCTTTCCGCCAGCTTCGCCCAGGTTTCCACCTCGAAAAAACTGACTTCCTTTTCCAAACCGGAATCTTGTTTAAAGAAACGGTTGGAGGCAAGGCTGAAGGTGCAGACCGGGGTCCCCTTTGGGGTGGAACGAAATGCGGGGTCCCGGACCATGTTGCCTTCGATTAAGATGGAATTGAGGTTGTTCATAATGCCTCCTGAAAAAAAAATAGGTTCCGGCGGCAATAGCGCCGCCGGTTGTGGAGCGCCGCGCCTTTCCTGCCGGTGATCCAACGGACGGGCCGGATTCAAAGGCTGCGGGTTTTCCATACTCTTATAGGCACCAGGATGCACGGCGCTTTAATCGGAGGCAAAAAAAATCAAAAAAAGTCGAAAAAAAGGCGTTTTTCGGGGTTTTAGAGCCGGAAGGCGAGCAAAAGTTTGACCATATAAAGTTCCATGTAGAGGAGCAGTGAATCCTGTTCGCCCAGACTCCGCAGGGCGGGGGTCCGGGCCGCCAGTTCCGCGGCCATTTCGTTCAGGTCCTGGGAGGAGAGTTTTTTATTTTTCTGAATTCGCATGGTATGCCGGAGCTTATCCCGAACCAGGGAGTTGACATCTTCCACCAGGTTTTGCCGGTTCTGTTTGTTCAGCAGCCTGCTCCACCGGTTTTCCAGGCTCGCCAGATAATCATCCAGTTTTTGTCCCGGGGGAACCAGTTCGCCGGCGATGCTCCGGGCAATGTTTTGTATATCCTCCGGCCCCCCGTCTTCGGTTTCTTCCTCAAGGAGGAGATCCTCACCGGCCTGTTCTTTTTTCCGCCGTTTTTTTCCCAGCCTTTTGAAGAAGGCGGCAATGGATGCCAGAATGGGCACAGAGTACCAGAAGGGAAGCATGAGCCGGGCGTCGGCCAGCAGTTCCTTCCGGCGTACCGCATAGAGGGCGCTCATGGGAAGAAGGAGGCCGGACTTGTATATCCGGGATGAAGGGGGGATGATTTTTTTTGTCTGTTCCATCTCCTCGTAGACATACTGCAGTTTGGTATCCGCCAGCAGGGCCGTAAGGGCGGGACAAAGGACGGCGGTATAGGAAGTCAAAAGTTTGTCAAAATCGGCATCCTTGTCCATAGCCGCTTCGGCCCTGAAGGCCTTGATCAGCCGGGTCCACCGTTTGGAAATTTCGTTTTTGATGAAGGGCCGGGTGTCGGCAATGAGTTTGGTACAGAGGGGGAGCATCTTTTCTTTTTTAATGTACCACCGCTCGCCCTTTTTCCCCTGGAGGATAAGCCAGTCGGGGATTCCCCCGGTTTTGCTTTCCACAATCTGTTTTTTTATATAGCCGTCCAGTTCTTCCGGGGTATACATGCCGATGAGGGACACCCCTTTGTCATTGGTGAATTTGCATATTTCGTCAAGGGTATAATGATAGGGCGGTTTTTCCATCCGTAGTTCCAGGGACCGGAAGGCAATTTCCCGCTCCCGCTGTTTTACCGCCCTGGCCTTGTAGAGGATGCAGCAGGTTTCAATGACAAACACGGCCTGAACCGCCGCCAGGTCTTCGGCCAGGATTTCCCGTTTCTTTTTGATGTCGCTTTTTACCAGGGCACAGAAGTGGCCCCAGAAGAGCCAGGCAAATTCGCTGTGGGATTGCATATCCGTCAGGCAGTCCAGGGGACGGATTGAAATTTCATCCAGTATTTCCCGAAGCTGCTTTTCCCGGCCCTGCAGGGAGGGGCTGAGTTTATGGAGGGCGTACTCCTGGTTGCTGTGGACCCGGAGGTAGCGCCTGATTTTCAAAAGCGCCGATTCCATAAGCCGTTTGGGGATCATGGGGGCCGGGATCAGGGCGGAACCCAGGCCTTCGGGAAAGATCAGTTTGACGATGGCGGGCAGGGACGACGCATGGGCACCTTCGCCGTTTTTGCCGCCGTGGGTGCTGAGGGAAACCGGAATGCCCGTTTCGTCCCGGGGCCCCGAAAAAAAAGGCTCCAGGCCCGTTTCCAAATGGAGAATTTTTATCTGGCTTTCCGGGATGGTGATCCGCAGGGATTCTTCATCGGGGAAGGGGATGTCCGTGGAGTCGTCAATGGAATGATAGGTCTCCGTGAGCAGTTCCATGTAATAGTAGGGCATATAGATGCGGCCGTCCGGCCCCTCGGCCATGAGGATGCACTTTTCGCTTTCCACCAGGCCCGACATCTCGCCCCAGAATTTGACCCCCGTTTCCCCGGCCCATTTTCGCCATTCCGGGTGTTCCGGGGCCTGGCGGGCGGAATAGCTTTCAAGGAAGGAGAGAAATTCTTCGATACTTATATAAGGGGATTTTTTTTTGTTGGCATAGGCTTTCAGTATGGGATAGAGATCCGTTGTTTGGGCCATGCGCTATCATACAAAATATTTCCAATTAAAGAAAGGAGTCAATTTCAAGGTGACTTTTATGCGGACGATACGGCGCTGGGGTTTTGTTCCCCTCTTGTGTTTTTTGGCCGGTGCGGGGCTTCAGGGTGCGGAAGCCCAGGCCCGGCGGGCGGTGCTGGACCGGGGGAATGTCTGGGTAACGGGAATTCCGGTCCTGGGGGACGGGGGATTTTCCGCCCTGTACGGCGAATACCGCCTGGACCTTCCCGCCGAAAGCGCCGGCGGCGCCGGGGACAGCGCCCAGGCGCCGCGCTGCCGGATCTGGCTGACCGGGGAAAGTCTGCCCCTGGGCGGCGCTTCCTGGCAGCCCCGGATGCAGATTGCCGGGGTTCCCGTGTTCCAGCGGCAGGACGGGGAGGAACTGCTGGCGGCCTTTGCCTTTAGCGGAGGGGCGGGGCTGGGTTCCTGGACGGCGGTGTTTCAGTTCCCCCAGGGACTGGCGGCGGCGGGCCTGGACGATCCGGGGGCCAACGCCCTGCTGGGCCGCTGGCTGAACCGGTTCCTCTACTTTTTCCCCCTGATAATGAATCCCTCGGACCTGTCGCTCCCGGCGGTCATCGCGTTTTAACCAGGGCATTTCTAAAAGGCATTTCTAAAAGTTGACAAACAGCCATAATGCCCGCATAATAGTAGAAAAGGAGGGTGTTGTGAAACGTTTGTTTTTTACCGCCGTTTTGTTATGTGCGTGGGGGGGAGTTCACCTCTTTTCAATCGATCTTTCCGCGGGGGGCGGTTTCACCCTCCTGCCCTACGAGGAAGGACTGAATATCGTAGCCACCGGCTACAAAACCGGCAACATTCGGAACCACTGGGCGGACTGGGGGGCACACGTCTTTTTTGACGCCCAGTATGTGGAGCTCCAGGCCGGGTACTACCGGGCCTTTTTCGGAGATTACGAACAGAGAAATTTTGGCGGCCCCCTTGATATAAAGTCTGAATTTGATGATGTGGACATATCGTATATTGATCTAAGCCTCTTGGCAAAATACCCCCTGGAATTCGGCGGGGTTACGATTACGCCCATGATTGGCCTTGGGTACTGGATAAATCTGGATGCGGACTACGGGTATGAAAGCCTTACGGACCTTTCTCAGGATGTAAGAAAGACCGAATGGGATCAGTGGTGGCTTAAATTCGGGCTGGGCCTGGACAAGTATGTGACCAAAGAACTGTATCTGCGGTTTGCCGTAAAACTGGATTTTCCCCTGACAACTGAGGAGTGGAAAGACCGGGGCGGAAACATTAAGGACGTTTTTGGCATAGTAATTAAAGTTGTCGATGCAAAATATTCCGGCGTTGGCGGCGATTTTTCCCTGGCCCTGGGCTACAAAATAAACTAATAGGATGTAAACACTAAACGACTGGTTAAGAGGAAACCACGAACCACACGAACAGGACCTGGTGTGGTTTGATTTTCGGGATTATTCCTGAAAAATTGGCTTAATTTGACACGAACCTCACGAACAAAAGAAACTATCGAAGTACGAGTTCGTGTCTGTTCGTGTGGTTCGTGGTTAAATTCCCTTGGGTATATATGTCGTTTAGTGTTTACAGGCTCCTTGCCAACTCCTCACTCTCGCTCCTAACTCTTTAACTTCTCATTTCTCTCTCGCTCAAGCCGTAGCCCTCTTTTTTGTGGCCCTGATCCCGGCCCGCCGGTTCCACGTGGACCATGATGTCGTAAACGCCCTCCACCCGTTTTTTGATCGCCCCCTCCACCTGGGTGGCTATGGCGTGGGCCTCGCTGATGGTTAAATCCGGGGCCACCTC
>JAISLT010000051.1 GCA_031277165.1 Spirochaetaceae bacterium
GGAGGCTCGTTCGATAGGAAGTTTATTATACCGTCTGGTTTAATACCAGATTTTTGTAAGCATTGCGTTATTTCAGCCGCAGCAGAGCTGCGGGGTATTAAACCAGACTTTCGAATAAACTATCTACAGTCCCGCCGAAGGGCGGGACCTTTTCTTGGGAAAGGGCGGAAGCCGCCATGCCAATTCCCTCTCGACAGGTAACTGCCGGGAATAGCTGTTACAAACTGTCAGCCCCCGTATAGGTGGTCAAATTCGTGGAGCAGTTCCAAAGCCTTGGTTTTACAGCCTCCGCAGGCCGTGCCGATCTTAGTGGCCGCTTGAAAATCCTCCCAGCTTCGGGCGCCGTTTTTATAGGCGGTTTCCAGGTCCTTATCGGTAATTCCCAGACAGTTACAGATCGTAACCGTCTCTTCTTTTAAAAGCCCCGGCCGGCCTGTTTTTTCAAGGTAGTCATCGATGGCGGCCCGCAGGGCCTTGTCCCCCAGCACCGAACAGTGGATTTTATTTTCGGGCAGTCCCCCAAGTTTTTTAACCAGGTCGTCGGGCTTTAGCCTATACGCGTCGGTTATGTTCATTCCCTGTATAAGTTCCGAAAGCATGCTGGTGGATGCAATGGCACTGGCACAGCCGTAGGTTTTCCACCGCACGCCGGTGATCACATCATCCCGGATCTGCAAAAGCATCAGCATCTGATCCCCGCAGCGGATGTTCCCCGTTTCGCCCCGACCGTCCGCGGGAAAAGTTGACTCGTCCTCAAAAAGAACATTCCTGGGGTTGGTAAAATGCTCTTTAACCGTATCTGAATACAACCATGCAGTCATAGGTCCTCCAAAACAGCTCCCTTAAAATTTAAACTATGGTCGACATGTTCCTAAGCCGTTCAATGATCGGCGGTACGGTTTCAACCACATACTCAATATCGGCATCGCTTGTTCCCAAACCCATGCTAAACCGGATGGAGCCGTGGGCCAGTTCCGGCCCCGCCCCTATGGCCAAAAGTACATGGGATGGGTCCAGGCTGCCGGAGGCACAGGCGGATCCGGTGGAAGCCTCAATTCCCGCCAGATCCATGGAGAGGAGTATGGCCTCTCCCTCCGCACCGGGGAAGGACACGTTTAGGGTATTGGGAAGCACATCCTGGGGGTGGCCGTTGATCTTTATGTGGGGAACCCCCGCCAAAAGCCCGTCCCGCAGTTTTTTTCGCAGGGCCCCGGTGGTTTTCCCGTACTGGGACAGATCCCGTTTTGCCAGTTCCGCGGCCCTGCCAAAACCAAGGATCCCAATATTATTATAGGTCCCCGCCCGCATCCCCTCTTCCTGATGTCCCCCGTGGATAAGCGGAAAGATCGGGGCCCCTTCCTTTATGTAAAGGGCCCCTATGCCCTTGGGACCGTAGATCTTATGGGCCGACATGGTAAGGTAATCCACCCCCAGGTCTGCGGCATTAACCGGAACCTTCCCCACCGCCTGGACCGCATCGGTGTGTACCCATGCCCCCGCGGCCTTAGCCAGGGCGGTGATCTCCCCTATATCCTGGATAGTCCCGATTTCGTTGTTGGCCATCATTACCGACACTAGGAGGGTCTCCGGCCCCAGAAGCTTTTTGAATTGATCCATGTGGATCTTCCCTTCCCCGTCCACCGGCAGAAAATGTACCACAAAACCCTGGGATTCCAGGAATTTAGCCGAGTTAAGCACACAGGGATGTTCAATGGCGGTGGTAATAATGCTCCGCCTGCCGGACCCCAGGGGAGTCCCATGGGCGTCCGAGGCAAGGCGCCGTATGGTATTAAACACCGTATTGTTCGATTCCGATCCCCCGGAGGTAAAAATTATTGTCTTGGCCGGAACCCCCAGCAGATTCCCCACCTGCCGCCGGGCTTCCTCCACCCTGCTTCGGGCCTCCCGGCCTGCGGTGTGCATGCTCGACGCATTACCGTACACCGCCAGGTCCTCTACCATGGCAGAGCGGACCTCGTCCCGCAGGGGCGTGGTGGCATTGTAATCCATGTATATTTTCATTTTTATGTAATCCTTACATTTCCTATAATAACAATATACTATTACATAAAGCTCCGGATCAATATCAAAATTCCTGATAAAAAAAATCAACAATTCCACCTGGACCGGCGGATTTTCACAATGGACGCTTCCCCTAGTCTTATATATAATAGCCCCATGCTCAATCCCCGGGATCCCCCGCTGACGGAAGCACTCCTTACAAGGGCCCTGGCAGGGATGATCCTTTCTTCTTCCGGCTGGAGGGGGATCTTTGCCGCCTCCGGGGACGAAGAAGACCCGGAGCCGGAACTTTCGCCCCCCTGCGGGATCATCGCCGCGGCGGGGGCGGCGGTTTTTGCGGATTTTCTTAAAACCCTGGGGGCCGGCCCCCCCGTGCTTATCCTGGGCAGGGACACCCGGCCCACGGGAAAAGAAACCGCGGATCTGATGCTCCGGGCCTTCCTTGGCTCGGGCTGTACCCTCCGCTATACGGGAATCGCCGCCGCCCCGGAAATTATGGCCTATGCAAGGGCGGCCCTTGGTCCTGGACCGGGGGGCTTCTGTTATATCTCCGCCAGCCACAACCCCATCGGTCATAACGGCCTTAAATTTGGCCTTAACGACGGCGGAGTTTTGGGAGGGGCCGGGGCAGAGGGGCTTATCCGGGCCCTGGGGGACTACCTTAAAAAGGAAGACCCCATAGGACGGGTTATGGCCCTGCTGAACCGGGCGGGGGAAGATCGGCTCCGGGAGGTTTACAGGGAGGAGGGGGCCGTTAAACAGGAGGCGCTAAGGGCGTACCGGCTTTTTAGCCGGGAGCTAATCGCCGGTTCCGCCGCGGAACAGGTCCTGGGGGCCATGGCCGGGGGACTTGCCGCCCATCCCCTGGGGATTGCCGCCGATTTTAACGGTTCCGCCAGAACGGTCAGCATAGACCGGGAGTTCTGCCAATCCCTGGGGATCCGCTTTAACGCCGTCAACGGCGCTCCCGGCGAAATTGTCCACGGGATCATCCCCGAGGGGCCTTCGCTGGAACAATGCCGCCGCCTTCTGGAGGACCTCCATGCCCGGGATCCATCATTTCTCTTAGGCTATGTGCCGGACTGTGACGGAGACCGGGGAAACCTGGTTGTCTGGGACGGCGGCGGGGCCCGGCCCCTGGAAGCCCAGGAGGTGTTTGCCCTTTCCTGTGCGGCGGAGCTGGCCCACCTGGTCTGGACCGGGGAACTACGCTGCCATGGGGACCGGCCCCTGGTTAAGGCGGCGGTGGCGGTAAACGGCCCCACCTCCCTGCGGATAGACCGCATTGCCGAAGCCTTCGGGGTCCGGGTATTCCGCGCCGAGGTGGGGGAGGCCAATGTGGTGAACCTGGCCCGCCGCCTGCGAAACGAGGGATACCTGGTGCGGATCCTGGGGGAGGGCTCCAACGGCGGGAACATCACCCACCCCTCGGCGGTCAGGGACCCCCTGGCCACAATCTTTGCCTTGGTAAAATTGTTGACGATCCGCCGGGGATCCGGTCCGGGGGATCCCCGGGGCCTCTTTGATATATGGCGGGAACGGGCCATAAAAATCCGGCAAAATTCTGAAAAAAATCCGGCGGATCCCGCAAAAATCCCGCAGAGTATAGAAGAAGGCGCCGGTAAACCCGCGGATTATACCCTTTCGGACATTATCGCATCCCTCCCCTCCTTTGCCACTACCCCCGTAAGCGCCCCCGAGGCGAAGCTCCGTATTTCCACCGGGGATCATGCCTTGCTTAAAGAAAAATATCAGGGTATCTTTAAACAAGAGTGGAATCAACACAGGGATGATTTGCTGACACGATGGGGGATCGCGGACTGGGAAGGACGGGCCTGCATCGGTTCCGAAGAACTGCGGAACCTTTCCCGGTTTGGGTGTGCACAAACCGGAGGGCTGCGGGTGGTTTTTAAGAACCGCGGGGGCCGGGAAATTGCCTTTATCTGGATGCGGGGTTCCAGGACAGAACCGGTGTTTCGCATCATGGCGGACGCCGAAGGCAGCCCGGAACTGGAACGGACCTTGATCCGGTGGCAGCAAAGCATGGTAATCAAAGCGGACGCCGAAGCCGGCGTAAAAGGATGACAGTATGGGTGTACGGGGAGAACTTTTTTCGACCAGGTTAATACTTCCTAACAGGACGTATTTTTTTAATGTAAAAGAAAACCGCATGGGGGATCTGTACCTTAACGTTGTGGAAAGCAAGGGCAGGGAAACCGGGGGCTTTGAACGCCAATCGGTGATTGTCTTTGCCGAGGACCTGCAAAGTTTCCTTGGTAAATTCGACGAGGCCCTTAAGGAACTGGAACGGACCCTGCACGAACAAAAGCGCAGCGGCAGAAAGCGCTGGGAAGACGACGGGTACGACCGGTACGAAGACAAACGATCCGGGGATAGACCTTTGGAGGATGAGAATTCCGGGCGCAGCGGCAGAAAGCGCTGGGAGGACGACGGGTACGACCGCTACGGGGACCAAAGACCTGGGGATAAACCGCCGGAGGGCGAAGATTCCGGGCGCAGCGGCAGAAAGCGCTGGGAGGACGGGTACGACCGCTACGGGGACCAAAAACCCGGGGATAAACCGCCGGAAGATGAGGAAGCCCCCCGGGGCGAAAAATGGATAGTGGTACGGGAGCGGGAAGATCCCTAGGAGCCTGTTGCACTTTTTGGATTTTTATATGCGGCGGATAAAACTCCCGCCTTGAAGATCCCCAAGAACCCGCTTGCGCGGGGGAAGAAGGGCGGGTTCTTGGGGTATCAGACCCCACTGCGAATGAACCGGAGGGTGTATATGAGTGATTTTGTATTAACCGAAGAGATCTGCGAAGAACTGGCCCGGACGGCCAAGCAAAAATCCCGGGCCCTGGGGGTGGGGATAACCTTCTCTGTCAGTGACGAAAACGGCAACCTGCGGCTGCTCCAGCGTTTTGGGGATGCTATTCTTCCCAGCCTGGAGATCTCCCCCAAAAAGGCCTATACCGCCGCGGTGCTGCGGCAATCCACCGCGGAATTCGGCAGGATCGCCCAAGTAGGGGAAAGCGCCTTTGGGATTAATGTAACCAACGATAAGCTGGTTATTTTTGGCGGGGGCTTTCCCCTGCAAATAAAGGGTAAAACCCTGGGCGGCATTGGGATAAGCGGCGGCAGCGTGGCGGAGGATGAGGAAGTGGCCCAGGCGGTACTTGGGACCTTTGCGGAACTAGCCCGGTAACTAACCGCGGATCAATCCCAGGCAGCGGGGGTAGTACTACCTATGGAAGCCACGGAACAAAGCGTTACCAAAACCTTCGGGATCCTTACCTCCGGGGGGGACTGTCCGGGGCTGAATGCCGCTATCCGGGGGGTGTGCCGGGCCGCCTATGATCGTTACCACATGAACATCCTGGGAATAGCCAACGGATACCGGGGATTAATCGACGGGGATGTGCGGCCCCTGGAACCCACGGATTTTTCGGGGATCCTTACCCGGGGGGGGACGATCCTTGGCACAAGCCGGGAAAAGCCCTTTAAATCTTCCGAAATTGGGGAAGATAAAGTAAGGGCCATCAAAGAAAATTACAACAGGCATAAACTTGACTGTCTGGTAGTTTTGGGAGGAAACGGAACCAACACCACCGGATACCTTCTTTCCCAGGAGGGGCTTAATATCCTGGGGCTTCCAAAAACCATAGACAACGACATCGAGGGAACCGAACGGAGCTTTGGTTTTCATTCCGCCATGGCTATCTGTACCGATGCCATAGACCGGCTCCATTCAATCGCCGCAAGCCACAACCGGGTTATGGTGATCGAAACCATGGGGCACAAGGCCGGATGGCTGGCCCTGTATGCGGGCATAGCCGGAGGCGGAGACGTGATCCTGATACCGGAAATTCCCTACGACATTACAGCCATAGGCCGTCACTTGAACAACCGGGCCAAAGAAGGAAAAAGTTTTTCTATTGTGGTGGTGGCCGAAGGGGCCCTTTCTGTGGAAGAATCCAGGATGGAAAAAAAAGACCGGAAAAAATACCGGGCGGAAACGGGGCTTCCTTCTATCGCCTACCGGGTGGCCCGGGAAATCGAAACAGAAACGGGGATGGAAACCAGGGCCACGGTGCTGGGCTATGTCCAGCGGGGGGGCATCCCCAGCGCCTCGGACCGGGTCCTGGCCACCCGGCTGGGGACCGCCGCCGCGGACCTGCTTGCCCGGGGGGAGTACGGAAAAATGGCGGCTCAGCTTTGCAGCGGCATCGGCTCGGTGGATCTTTCGGTCCCAGCGGGAAAGATAAAAAAAGTTCCCCGGGAGGACCCCCTGCTGGATACCGCCATAGCGGTGGGGACCTGTCTGGGGGTCTAGCATCCTGTGGCGTTCCCCTCCGAAACTGCATAAAACATCCCGATTGCCGGGCTCCTTTGGCAGTTCACAGGGCGAAGCAACAACGTCCGGCAGTATACGAAGTTTGGGCTGGGAGAATGCGGACTGCGCAGCAGTCCCGCCCAGCCCAAATGGGGAAAAAGTGATCCGTGGGAGCGAGGCCGCAGGCCAACCGGCCTAGGCGAACGAAACCCCGATCCGCCGAACGGCGGCGTAGCGTATACTGCATTGTTATGCGAAGTACCCCCACTTTTTACCATTCATTCACCAATACATTTATTCGAAAGTCTGATTTAATACCCCGCAGCTCTGCTGCGGCTGAAATAACGCAATGCTTACAAAAATCTGGTATTAAACCAGACGGTATAATAAACTTCCTATCGAACGAGCCTCCGTTCGAACAAAGGCAAAGCTAAGATTCCGCAGAGCTCTGCTCTGCGGAGGCTCATTTATAAAGGAGGAAACGCAATATGGCCTATATGTGCATAAAATGCGGTTTTGTAGGTTTTGGCCTGAAAACCGGTAAGTTTTCACCGGGGACCATTTATGAGTTTTGTAAGACCAGTCATTTGCCAAAGAGAGGTTTTTTCTGATGAAGCTAAACATTTTTGATTTTCATAACTGGCTATCGGCCCCATCTCATCAAGGGAAAGATACTAGATTTGACGCCTGGAGTCGTGAAATATATCCATGGATCTTATTCAATGAAATTAATTTTGATAAAAACCTAATTAACCAAATTCAGACAATATCAATAGAAGAACTGGAGTACATGGTAACCATTTTATCAATTGCGCCCGCATATGCGAATAGGATTAAGGCAATATTCAGAGTTGATTCAAACATGTCTTCTGACAAGGATAATTGGAAAGTGCGTGAATGGCATGATGTTTTTGAGATTATTTATACAAAAGGCGGCGATTTTGTTACTGTCTATATACAAGATTTTGATATCAATGATAATTATAAAAAATATCTGCGCAAGTTCAAAGAAGGTGATTTTGATCCTATTGTAAAAAATCGTACGTTCCCTCTCTTCATGTTGTTATATTCCGCTCTCGCATCTTTAATTATTGAGGAAAAATATCCTGAAGCCAAGTATCGACAGCGATTTAAGTTTAATCAGGCGCTTTCCTCAGAAAATCGTTACATATGGAAATCGAATGAGGTCATTCCGTTGTGGTCAATGGGAAGGAGTATCTGGTTTTTTGCCTCGCGGGAAGAAGAAAAAGCACACAGATTGGGTATGATGCTTGCTAAACAATGTGAAAGGCTTATAATCATTTATAACAAGCCCACTCATACTCAATACGAGAAATGTACTGGTGAGAACGTTACGGTAATATCACTATTGGAGTTTAGCGAAAAATATCCACCAAGCAACAGGGCAAAATACGAAAAGCAAATGCTTCTGCTTATCAACAATTTATACGCAATAGACGACAGGCCACTTGAGGAACTAGTCCAACGCATATCCGAAATTGGAAATGATGGCTATCCTTATGCTTCATTACATCAATTGCGAGAAGCGAAAGAAGTAAATTCATTGCCAATTTATAATATTTTTGATGCTTTTTATTCGCTTTCTTGCGCTTTAATTTTGAATACATGGCAAGACTATACGAAAAATCGTGAGAATGAAACGCATGATAAAAAGTTTGTATATAATCCCAAAGTATACTCCTTTAAGGAGTATCTACCTGTAAAAATTCACGACATTGTAAATTATGAAATAGATGACGTGACTATATACTGTGCTGCCAAATCAGAAGTTGCCAATACAAGTATTTGTTTTTTTAGCGTTTTTGGTTATCAATTCAGTTTTCATGTAGTTCCTATGAAAACTTTACAAGATTTTTTAAATTCATCAAAAAATAAATATCAGGAATGGGCTGGAAAAAGACTTAAGCATGTTGCAACCTTGCTATTAATATTATCGCGCAAAATCTATTTTTGGAGTAAAGAACTTGTGAATTTAACCGTTCTTACAGCGCAATTAAAATGCCATAAGGAGCGGGATGGCTGGATTGCTCTTGATGAACTGCTTGGCAAGATGAACAAGCACTTTCTTCGTAGAAAAGAAATTTGTAAAAACGATTTAATATCTTGTCTCCAAAAAAAACCCAAAGGAATTGAGTTTGAAATTTCTAAAAAGAACAATCAACAATTTGTTCGTATAAAAGAATATAAACCAAGGGGAGAAATAAAAAAAATATATGAATTTGTTATTAACAATATTTGATCCGCTGCTCCCGGTAATGCGACGGTAAACCAAGGAGGCTCTTATGTGTACGGAAAAGCCGGAAGCTTACGCGATTGTCGACAGCGAAGGCCGGTTTGTTTTGTTCAAGGGGGATGTCAATTCCCAATACGAACTGAAACTTTCCTCGGTGCCGGATCCG